>DATJWT010000228.1:0-4152 GCA_035500975.1 Binataceae bacterium (SeqCode)
ACCCTCGGCCTCGTCGAAAACGTTGCTCCCGGGCCCGGCGGCTCTTTCTCCATCCTCGTCCGCCAGGCCACCGAGCGCGATGAAGTCATGCAGCAGCTCGCCGATGCCATCCATCGGGCGCTCGCCCACGGCCTCGGCGTCGGCGATGTAGAACTGCGCGTCCGCAAGCTCGAAGCGGAGCTCGGCGAAAAAACCGGCCGCGTGCGCCTTGAAGGCACCAGGTACATCGTCGCCGTCGCCAGCGGGAAGGGCGGTGTCGGCAAATCCACCGTCGCCGTGAATCTCGCCTGCGCACTCGCCCAGCTCGGACTAAGCGTGGGGCTCCTCGATGCCGACATCTACGGACCCTCCATCCCGATGATGTTCGGCACTGGAGCCGACCGCCCCAAGTCGGCCGGCGGCCAGAATTTCTATCCCATCGAAAAGTACGGCGTGAAGCTAATCTCGATTGGCTTCTTCCTCGGGGAACGCGCCCCGGTGATCTGGCGCGGCCCGATGGTGATGGGCGCCGTGCGCCAGTTCCTCAAAGACACGCTGTGGGGCACCCAGGATTTCCTGATCGTCGATCTTCCCCCCGGTACCGGCGATGCGCAGTTGACGCTGGCGCAGCAGGTCGCAATCGATGGCGTCGTCATCGTGACGACCCCGCAGGATGTCGCCCTCCTCGATGCGCTCCGCGCCGTCCGGATGTTCCGGCAGGTGCATTGCCCGCTGCTCGGCGTGGTCGAGAACATGAGCTACTTTGAGTGTCCCGATTGCGGCGAGCGCGATGAACTCTTCGGACATGGCGGCGGGGAGCGGATGGCGGTGCAGGAGCATATGGACCTGCTCGCGCGAATTCCCATTCAGACCGAATTGCGGAAGGCGGGGGACGAGGGCATGCCGCTCGTCATCAAGGACCCATCGCATTCCGCCAGCATCGCGTTCAAGGAACTCGCCAGGCGCGTCGTCGGAGCGATGCCGGACTGATTGATAAACGCGAACCTCGCACTTGCTAGCCATGCACGCCGCCGATATTCTTGCCCTTCAAATTGAAGAAAGATGCCGGCCTGTGGTGATGACGACTGCTGGCCGAGGAACTAGTGCGATATGTCCACGCTGATTACTGAGGAATGCATCAATTGCGGCGCGTGCGAGCCCGAATGCCCGAACACCGCAATCTACGAGGGTGGGGCGCCGTGGGAACTCGATGGCGCGAGCAATCCCGCGATCAAGGAAGACATCTACTATATAGCTCCGCAGAAGTGCACCGAGTGCGTGGGCTTCTTCGACCAGGAGCAATGCGCCGCTGTCTGCCCGGTCGATTGCTGCATCCCTGATCCCAATATTCCCGAGACCGAAGAGGTGCTGCTCGAGCGCGCCCGCAAAATGCATCCCGACCAGACCTTCGGCCCCGACTTCCCCTCCCGCTTCAAAAAGGGCTGATCCGTCTTCCAGGAATTGTGGGCACAGACTTCTGTCTGCGCCTTATTGATCCTGCGCAGGAGCACAGGCTTTAGCCTGTGTCTTATGAACTCGTCCTCCGCGGATAGCTCCTCCGTTTCCGCGCCAGCAGCACCCGCTGCGCGTTCAGCTCGATAACGTACCCGTCCGGATCGGCCACGTACGCAAACCGCTCCACGATTCCATCGACTTCCGCCGACCCGCGCCGCTTGACCGCGCCGCCCAGCCTCTCCGCTTCTGCAGTTGCCGCTTCCACGTCGTCGTTGCTCATCAGGGTGAAACCGAAATGGCTCATTCCCGCCGGCCCCACCGGCTCTCCCGGAATCTGCGTGATTGCGATCAAATCCTCCGCGCCCGGGGTGCTGAGGACCACCTGCCGTCCCCGCGGATGCCGCCCTATCGGCCCCTCGTAGTCATGGATCGCTTCCATCCCGAAGAGTTCGCGATAGAAGCGTATCGAGCGCTCCGCGTCGGCCACGTTCAGGTTGATATGCGACAGTCCGTGAGTACGAACCACGGTCTTGCCTCCTGCCTGCAAATCTAATTAGATAGATATCTAATTAGAACGCCATCGAGAGGCAAGACTCATGACCGACCGGGACACCGCCGCGCTGCTCAGGCATTTCAAGGCGCTCGGCAACGAAAGCCGCCTCAAGCTCGTCGGCCTCATCGCCGACCGCGAACGCAACGTGCAGGAGCTCGCCGCGCTCCTCGCGCTCAAGGAGCCGACCGTCTCGCATCACCTCGCGATCCTCAAGGATGCGGGCCTGCTCGCGCTGCGCCTCGATGGTAACACGCACTGGTACCGGCTCGACCACGATGCGCTCAATCGCATCAATCGTTCCGTGTTCTCAACCGACCTGGCCAGGGTGCCCTACGAGGTCGATGGGGAAGTATGGGAGCGCGAGGTGCTGCAGAATTTCCTCGAGGGCGACCGCCTCAGCAAGATCCCCGATGCGCGCAAGAAACGCTGGGCCATCCTCAAGTGGCTCGCCCGCCGCTTCGCGGTCGATTCGCGCTACACCGAGGCCGAGGTCAACGCGGTGATCAAGCGCCACCACCCCGATGCGGCCACTCTCCGGCGCGAAATGGTCGGATACGGCATGCTGGAGCGCGGCAAGGGCATCTACCGCCGCACCCCCGAATCCACCTGGAAGAGCTTCTGATCAGCCCCCCGGGGAGAAGGCGGCGAGCTGGCGATCTGTCCTGAGGAGCATCGCGACGAATGGATCCTCTGCACGCGCTGCGCGCCGGACGAGGGGGTCGACTGAGAATAATAATCTCTGAGCGTCTGCGGCTTGGTTAACTTGTGTTTGGTTTCCCTCGCTTCGTTGCGAGGGACCCCGCGAGCCTAATAGAATTTTGTCGCGATGTCCCACCTCAAGGACAAAACCATCCTGCTCGGCGTTACCGGCGGCATCGCCGCCTACAAGGCCGCCGAGATCACGCGACTACTCGTCCAGCGCGGCGCAAAAGTCCGCGTGATGATGACCCGTAACGCGCGCGAGTTCATTACGCCTCTCACTCTCCAGACTCTCTCGCAAAACCCCGTCGCGACCGACACGTTTTCTCTCACCGAAGAATCCGAAATCGGCCATATCCGCCTCGCCGACTCCGCCGATGCGGTCTTGATCGCGCCGGCTACCGCCGATGTTCTCGCGAAGGCGGCCACCGGAATTGCCGACGATATCGTTACGACCGTGCTCCTCGCGACCCAGGCCAGGGTGGCGTTTGCGCCCGCGATGAACGTGCATATGTACGCGCATCCTGCGGTGCAGCAAAATCTGGCAACCCTGAAGGGCAGGGGAGTCACGATTATCGAGCCGGGCGAGGGCGACCTCGCATGCGGTTATGAAGGCAAGGGCCGTCTCGAGGATCCCTTGGTCATCGTTGAGCAACTGGAGCGGATGCTCTCGGCGCGCGACCTCGAGACCGAGCGCATCCTCGTAACCGCAGGCCCCACGCAGGAAGCGATCGATCCCGTGCGCTTCGTGTCGAATCGATCGTCGGGAAAGATGGGCTTCGCGATCGCACGCGCCGCCATCGCGCGCGGCGCGCAGGTCCGCCTTATCGCGGGCCCGTCGCATCTTGCCGCTCCTTCGGGCGCCGAACGCATCGACACCGTCAGCGCCGCCGAGATGCTGAGCGCGACTTCGAGCAACTTCCCGTGGTGTACGGCGCTGGTGATGGCGGCTGCGGTCGCCGATTTCCGGCCCGCTCATCCAGCCGTGCAGAAGGTAAAGAAGAATGCGCGCGGCGTTGAACTGAAGATGGTCTCGATCGCGGACGAGCTGCCGCGCCTGGCCGCCAGGCGTGGGTCACGCGTGATGATCGGTTTTGCCGCTGAGACCCAGGCGCTCGAGATCAACGCGCGCGACAAGCTCAAGCGCAAGGGACTCGACCTGATCGTCGCCAACGACGTGACCCGCGAAGGCGCGGGCTTCGGCCTCGACACCAACATCGTCACCCTTATCGGCGCCAACGGTGTCGCCCAGGAATTTCCCAAGCTCAGCAAGGACGAGGTCGCCGACCTCATCCTCGATCGCCTCGTCTCGATCCGTACCGCAAAATCGCGGCATCGCCGCCTCCGCGCCGTCCGCTGACTTCATGATTTGTCGTTCCCGCGCGGCGCGCGTCGAGAAGCGCCGCGAGGGATCCCGGATCCACGGTAAGTGCCCGGACCTGATGAGTTGGTCAGGCGCCTTCTTC
>DATJWT010000229.1:0-8354 GCA_035500975.1 Binataceae bacterium (SeqCode)
ACGAGCGCGGTGGGTTCGGTGAGACCCCGCATCTGCTTGAAATCATCGTCGCCCAGCTTGAGCAGCTCGCTCATCGACTTGCGCGTGTATGACACTACCCCGCCGACGAAATATGCCGATGCGCCGGCGACGCTCAGCAACGAAGCTGCGATCAGACCGCCGGAGGAGGACTCGGCCACGGCGATCGTCTCGCCACGCCGCTTGAGCGCATCGCCAATCTTTTGAGCAACCGGTAGAAGGGTCTGCATCTGCCGATTCTTATCACGTTACCCGGGATTTGAAAGTCGGATGTGGCTCGGCGCGAAAAACGGGGTAGCGGCGATCCCCCTCACGAGTTGGATCACCGCTACCCTTCAATGCCGCTTATCCGAGGGGCGGCCAGGAACTGGAACGGGGCCTGTTACATCCTGGATGAAGCTGATCCCGCGATCGCGAGCCGATTGTCCACGCTCTTCACGCCTTCAACGTTCTGGGCAATCTGAACGGCTCGGTCTGCCGCGGCCTGCGAGTCAACGTGACCCTTCAGCGTGACGACTCCCGCGCTCGTCGATACGTGGATCTTCTCAGCCTTGGTCGTCTCGTCACCGTGCAGGTCCTTCTTGACCTTGGCGGTGATGGTGGTGTCCTTGACCGCGGTTTTGGCGCCGTGCCCGACGTTCTCCGCCGCATTCATGGTATCGCTGCCGGCATTTTTCATCTCCTGCCCGGCTTCGTGCATCGACTCGCTGGCGGAAGGTGAAGTGCTTTGCGCAAACGACGACGGACCGCCGATAGCCAGGGCAAAGGCCGCGGCGGAAAGAATGGTTGCAAATTTTTTCATGATGAGTACCTCCTGGCGTCAATCTTCAGACGCGTCCTCAAGCAATCGCGACCTCCGTGCGTGTAACGCCCGCCGCTACCGGCATCGGCGCCCGGGCGCGCCGGGTACGAGCCTTCGTGCCGGCCCCGACTTTCGTGTTCGACATCGAAGGACTGCGCACGTCGAAGGTCCGCTGCAGCGACACGCTCCGCGGCGATTCGCCGCGTCGAATGCGATGCAGTTCGCGCTTCAATGCATCGGGATTTATTCCGACGATTTCGCAGAGATTGCGAAAGGCGAAGATGCTGTAACGGCTGCGCGAATTGATCCAGTCACGCGCGTCCGCGTAAAGCAGGCGATTGCGCGCATTCCGGTCTCCATCGCGATAGCTGAGGAAACAGCGAATCGCATCCTCCAGCACCGCAAGCATCAGGTTTCGCTCTGGCTCGCTGATCCATCGGTTGTCGTAGCAACGTTCCTGCTCCGCCGACGATGACACGCTGCGAACCGAGAACGGTAAGCCGGTAAATGAATTCAGTTCCTCCATCGCCTTCTCCCCTCGCACACGGGTTTGAGGGTTACAGCAAGGCGCATACCAGCGAAAATCCACGCGCAGCCAAGCGTATTTTCGTCTGGCTGATTCTAGAGGAGTGAAAATTCTACACGGTAGGTAACATTGGCGGCCGTTCAGTGCCCGATACTCTGGACGACGATCTTGGCCTTCTGGGTGAGGCTGTTTGCCGCCATAAAATCGTTCTTCGATAGTGCTTTCCGGGCGCTGGCCAGGAGCCCGCTCGCAACATCGTAGCGTTGAGCGTCCGCATCGCTCAGCCTCCCGCGATCGATATTCTTCATCTCGGTATCGAGATCGTCGATTTGCTTCTGGTATCCCTCCGGGGGGCTAGTCATGCCGGTTGCGGAAGGCTCCGCGGTCGGCGAAGCCTCCGGGGTGGGTGTCGGCGATGCCGATGCGCGTGGCGATTCCCTGGTAACCGCTCGATGCGTTGGGCCGGTGTGAGCCTTCGATGCCGCGACTGCTTTGGCCGCAGCCCTGGCGGCCTCGCGGGCCGCGGCAGAGGCCTCGGCGGCGACTGCGGCCGCTTCGGCGGCCTTCTTTGCCGCCTGCCGGGCCTTCAGTTCCGCCTCGTTGGCCGCGGCCGCGGCAGCATCGTTTCCTTCCGCCTCCGGAGTCGGTTCGGGAGTCGGGGTGGCGGTCGGCGAGGGCGATGGCGTTTCAGTTGGGGTCGGCGACAGCGTGGGGGTTGGCGTCGAGAGCAGTGTGCAGTTTGCCATCGACAGAGCGCCCGTCAGTGCGAGTATGACCGGCGTCAGCGCCAGCCGGCGCGGCGACGGCCTCGCTGCTGCGTCAGACCGCGGTCGAAGAGAGTTGCAGGGGCGCATCGGTTGCCGGAGGAAGTCGGACGCAACACGTGGTTCCTTCGCCTTCGTGGGATTCTATTTTGAGGACTCCGCGGTTCAGTTCAATCGCTCGCAGCGCGAGCGGCAAACCGAGCCCGCTCCCACCCTTCTTGGTGGTGAAATAGAGGTTCAGGATCTGCTCGAGGTTTTCGTGCGCGATACCGACTCCCTCGTCCGCGATTTCCGCTTCGATCATTCCGTCTCGCTCGGTCGTCGAGATGGTGATCGTGCCGCCTTGAGGCATTGCCTGAATCGCATTCTGGATGAGGTTCGTGAAGGCCTCCGACAGCATCGCCCGATCGCCTTCGACCGCGCGTTCGGTCGCGAACTGGTATGCGAAGCGAACCCGGTCCTGCCGGGTCCGCGTGGCAATCTCGATTAGCAAATCGTTCAGCAGGAAGCGGCTCAGTTTCAATTCCTGCGGGCGCATGAAGCGCAACAACGCCTCGACCGATTGATCGAGTCGCTCGACCTCCCCGCGCAGCCGGTTGATGTGCTTTTCGATGTCGTTGCCCCGCGCCGCATCCTCGCGCAGCAGTTCCAGGCGAAGGTTCATCCCGTGCAGGGGGGTGCGCAGCTGATGCGCCACGCCGGAGATCAACCCTCCCAGGCGTGCGAGGCGGTTCGAGTAGTCAACCATCGTTTCAAGTTCGCGCACCGCGTTCATGTCGCGCAGTACGATTAGCAGCCCGACCGGCTTGCGTCCTGCACCCAGCCGGAAGAACGAGATTAGCATCGAAGTCCGCTCTGAATCGCCGGCGCCGCCCAGGCTGAGCGGCACATCCTGCGCTTCCGATCCCGACTCCAGCGCCGCCTCGGCCATCGACACCAGCGGATGATTTCTGCGCAGCAGCACTCGCAGCGGCCGCCCTTCGACCGCGACCGACTTGTCCAGCTCCAGCAGTCCCCGCGCTTCACGATTCGCAAACAACATCGCGCCCGCGGAATCGAGCAGCACGACTCCATCGCGCATCGACCGGACCATCTCGAACACGTTATTCGGCCCGGTCTCCCACTGGGTTTGTTCCGAGTGGACTTCACGCGAGAGGCGGTTGAAACGTTCGGCCAGGCCGCTGAGCTCATCCTGGTGCGATGGCGGGTCGGTACTATCCTCGATCATCGGAGTCGCCAGCGACACCGCCGGGAACGGCCACATCTCCCGGAACAGCAAGCGCCGCAGCGATGCGGTCGCCAGCAGCGTGAGAACCACATCCGCGATCACGATCACGGTGAAAGCCAGCCCCAACCGTTCGATTCGATCGGCCAGCAGCGAAGTGGTGACGCCGACGTAGATCGTCCCGAACGGCTTGCCATCGACATCGAAGCTGCGGGTGGTTGCGTAGAGATCGTTGCCGGAGAAAGGCGACAACACCGCGAACGGCCACCATCGCGACGACTTCTGCTCCAGCTCGGCGATCGAAGGAAGCTGCGGCTGAAGCTGCCCCTCGCTTCCGTCGCCGGATGAAACCAGGATTCTGCCGTTGGAATCGATGATCCTTGCGATCACGACCGCGGGCCCGAATGCCTGCATCGATCCCAGCAGCTCCCGGAGCGCATCATCGCCCTGCAACAGGGTCGCCGGATCGCCGTGTCCGCGCTCAAACGCGACCCGCACCTGCTCGTACACCTGCCGCGTCATCAGGTCGCTCGACTCCACTACCTCGTCCACCACGACCTTCAGGGTGTAGGCGAGCGTCACCATGCCAATCGCGATGATCGGGATGATCTGCAGGCACAGGAAAGCGACCGTGAATCGTGCTCGCGGACGCATGGTTAACGGTCAGGCGGAGGTAGTACTGAATGTCCCCGCTTGGGCCTCAAATTGATCAGTGCTCTTCGTAGCGCTCGAGACGATTATAGAGTGTCTTCGGCGCGACGCCTAGAATCTCGGCCGCCCGCGTCTTGTTGCCTCCGGCGTACTCGATAGTCCGCATGATCAGCTCGCGCTCGACCTCGTCCATCGACGAGCCCAGCCGCACCCGGAACCATCCCGAGTCGCTCTGGCTGTGCGTGCGGAACTCGGGCGGCAGGTCGGCGGTCGTGATGGTCTGACCCTGGCATACGATTAGCGCGCGCTCGATCACGTTGCGCAACTGGCGCACGTTGCCGGGCCACGGATGCGCTTTCAGGGTCTCGCGGCACTCATCGTCCATGCCCGGAACGGTCTTATGTTCGCGCTCCGCGTAAAAGTCGAGGAATGCGTCGATCAGCAGCGGAATGTCTTCAGTGCGCTCGCGCAGCGGAGGCATCTCGATCGTGAAGACTCCCAGCCGATAATAAAGGTCCTCGCGCAGCTTGCCTTCCTTCACGGCGCGCTCCACGTCGCGATTCGATGCCGCCAGCACGCGGACATCGAGGGGGACTTCCGCCGTACCGCCGACCCGGCGTACCCGGCGCTCCTCGATGATGCGCAGGAGCTTGGCCTGCAACTCCACCTTCATCTCGGTGATTTCGTCGAGCAGGAGCGTGCCGTGATTTGCCAGCTCGAAGCTGCCTTCCTTGCGCCGATCCGCGCCCGTGAACGCGCCGCGCTCGTAGCCGAATAGTTCGCTCTCCATGAGCGTGTCGGGAATCGCCGCGCAGTTAACGCCGATGTACGGACCGCTGCGCCGTGGCGATAGTTCGTGAATGGTGCGTGCGGCCAGTTCCTTGCCGGTGCCGCTTTCGCCGCTGATTATCACCGACGCCGACGAGGGCGCGAGCCGCTCGATTGCGTTCATCACCCGCCGCATCGCCAGCGACTTGCCGTAAATCGGCCCGAGCTCCCCGGTTTCCATCAGGCGCCGGCGGAGACGCAGGTTCTCTTCGCGCACCGAGATATTTTCGCTGAGCGTCTTGAGGATTTGCCGCAGGTGATGCGGATCGACCGGCTTGCGCAGGTAGTCCAGCGCCCCGAGTTTGATCGCCTGCACCGCCTCGGGAATCTGCCCTTCGCCCGAGATGATAATCGTCGCCAGCTCCAGGCCCATCTCGTGGATGTCCTTGAGCAGCGTCAAACCATCGCGCTTGGGCATCTTGAGGTCGCACAACAGGATGTGCGGCGAAAAACTCTTGATGAGTTCCAGGGCGCGGTCGCCATCTTCTGCAACCGCTACTTCGTATCCCCACGCGGTCAGCGAATCCGACCACTCTTCGCCCGTGGTCCGGTCGTCTTCCGCGACCAACACCCGCTTAAGATCAGACATGGCTCCTTATGACTACTCCAAAAGCATCCGACGTTCTGCTCTAGGTACTGACGATGTAGATATCACCAGATGTTTCCCGATGCGCTAAATTATTGCGCTCTCCGCAGCTCGGGCCTTTCGTGCACCTGTTTGAGATAAGGGATAGCCTTTGCAATGTCAGTCTACCTCTCCTGTCAGCACGCCGAGATAGGCATTGAATCGCACGTGTTCGCAACAAGGAGATGGTCCCCGCAGGTTGCCCCATGGCATGCTTGTTGCGCCCCCAGGTGATAGCTTCGAATAAGCTTTTCCGATTAAACGGAGGCCGCGATGGCGGAAGCTAAAAATTCCCTCGACATTGACAGCGCCGCTGAGGCCATTCAGAACGCCGCGGCAGCCGGTCGCAAGGCCCTGGAAGAAGGCCTCGATGAGGCGCGAGAGTATGGCGAAAAATCACTCGACTATGTTGCAGGCCTGCGCGGTAAGCTCGAGCAGTTCGTCAAGCGCGAGCCGTTGCTGGCGGTAGGAGCCGCGTTCCTCGTCGGCTATGTGGCCGCGCAGATTTTCAAGCGCACCGACTGAACGATGAAGCGTGAGCAAACTTCGCAGCGTTTCGCCGAGGACTTCGCGGAGGTCCGCGATGCTTTGGCGGGCATCATCGTGGCAAACCCACTCGCGGCCATTGGCGTAGCCGCCGGAATAGGCTACGTCCTTGGCGGGGGACTTCAAAGCCGCCTGGGCCGGACAGTAATAGTGTACGCGGGCAAGCAGCTTGCCAGGGGGTTGCTGGCAAACCTGATAGTGGCGGCAAGCGATGGTCAAGGTGGACGAAATATCAAGACTTCAGCAGCAGCTGACCGACGCGGAGACGGACCTTCGGGAGAGCCTGTCCGAGGTCAATCAAAAGGTCGAAGCGGTCGACGTCAAACCGCGAATTGAAAAGCTGATCCGTGAACATCCTTTCGCTTCGGCGTCATTGGCTGTCGCGGCAGGCTTCGCGTTGGCGGGCAGCCGCGTAGCGTCGCGAGCGAGACTCCTCGGCGCGCTCGCGCTCGGGGTATTTCTCGGCTATCGGTTTGCTTCTCAGCCCGAGGAAGACGGGGGTCCCGAGTCGTGACCCCGGAAGAGAAGTCCTCTGCCGCTTCTCACAAGCCCGAGACCAATGAATGGCCCGCCCTGGTTGGTCGTATCGTCGGTGACCTTACGCGCATAGTGCATACGGAAATTCAGTTGTTCCAGGCGAGCCTGAATCCCATCCTCACCACCGCTGTAGATCGTTTGCTCGGCAGCGTGCTGGCGCTGGTGGCATTTATCGCGGGCGGCCTGTGTCTGCTGATCGCCTTTGTGGTGTTCTTGCAGAAATGGATCGGATGGGATGCCGCGCTGCTGGTGGCCGGCGCCGTCAGCCTGATCGCCGGCTATCTCTGCGCACGCGTTGCGACTGTCCGCGCCAGTCGATCGATCGCGGAATTGGAACGGTCCTTTTCGCGCGAAGCCCCGCCCAACGTTTCACATTGAACGCGGCTCTACGTCGCCGCTATCTGCCTACGAAGCGTCCGGGTCGCCGTTCCGCGACCGCTTTGATCCCCTCGCGATGGTCTTCGGTCTTCATCAGGCGCGCCTGCTCGATGAATTCGTGATCGGTCTGCGACTTCACCGCTTCTGCCAGGCCGTGCCGTACCGTCGCCCGAGTTGACAGCACCGCCAGCGGAGCGTTCTCGGCAATCTCTTGCGCTAGTCCGACCGCCGTCGCGCGGAGCTTCTCGGGCTCTGCGAGAATATCGGCCAGTCCCATCGCGACCGCTTCTTCTCCGCCGACTCGGCGGCCGGTCAGAAACAGCAGCGCTGCCTTCTGATGACCAATCAGGCGGGGCAGGGTGTGTGTGAGCCCAAACCCCGGATGGATTCCGATCTTCACGAAGTTGGCGGCGAAGCGCGCGTCCGGACTGACGACGCGAAAATCGGCGACCAGGGCCAGGCCGAGTCCGCCGCCAATCGCGGCGCCCTGGATCGCGGCAACCACCGGAGTCTTGCACGAGAACAACCTCACCCCTTCGGCATAGAGAGGATTGCCGCCCTGGCTGGGGTCCGTGGCGCCGGTAGGATTGCGGCTGGCGAAGTTCGCGCCGGCGCAGAACGATTTGCCCTCGGCCGCAAGCACGATCGCGCGGCACGCCGGATCGGCATCGAGATCGTTGAACGCGCTCGCGAGATCGCGAATCAGTTGGACGTCGAAATAGTTGTGCGGCGGTCGATGAATCTCCGCCGTCGCAACGTAGTTATCGATCGCAATCGAAACATCGCCATATTTGGGTTGTGTCATGGTCGCCTCTGGCGATTTCTATAGCATCGGGCGACCGCATTTTGCATGCGTTCAGCGCCGCTTGCGAACCTTCCAGACTTCTTCCGCAGGCCACTGCCGGCCCCACTCGACCGTGACGAAATCCCAGCCGCCCTGGCCGTCGGGTTCAGGATAGACGTCGATGAGGTCTTCAATTTCGAAACCGGCGCCGCGCAGGACTCGAATCCAGTCTCCATGGGAGAGATGAAATTCAACCCCCGGATCGTTCGGCCATTCGAGCCGATACATTTTGTACGCCGGCCGTAGCAGGCGATCGGTTGCCAGGACCCCATTCTCATCCGGCGTGCACAGCGCCATTAGAGCCGAGTTGGTGAGGAACACCAGCCTGCCGCCCGCACGCAACAGCCGCGCTGCTTCGGGTACCCATCGCTGCGGATCGGCCCACAGGCAGGCGCCGTACTCGGAGATCGCGAAATCGAAGCTCGCGTCAGGGTAGGGCACCGTCTCGGCGTTGCCATGGATGAGCGGAAAGTCGAGCCCGTGCTGTTTCTGCAAGCGGCGCGCGGTGGTGAGCTGTCCTTCCGAGTTGTCGATTCCGACCACGCGCGCTCCGCGCCGCGCCATCCACGATGAGACATATCCTGTCCCGCATCCGAGTTCGATTGCATCC
>DATJWT010000230.1:0-2603 GCA_035500975.1 Binataceae bacterium (SeqCode)
CTGCGCGATCGCGTTGCCGTGACCATCCATCTGCGCGAGCGACAGCGCATCGCCCCGCACCATCGCGCGATAGGCAGCCTTGCCGTGATTGCTCAACCAGAGCGCCAGGGTGGGTCCGACATCGAAATTGATGGACTCGTAGTTGTTGCGAATATGGACGACCGATCCCTCCATCGTGTGCGCGTGGGCATTCGCCGTGTAGCACTCGCTCAGGATGCGTTCGTTCCAGTTGGGGAACGGCGCGGCGCCCGCCTCGGGGCTGATGAGTCCCGTCCAGGGACTTTCGCGCGGCGGCTGATAAAAGTGTCCGTGGATGATGATGTAGCGTGGTTCAGCCATCGTCCTGACTAATGTTGTAGCGCGCCGGGACAGATAGCCGAAAGGCCATCCGCCCGGCGCGGACCGGTCACGTTCGAAGGTTAGGGGCCGTGCTCAGGCTGCAGCGGCGCGGAACGAACCCTTGATCGCGGGCTCACCCTTCTGGTTGAGGACGATGAGTTCGCCCTCGACCTGCTTCTCGCCGTTCCGGTCGAGCTTGTTGGTGACCTTGCCGCTGCAGGTTACGACATCGCCGGGCCATACGCGGGTCGAAAAGCGAACCTTGAACTGGCGCACGTTGCCGATGCCCGCCCAATCCGTCAGGGCCTTGGAAAGCAGTCCCGCGGTGAACATTCCCTGCGCGAACACGGTAGGAATGCCTGCGGCTTCGACGAAGGTCTGATCGTAGTGGAGAGGAACGAAGTCGCCCGATGCGCCGGCGTAGCGCACGAAGTCGGGACGCGTCACACCCTCGACCACGAACTTGGGGATTTCATCGCCAACCTTGATTGCGTCGAATTTCAATTTTGCTGCCATGGATATTCTCCAATATTCGTCGTGGGTCGATTAGGCCTTGACCGCCTGTCCTGTCTCAACCAGGGTTGAGCGCGCAATCGCGACTTTCTCGCCCTTCTGGTTAGTGTACTCGGTTTCGGTCACGAGAAACGTCATCTTGCCGCCGCGTCCACCTTCTTTCTCGTAGACGTCCGCGACCTTGGTAACGCCGGTGAGGGTGTCACCGACGAAGATCGGCTTGAAGAACTCGAACTCCTGTTCGCCATGCAGGATGCGCCGCATGTCGAAGCTGCCCATCCCCGGCCCGGATTCGGCGTCGGTCCAGAATGCGCTGGTCTGCAGGAAAGTGACGGGCACCGGGATGCCGCCGAGCTCCTTTTTGGCCTTTTCGGGATCGTAGTAAACCGGATCGGGATCCTTGATAGCGCGCGCGAACTCGCGCACCTTGCTCCATTCGATGGGCATTTTGAAGGGCTTGCCTGCACGCCCGATGATGCTCTTGTCGGCCATTGTTGATTTCCTCTTGCAGTGATCTTGAGCCTTGGTCGCCGGCGCGCGGTGTTATCGCCGCATCGCCGGTCAATCAAATTGCCGTACCATGACCCGGCGTCACGCGACAAGCGTCAGGCGCGGGCCAGTCCCGCCTCTCAACCTGGGCTAATCAGCCGCGGCGCGCGGGGCGATTCCTCCATCGACAATCAACAATGCGCCGCTCACGTAGCTGGCGGCATCAGATGCCAGGAAGATGCAAGGATACGCGATTTCCTCGACCACGCCGAAGCGCTGCAGAGCACGCGACTTTGCCACTGCCTCCTTGACCTTCGGATTCGGCCAGACCCTAGGGGCTGCGCCTTCGGTATCGATGGGACCGGGTGCGATACAATTGACCCGGATGCCCTTCGCTCCCCACTCGCCGGCGTGAGAGACGGTCAGGTTGATAACCCCTGCTTTCGACGCTCCGTACGGCAGCATCTCGGGCGAGCCGTGCACTCCCGCGGTTGAAGAGATGTTGATGATCGAGCCGGGCGAGTTCTGCGCCATGAATTGGCGCGCCGCGGCGCGCGAGCAGAAGAACACGCCATCGAGGTTGATCGCGACGACGGCCTTCCAGCCGTTGGGGGACAGATTAAGGCTGGGGGTAGTGATGCTGGCGCCGTGATTATTGATGAGCACGTCGAGGCGTCCGAAATGCTTGACCGCCTCGGCCACCATCGCGTCGCACTGGGCCGCATCGCGAACGTCGCAGATCGCGATTTCGCATTTGCCGCCGGCCTTTTTGATCTCATCGCGGACCTTCTCCAGGTTTTCCGCCTTGCGGCTGGCGATCAGCACGGGCGCACCGCGCTTGGCGAATTCCTTGGCGATTGATTCACCGATCCCGGTACCGCCACCGGTGACGATGGTTACTTTGCCTTCTACGCTGAATGGGTCTTTCAAACTTGATGCTCCTTCGAGCGGCCGGCTTGCGAATAAAGAATGTTCGGCCGGAATCCGCGAAGTATAGCGCGGCGATGCGGAGGTTCCGCAAACGGAGAGAAAGGCGCGGAGGCCGCGGTCGCAACCAAAAGAAATCAGGGGAATCACTAGTCGCGCGAGCTTCGCTTCGCGCTGAACAAGGTCCCTCACCAGGCGCGCAGATCGAAGGGCTAGACGGTGGCAGCGATTGGGCGGGTGCGGTTGCGGCGGCGCTGATGGCTCATGCTCTTGGCGCGCGGAGTGATCTTGAGCCGCAGATGGTGTGTCGGCGTGGGCAGCGTGTCCCCCCGGCG
>DATJWT010000231.1:0-2445 GCA_035500975.1 Binataceae bacterium (SeqCode)
CTCGCGCTCGGTGTGACGATGCTTGCTGCCGAGCAGGTCGGCGGTGCGCAGCGATGCCTCGAGATGTCCACCGAGTACGCGAAGACTCGCCTCCAGTTCGGCAGGCCCATCGGTTCATTCCAGGCGATCAAGCACAAATGCGCTGACATGCTGGTCGAAACCGAGTTCGCGCGCTCGGCTGCCTATCACGCCGCGTTCGCGATCGCCGACGGCGAAGATGCCCTCGAAGGCGCGCACCTGGCCAAGTCGTATTGCTCCGAGGCGTACTTTCATGCCACCGCCGAGAACATCCAGATTCACGGTGGCATGGGCTTCACCTGGGAGCATCCCGCACATCTCTATTTCAAGCGTGCCCGCGCCAGCTCGATCCTGTTCGGCGATCCCAGCCAGCATCGGCTCGAGCTTGCGCATATTCTGGAGCTATGAGCGAAGCCGCCGACCGGGCTGAAGCTGTCCTCTACGAGAAGCGCGGCGCCGTCGGTTGGGTCACGCTGAACCGCCCCGATCAGTACAACGCGTACAACGTCGCGATGCGCGATGCGCTGTTCGGAGCGCTCAGCGCGATCCATGACGATGACGAGGTCCGCTCGATGGTGATGACCGGCGCGGGCGCGGCATTCTCTACCGGTGGCGACCTCCGCGAGTTTGGCAGTGCACCGTCGCCCGTGATGGCCCGATGGGTTCGCTTCCGCCGCGATGTATGGGGACGGCTCAAGGCGCTGCCGGTGCCGACCATCGCCGCGATTCATGGCTTTACGGTGGGCGGCGGCCTGGAGATGGCGCTGCTGTGCGACATCGCGATTGCCGCCGATGACACCCGGATCTGCCTGCCTGAAACCGGTGTCGGGATGATCCCCGGAGTCGCCGGCACGCAGACCGCCTCGCGCCGCCTCGGCCTCGGCCGCGCGCTGGATATCAACCTCACCGGCCGCTGGATTGACGCGCAAGACGCATTGGCTATAGGTTTGGTCGCCGAAGTCGTACCGATGGCGAAACTCGAGAGCCGGGCGCTGGATTTGGCGCATCGGCTCGCCCGCTTGCCCCGTGAAAATGCAGCTATAGCGAAGCTCGCGGTGTGGGGCGGGCTGGATTTGCCACTCGGCGAGGGGCTTTCCCTCGAACGGCGCCTCGCTTACCGGCTCGCGATGCTGTCCGGCACGGAACACCATCGCCACGACAGTCGGCCGGGTAGGAGAAGGCCCCGGGCTGCCAGGAGGTAAGAGGTTTCTTGAATACCGTCAATTTCGTAACTATCCCGTCGAGCATCGTGCCGGACCAGGAAATCGTGGTCTTCGGCAGCCAGCGCCTGACCTACGCGCAGCTCGCCGACCAGGTCGCGCGCCTTTCGACCATCTTCAAGCAGGCCGGATTGAAACAGCGCGACGTAGTCGCGGCGCTCGACACCAATTCCGATTGCTATATCGCCGCCTACTATGCTGCCGCGAAGGCTGGACTGACTTTTCTGCCGCTCAACTATCGCGCCAAGGAGAACGAGCTCGAGTACATGATCAACGCCGCCGACGCTCGCCTCCTCTTGCTCGGCGATCGCTACATCGATCTGGTCGAGCGCCTGCGCCCCCAGCTCAAGGTCCGGAATTTCATCGCGATCGGAGAAGGCAAGGGCGGGATGTCCCGCCTCGGCGATCTGATAGGCAGTGCGGATCCCGACGAAAACGAAGCTGAAGTGGAGGACGAAGACACCTCCATCCTGATGTACACCAGCGGCACCACGTCGCTTCCCAAGGGCGTGATGCTCTCGTTTCGCGACTTCACCGCGTATGTGACTGCGAACGTTGAGATGGCGGACGGGACCGAGCGCGGAGTCGCGCTGGTGTGCGTGCCCTTCTATCACATCGCGGGAACCACCGCGTACATGACCAATATCTGGACCGGCCGCAAAGTTATCGTGATGCCGCAATTCGATGCGCGCGCGTGGCTCGAACTGGTCCAGACCGAAAAGGTCACTCACGCGTTCGTCGTGCCCACCATGATGAAGCAGCTTCTCGACGAGCCTGCGTTCGCGAACACCGACCTCTCGTCGCTGACTAATCTCGCCTACGGCGGCGCCGCGATGCCGATCCAGGTAATCCGCCGCGCGATTGAGGCATTTCCCAAGACGGTCGGTTTCGTGAACGCTTACGGCCAAACCGAAACCACCTCCTCGCTCACCGTGCTCGGCCCCGATGACCATCGCCTGGAGGGCTCTGCCGCCGAGGTCGAGCTCAAGCTCAAGCGCCTCAACTCGATCGGAAAGCCGTTGCCCGACGTGGAAGTGCGGGTCCGCGACGAAGAAGGCAAGCTGCTCGGGGCGGGCGAGGTCGGTGAAATCATCATCCGCACTCCGCGCATCATGAAAGGCTATGCGGGCCGCACTGACGATGCCGCGTTGCCGGATGGATGGCGCGCCACGGGTGACCTGGGCTGGCTCGATGAAGACGGCTACGT
>DATJWT010000232.1:0-12559 GCA_035500975.1 Binataceae bacterium (SeqCode)
CCCGCGCTGTTCGCGACGATCCTGCTGCTCGCGATCCTCGGGCTGATTCCCTCTGACATCCGGACCACGCGACAACTCACCCAACAGCACATCGAACGCGACCAGGAAGAGCTCGTGCTGCTTCGGCTCATCTGCCAGCACACCTCGAAAGATCGCGCCGAGATGGACGCGTGCACGCAGGCGCCGCGCCGCGAATTGGCAAGCGAGTAGTGCGATGGACGTTTACGCGCTGATCAAGCGCCATGAAGGGTTGCGGCTCAAGCCGTACCGGGACACCGAGGGCCATCTGACAATCGGCTACGGCCGCGCGCTGAACATCGTGGGCATCTCCAGCGATGAAGCGGAGACGATGCTGCATCACGATGTCGCCGACGTGGTCGGCAAGCTGGGGCGTTTTCAGTGGTTCAAATCGCTCGGCGACGTGCGCGGCGCCGTGCTCATCGACATGACCTTCAACCTGGGATGGCTCAAGCTGCTCGGCTTCGCGCACTTCCTCGATGCGATCGAGCGCGGTGACTTCGAGACCGCCGCGGCCGAGATGCTCGATTCGGAGTGGGCGCAACAAGTCGGCACGAGAGCCGAAGAACTTTCAACGATGATGAAAACGGGGCGCTGGACCAATTGAGGTCCCTGCCCGGGGAGGAAAATCCATGATCGCATTCGTTGCATTGGCCGCATTCGTAGTCGGCGCTGCCGTCGCTTCGTACCTGGAGCGGAAGTATTCGACCGAGATCGCCGGCGCGATCTCCGACGTCCGCAGCGACGTCGCGTTCGTGAAGGGCAAGGTCGCAAAGCTCTAGCCGTGAAGGACTGGATCGCAAAACTGTTCTCGTCATCGGACACCGAAGTCAGCGTGCTACACGTTATCCTGGTGTTTTCGATCCTGATGTTCACGGTGCCGGTGCTGTTCGTGGCCGGCGTGAGCTGCGGCTACGCATACGCACACGGATGGATCCTGATGCCGGACTTCGGGCGAACGGTGCGGGAACTGGCCGACGCGTACGCCTACGTGACAGGCGCCACCGGCGTCGCGTGGGCACTCAAAGGAGGAGGGCAGGCGCTGACCAACCTGGCCGGCAAGCCGCGCTGATTCGATATATGGGCATTTCACTGATCTCGATGGCGGCAAAGTACTGGTGGGTAGTCGCGATCGCCGCGCTGCTGGTCGCACTCAAGGTCCAGGATGCTCGCCTCCACAGCGCCCTCGCGGCATCGGCTGCGATGAAGTCGGAGATCGCCACGATGACGGCGCAGAATCACAGCCTCAAGTCCGCCAGCGATGAATGCAACCAGCGCGTCGATCAATTGCAGAAAGACGGTCAGGCGCTGCAGGCGGGCCTCGATGCGGCGACGCGGCGGGCCGATGCGATCGCGGCGGAAGGAGTGCAGGCGGCGACCGACACGATGGCGCATTTGCCGACGGGCGATTGCGAATCGATCATGCGCTACGGGCATCAGGAGGCTGCTGGTTTCAAATGGTAGTCGCGATTCGAAAACTCGTTGCGGGACTATTGGCGGTGACTGCCCTCGCGTGTTCCACGCAGCCCGCGATCCAGTATGTGCCGCAGAAGGTGGAGGTGCCGGTGGTGGAGAAGCCGCCGACCGTCGCGATTCCTCCCGTGCCCAGGCTGGCGATCCAGGAACTGGACCCGCAGAGCAGCGATGCCGAGATGATGGCGGCGTGGGTGGCCAGCGTGCGGCAGCTCAAGGCCGACGATCAGCGCCTGCGCGCATTGCTGCAGCCGTATGGCCGCGCATCACAGCCGGCCGGCGCGCCATAGGACACGTCCGATGATCTCGATTTCGGAAGCGCGCACGAACTGGGTCTCGCTCGACGGATTCTCGCTGATCAGCAGGAAGCCATCGCGCTCGCGTCTGACGTGCTTGACGAGCAACTGGTTGTCGCGGCGGACGACATGAATCGCGTTGTCTTTGAAGCGAGGCTCGGCGGTGGTGATCATCAGCAGGTCGCCGTCTTCAATCCTCGGGCGCATCGAGGAGCCCATCGCGGTGATCAGCCTCAGCGTGGACGAAGGAACGCGCAGGCGGCGGCGCACCCATTCCGCGCGGAACGCGAGCCATTCGATCGGCTCTTCAAGATTAACGTCGGCGCCCGCGCCGGCTGCCGCGCGCAACTCGAGCCGTGGCACCTGGATGAGAGACGATTCATCGAGCGGCTGCGCAACCGGTCCGGACTGCTGCTTGGGCTGCGTGCCGAACAGCAACCAATCGATCCTGACATTGGCGGCGCGCGCGATGCGGGCGAGCGTTTCGCTGCTCGGCTTGGACACGCGGCCCTTTTCGCGCGGGAGGTACTGCGACAGGGCGCTGGGGGGCAGGTCGGCGCGGCGGGCGAGCGCGCGCAGGCCGCCCGCGTCCCCGACCAACTCCGCGATTCGATGCGCCACGCCCCCGGTGAGCATCGTACCCCTGTTCACAGTTGTGACCGCAGTGTTTGCCATGTTCACATATGTGAACTATCATCCCGATCCAGGCATATGCAAGTCCATAGGGCCACATATCTTCACGCCAAAGCCGGAAATTGTGGATTGAATTCATCGAACCCGGGCGAAGGTGTGCATCGTTTTGCGCGGGATCGAGAGCATGGCGATTCTGCCCTGCGTTCCGGGAATGTCCCGGCGGTCCCGCGAACATCTTTCGCTCGCCCGGTTTGCCGGCGTTTGGGTGGTGCCGAACCCAGCATCGAAAGGGGGTCAAGGTAATGATGACCGACGACGAAATTCTCGCGCTTCACGACGTGATCATACCGCCGCGGCCGCTGCGCAGGCGCGTATCTGCGACGCCGATGGGCACGCCGATGAGCAGGATAGTCGATGCGGTGGCGCGCATCGCGCATCTCCGGCGCACGGTGCTGGTGTCGGAGCGGCGCGACCAGCACACGGCGTTCGCGCGGCAGCTCGCGATGTATCTCTGCCGCGAGGTCACGCATGCATCGTTTCCGGTGATCGGCAAATTCTTCGGCCGCGACCATTCGACGGTGATGCACGCGCACAAGATCATCCGGGCGCGGATGAAGGCGCAGCCCGAGTTCGCGGACAAGGTCGCCGAGCTGGTGCAGGAGATGCGGCCGCTGATCGGACCATTCTGGGACGTCGCGGCGTGATCGACGTAAGCGATCGCAAGAGGTAGAACGATGCCAAGGAAAGTACAGCGGCTAAGGCTTGCAACCGAAATTCCGGTGCCGCGCAACCATACCGAGGCCAACGGAGCCTTGATGTTGATCGGAGTACATCAACGCGCGCGCCAGCGAATCGAAACCGAGATGAACGAGCGCCTCGCCGCCATCAGGCAGGAGTACGAAGAGCGCGCCGAGCCGCACCGCCACGCGATCGAAACGCAGATCAAGGGTCTGCGCACCTGGTGCGAGGCGCACCGCGATGAACTGCTGAACGATGACATCAAGACTTACCGCTTCGCCTCCGGAGAAGTATCGTGGCGGGTACGGCCGCCGCGGGTGAACGTGCGCGATACCGTGCAGGCGATCGCCTGGTTCGTGAATAACCGTCTGCTCGGGTTCGTCAGGCAGCGCGAGGAGTTGAACAAGGAAGAGATGCTGCGAGCGCCCGGCGATGCCTCCCGCAATCCGTTCGTGCGGATTGGATCGGGCGGCGAGGAATTTTACGTGCGCCCGTTCGAAACGGAACTCGAGGAAGTCGCATGAAGATGCCGATGATCACCTACGAGACCGTGGAGCTCCGATGCCTCTGCGGCGAACTGACCATCTGCGTGGCGCGCGGTGCGGTCGATATCGCGGAGTTCCTGCGCAGCGCGGTGGACCTGGGATGGCGCCGGATCGATCGCGAACGCATGGAAGTCGCTACCTTCCGGGACGGCGAGGTGGAGGTGCGGCTGGCGGGAATGTGCGCTGATTGCGTGAACCGGGCGACAGAGCGGGCCCTCAAGCGGGCGGCATAGAGCGCGTGTGATTCTCCACATTTTGAGACGCAGCGAGTTTGAGGAGGCGCGGAAGACCGGCAGCTACGTGCCACCGTCGCTGGAAAACGAAGGCTTCATCCATTGCTCCACGGAGCGCCAGGTCGTCGAGACTGCGAATCTCTTCTTCCGCGGGCAGCGCGGCCTCGTGATCATCGTCATCGATGAAAGACGCCTGACGGCGGAACTCAAGCACGAAGCACCCGCATCGATGGGTCACGAGCGCACCGACGGCTTGTTCCCTCATCTTTATGGGCCGCTGAATCTCGATGCGGTTGCGGCGGTGCATGAGTTTCCGTGCAACGCGGAAGGCCGATTCGAGCTGCCTGATGCATTGCGAGCGAAATAGCGTCGCCGGGGCGAGCGCCACCCCTGAAACGGGTCATGTCGTCAGCTTCAGGCGGCCGTATTGCTCGGCAGTCGTGTCGAAGTCGATGCTGGCGTGCTGCGCGCCGACGTTGATGTTCCGAAAGGCGGTCTGGAGCGGGCTGGGTTCGTAAACCGCGTGCGCGCCTGAACCCGAGAACATCCTGGCCGCGGCGCGGCGGCAAAGTTCGGCGGCGTATGACACCTGCCATTTCACCTGCATGCGGCTTTGCAGCGATTGAATCTCACCCGCGGCCGTCAGTCGATCGAATTCCGCGAGCGCATCGTGGATCAGCAAATCGGCGCAGCGCACCTCGGCCGCGGCCTCGGCCAGGCGGACCTGGGTTGGCGCGTGATCGGCCTTGCGCGCCCCGGTCAGAATCGCCTTGCGTTCCCGGGTTCGCTCGATGAACCGGGCCAGCGCGTACTTGCCCGAGCCGAGAACCGCGGTAGCAACGGCCGTCGACAGCATCGCCTCCGCCGATACGCGGTACAAATTGCTGCGATGGATGGCGGCATGGGGACTGGTTCCGCCGAACAGCACGCGCGTCTCGATAGCTCGATGCGCAGGAACGAAGAGATCCTTTGCGACGAGGTCCTTGCTGCCGGTGCCCTTCAGACCCATCACGTGCCACGTGTCGTCAACTTCGATCTCGTTGCGCGGGATGACGACGTGCACGCCGGGGCCGCGTGTTGCGGCATCGGCACATCCGACCATCACCCATTCCGCGTGATCGACGCCGCTGGCGAATTGCCATCTGCCGTTGACGCGATAGCCCCCATCGACGGCTTTCGCGGTTCCCTGCCACGAGAGCGTTCCCGCGACGAGACCATCGCGGCCGTTGCCGAACACCTCGTCTTGCGCGGCTTCGGGAAAGGAGCCGATGCACCAGTGATGCGCGCCCATGACCATGAGGACCCATCCGCTGGATGGACATGCCTCGGACAGCCCCGTGACCGCATCGCCTAATGTGCGCAGCGACAGTTCGTAGCCGCCGACGCGGGCCGGCTGTGGGACGCGGAACATCCCCGCGTCGACCATTGCGCGCATGCTGTCCGCGACGACCTTGCGTTCGCGGTCGCAGGCACCAGCGTTGGCGGCGAGGCGCGGAGAAAGCTGCGCGACCCGACGCATGATTTCATTATGATCGATATTCATTCGAGCTGCGCTTCCCAAGCGAAAAGGAATAGCGAAAAATTGCCGTTTAGGCACGTTACGCGCATGCATTTGGCGCCGCTTTGGGATAATCATATTCGGCAAATTCAGACCGGCCCGGCACAGGGAAGATGCCTAACGACTACGACGAATTCGATGATGACGAGGAGAAACCATCTGCAGGCCTTTTTTCACGGCTGTTCTGGTTTCTACCGACTCTGAGTCGCCGCGGCCGGATAATCAGAAACATTGTGGTAGTCGTGCTGGTGCTGGGCGCCGGTGCATGGGTGACCGTGAAGGTGTCGCTGCGGCCACCACGTCCGCTGATGCCGCCCGAGCGCAGCTTCGTTCTCACCGGGGTAAACATCGTCAATCCGGGGGACGGCCGGCTCCACGACAAGACCATCATCGTCAAAGAGGGCCGCATCACGAAGATAGCCGACAAGGCTCCCGCCGACGCGGGAATAATCGCGGGCCGCTACGCCGGCTTTTACGTGCTGCCGGGGTTGATCGACATGCACGTGCACACCCCGCCGCCGCCCGCCAATGTCGATCGGCAGTTCTTCTACCTGCAGTACCTGGCCAACGGTGTCACGACTATTCGTGACATGGGGAACAACGGGTTTCTGCTCAAGTACCGGGTGAACACGGAGGACGGCACGGTCGCGGGGCCGCGGATCTTCACCTGCGGCCCGTATCTCGACGGCCAACCGCCGGTTTGGGAATTTTCGCGGGTGGTTCAGAACCAGGCCGATGCCGATCGCGTGGTTGACAGGCTGGCCGCCCACGGCGCGGATTTCGTCAAGGTTTACGATCGCCTTACGCCTGAGGCATTAGCCGCAATCGAGAGCGCGGCGAAGCGCCATAATCTGCCGGTGGCGGGGCACGTACCGGAACTGGTCGCGTTCGAAGATGCGCATATCGATGACGTGCAGCACCTGACCGGAGTACCGGTCATCCCGCTGCAAAAATACGACGACGTTACCTCCCTCTACGCGGCGCGGGCGAAGGGATGGAGCGATCTCGACGACAAACGCATCAAGTTCATCGTCCAGACCTCGCTCAACCAGCACATCGCGCATACTCCGACGCTGGTGGCGAACGATCGCATCTCGCGTCTGTACGATTTCAACCGGCAACTCGTCGATCCGGTCGCGTCGATTCTACCGAGCTGGTACCCCGAAATCCTGTGGCCGCGATACCTGACCGGCACTGGAGGCGTTCCGGGAGAATTGCAGGAGGCGATGCGCATGATGCAGGCGCAGGTGCCGAAGATGAAGGAAGTCGTGCGCCAGTTGCACGCTGCCGGCGTCACCGTCCACCTGGGGACCGACACGCTTAATCCCTTCGTGGTGCCTGGGGAAAGCCTGCACGAGGAGATGCAAAACTTTGCCGATTCCGGCTATACGCCGGAAGAGGTGTGGCGTGCGGCAACCAGCGGCAACGGCGCATCGCTGCCGATGCCCGGCCTCGGCGTCCTCAAGGAGGGCGCGCCCGCGGATATGCTGGTATTCAAGAAAGATCCCACCAGGAACCTCAACGCATTCGATTCGTTGCAAGCCGTTATCGTGGATGGGCGCTTCTACTATCGCTCACAGCTCGACGACGCCATCCTGCGGTACGATCGCCGGTTTGAAAATGCGATGTACAAAATGATGACGATGACGCTGATGCGCGGGGTGATCCGGCGAATTCGGCCGCGCGATATCACCGGCAAAGTTCCCACCGATTTGAACTGACTTCGCGCCGGCCTTTCGAGTCTGCAAGGCCGCGAATGTATCGATGCAGTCCCGGCGCCTAATTGCGCCGTCTTTGTCGCTCGGATAATTCCTAGACTCTCGGCCCATGATCCCGGTTCGCTATAACCTGCGCAGCCTGATGGTGCGGCGCACGACCTCAGCCATGACCGCGTTGGTGGTCGCGCTGGTGGTGATGGTCTTGTTCATCCTGTCGGGGTTCATCGCCGGCATTCGCGGGACCGTTATGCATTCAGCGGTCAGCGGGAACGTGATCGTCACGAGCCGGGCGGCAAATTCCGAGCCCGCCAGCTACGTATCGCGCGAGCAATACGAGATCATCAAAAGCCGCCCGCAGATTGTCACGGACGTGGACGGCACCGTGCTGGTCTCGCCCGAAATGATGACCGGGTTCTATCCCGCGCCGGACAATCCACCGGCAAAAGTCGGCTTTACCTTCCTGCGCGGCGTTTATCCCGTCGCGTACAGGGTGCATCGGGACATGAAGATTGTAAGCGGCCGATGGCCGCAGCATGGCGCATCGGAGATGGTCGTCGGTCGCAAGCTGGCCGCGCGTTATCCCAACCTGGCGGTGGGATCCGATATGCGCTTCGGGCATCGCGTCTGGAAGATCGTGGGAATCTTTTCCGACAACAACAGCACCCGGGAGTCGGAAGTATGGACCGATCTCGACGTGCTGACCCAGGACATCCGCTACAACGCCGGATTCGCGGCGCTGCACGTGGTGTTGAAACCGTGGACACTCGATGCGTTCCAGCAATCGCTCGGTACCGATGCCCGTCTCCGCCTGGACGCGGTGCCGGAACCCGAGTTTTACGAGCGCGAATCGGGCTTCGTCGATCAGCTCCGGGTGCTGGGGCTGCTGGTCGCCTTTATTCTCGGCGTGGGATCGATCTTCGGCGGGATGAACACGATGTATTCCGCGGTCGCTCGGCGGACCGCCGAGGTCGGGGTCTTGCGGGTGCTCGGGTTCAGCCGCCTCGATGTGCTTGCGAGCTTTGTCATCGAGAGCGTGTTGCTCGGAATCACGGGCGGGCTCGCGGGAATCGTGCTCGGGCTGCTGACCGCGGAGGTTACGGGATTGGCCAGCCGGCTGATGAGCGTGGGGTCGTACATTTTCACCTTTCGGTTGACGCCTTCGGCGTTCGTGTCGGCGTTGATAGCCGGTGCGCTGTTGGGCGCGTTCGGCGGCCTGTTACCGGCGTGGCGCGCATCGCGAATCGGCCTGGTCGATTCGTTGCGGACGGTCTAGAGGCAATGAGCGGCAAGCTTTTCAAATTGATGGAGCGCAATGCGCGGCGGAACCTCAGGCGCACTCTCCTGACGACTTTGACCGTGGCGCTGGCGACGTTTGTATTCACGGTCCTGGTCTCGGTGCCCGCCTCGATGGATCGAATCCTTGCCGACGCCTCCACCACGCTGCGGCTGATTGTCAACAACAAGACCGCCCCGTGGTACGACCTGCCGGCGCGATATTGCGATTCTATCCGCAAGCTTCCGGGATGCGCCGCGTGTGTGGCAGTCACCGGATGGCCCGCTACCTGGCACGACGTCAGCGAGCAGGTGTTCACCGCTTCTGCCGGGCCCGAAATTGCGGACGTATTTCCGGACTATCGGCTGAGCCGCGAGCATCAGCTCGCCATCATCAACGATCGGCGCGCGGCGATCGTGGGCGAGCTGCTGATGAAGAAGTATGGCTGGAAGATCGGTCAGCAGATCACCTTGCGCAGTTCGAGTCCGCCCGCGATGGACCTGACTTTCGTGATCCGGGGGACCATCCAGTCCCGGCATTACCCGAACACCTTCCTGTTCAATCGCAGTTACCTGATGGAGTCGTTCAAGGCTCACGGTATGGGTGACGTCGATTTCGCTTGGCAACTGGTCGTGCGGGCCGACAGCCCCGACCATCTGGCGATGCTGGCGAAGGAAATTGACGAGCGGTTCGCCAACTCCGATGCGGAGACGCGCAGCGAGACGGAGAGCGATGCGCTGTCCAACGGACTTTCGCAGCTCGGCAACGTGCGCGGGATCGTTTTCAGCCTGTGCGCAATCGTTATCCTGACGGTCATGCTGATAGCGGCCAACTCGACCGCGATGATGGTGCGCGAGCGAATTTCGGAAGTTGCCGTCATGCGCGCGCTGGGCTTCAGCAGAGGCGCGATCGGCACGCTGCTGTTCGGCGAGTGCGCGCTCATCGGAATCATCGGGGGCGGGGTAGGCGCGGGCCTCGCCTGTTGGCTGTTCGCGGGCGGCGCTACGCTCGGCCCGGTGCTGAACGGCAACGGCGCGCTTTACGTGATGCCCGCGCAGGCATTGGTCGGGTTTGGCGCAGCGATCTTTGTCAGCCTGGTGAGCGCGCTGATTCCGGTTGCGGGCGCATTACGAATCACACCCGCACTCGCTTTCCGCAAGGTGATCTAGGACGTCTGCGGGCGATCCTGGACTTGCACGTCAAAGACCGCGGTCTCAATCGTCCCCGCGCGTTTGAACTGCACGAAAACACGGTAGGGACCGGGTTTCGGAAATCCATAGGGCATCGATAGTTCAGGCCCGACTTTTTCCGGCATGACCATCGTGGTGCCGTCCGGCATCGTCATCGTCGGCCCCCCGCCGGTGTTGCCGGCGAGCATCAACGCCGCCATCGGGGCGGAGCCGGAGGGATGGATATGCGCGAATACGCTGAGGTCGTTCCTGACGATCTCGAGATGCGCCGCCATGCCCATGTACGGCTGCATCTCGGTCGCCGGCGAACCGTCGCGATTCTGAATCTCGAAGCGAAGCATCATGGCTGTGTTCGCCACGATCAGTTCGTGCTGCCAGACGACCCGCGTTCCGTCCGGAAGAACATCGACCGAGCTGCTCGTTTCGCCAATCGGCGCGAACGAGCCGCCCGAGTCATCGGCAGTGAGCTGAATGCCTTTTACTTCCGGCAAATCGATCGCGCCTACCATCGTCCACGGAAAGCCGCTCTCGTCGACGATGTCGGCGAACACGTCGTAGTGGCCCGCATCCAGGTGCGGCAGGTTGACATCGAAGCTTCCGTCCGGGTTGGCTTCGGGATGGAGATGCCAGAAGCGGTCGAAGGCGGGAGTTCGTACCAGGAACATGTGCATCAGGTGGCCATGGTCGGGCAGGAGCTGATGCTTCGCCAGGTACTTTGACCAGCCCGCTTCGGAGGCTGTCAGCTTGAGTCGGTTCGCTCCATCAAGCGCGACGGTCAGGCGTGGCGGCTTGAATGCTCGGGTCAAGCGGGCATGGTCTGCCGCATCGACGTTCCACCACGCAAGGGCCAGGTAGAAAACCGCCGCGACAACCACGCCTGCCACCGCCATCGCGATGACGCCGCTGCGGCGTGAGCGATCGTCAACCGGCGTCCCTGCCGGAAGCCTCGCATCGCGCACTGCCGCGCCCACGATCGATATCATGCCCGCTGCCAGACCGACCGCGAGTGCCAGGAGAAGCGCGCCAAGCCAGCGCGGCATCGCCAGACTTTGCCGCGCGAAGGATGCCACCGGCACCGACATCTCGGCGTTGCCGTGGTCGCCGCTGACCTTGAGCAGCACGCGGAGCGAGCCGTACTCCATGAGCCAGATGCTGGCCGTGAACAGATGCGGATCGCTGGTCGAGCGGGTGGCGAGATCCGGAACCGGCGCATACCTGGAGCCCGCGCCTGCCAGCCGCGTTACGACGGTGCTGATCTGGCGCACGTCGTTGGACGCGGCGCGAACCTGCACCTCCGCGACTCCCGGTATGACCTGTGGAACGTTGACCGTCACCAGCAGGTGATACGGGCCCGCATCGCCTTCGTAAAAGACATTGGGGCTGCCGACGTGCGCGTATGCGGGTCGCGCTGCGCATACGAACAAAGCTGCGAGCGCGGCGACGAACGCGTACCACCGCGTCCTGGAGAGTCCCATCGCGAATCAGCGCCGAACGGTCTTCAGCCAGGATCCCGCGGCCATTCCGAGGCAACAAAAGATGACCGCGGAGATGAGGGCGATCATCATGCCGTGCGCGAATCCGGCCGAGTGTCGGAGTTCGACGAAACGATAGGGGTCGTAGGTGACGTTGGCCGGATCGAAATAGCCGAAGTAGGTGGTGCCGAAAAAGCGGTTGCGAGCCGCGGGCGAGAGTAGAAAGCTCGCGAACGGCCACTGCGCGGCCACGAATGCCGCCAGATAGACGCATCCCGCGACGACACCGGTCCAGAGGCGTCCCCACCGCTTGCCCATCAGACCCCGCAGAAGATCCAGCGCGACGGCTGGAACGATCAGCATCAGCGGGAACCAGAGCGGAACCATGTGCGTGATTGGCTGATAGACCGGTCCCAGTTTCGGCTCGGCCGGAAAGAGCGGAAAGATCCAGAGCGCCGCCAGGAAGAGCACTGTGTATATCCCGGCCATCACGGTCGCCGGCCATCGCGACGACGACACGCAGGAGATCGCGATCAGGCCAATGGGGAATGCGCGCGACACCGCTCCGTAAAATTGCGGATCGTGCATGAATTCCATCGGCGTGGACTCGAGGATGAAGAGCGCCGAGCCGGCAGTGAAGATGCCGCCGACGAACAGCAGCAGGCGATCGAACTTTGCCTGTTCTTCACCCGAAGCGCGATTGACGTGGGCCGCGATCAGGATGATCGCGCCGAACGTGATCATCATCTCGCCCATTGCGAGCATCGAGTGCGGCAGGCTGATGATCTTGACGTCGAGGCCGTACGCGGCGTGCCACCAGTTGTCGAACGGCGCCGAGGTAAGCATCGCGATACAACCCCAAGCCGCCATGAAGCATCCAAGTGGGCCGCGGAATCCCCACACCGACACGGAAGCATCGCGCGACTCTGAAGAAGCCCCGAACGTCGTGGTCAGAATCGTGTAGCCGCTGGCGACTCCGGCGAGGATGCCCGCCAGGTACACCATCATGTGCGCAGGGGTCCAGAAAGTGTCGCGCCCGATGGATATATGCCACGAAATGTCCCAGTAGCCTCCGAATGCATCGAACGTAACTGCCGCCGCGAGACACCAGACGTACCACGGAATAGCCGCGGCGCGCGTTGCGGCAACCGTTCGCGTGGCGGGACGCGCGTCGAAGGCGGCGGCTGGCGAAATGGCGGTTCCCATCGTGACTATCCTCCCGACCCGAGGGGAGAACAGTACTCTACAAGTTATCCCGTTCTGGCGCGAATCGGGAACGCAGCGACTTTGTGGCAGCCGGAACCGATCGGCGAAAAGCCGGACTAGACCAGCAGCCCGATCGCGTCGCCAATCAGGCGAAAGGGAAATAGAACGATCGTCCCGATTGCATGGAACGTCGCGCCCAGCACACT
>DATJWT010000233.1:0-6351 GCA_035500975.1 Binataceae bacterium (SeqCode)
CCGCGAAACCATGATCTACGTGGAAATCGGCTCCCAAGAGAGGCTCATTCTGAGGAACAGGACCGAACTGATAGAGATCTGAACCCAGACGAACCGAAGGGTGCGTCGTTATCTACCAGCGCTACTCAGACGAAGTGATCCAGTTTCATCGCGACGGATCGGGGCGATGCGGCTTCGCGGACTGGCGAAGCCGCTGCGGTCAGAACCCAACGATCCGCGTTTGTCGAGCAGCTACTGCTGGCGTCCTGCGCAACCAGCGCAAGAATCGTCTATTTGGAGGTGTAAACCCGTCCGCCTCAGGTTCTCGCACTTACCTGACAAGGCCGCGGCGTTTTCCGCTTCGACGATTCCGGGTATGGCGGCGAGCCGCAAATCATGGCTATTTTCGGTCATCGCGAATGCGGCTTTCCGGCGTTCGCCAGAACGATAGGCCGCATCTGAGGCGATCTGATCACAAGCTGACCCTCGGCCCGTTCAGGAAAGTAGCGCGGAAAACCTTTATGACAGCTGAACACGATGCTCGCTCCGTAAATAATATCGTCGCGGCGACTCAAGCGCTGGCTCCGCTGATAGCGGAGTCCACAGGTGCGATGGACGCGCAGCGCCGCTTGCCGGAGAGATTGGTCGAGGCCCTCAGAGAGCTGGGCGCTTTCCGCATGGCCGTCCCCCGCGCCTACGGAGGTCTCGAGCTCGATCCGATGACGCAGGTCCGGGTCGTCGAAGAGCTGTCGCGAATGGATGGTTCAGTCGGATGGTGCGCGATGATCTCGACAGCGGGGAGCTTCGGCAGCGCCTTCCTTTCTCCTCCGGTGGCGCAACGCTTGTGCGGCCACACGAACTTCTCCCTGGCGGGGCAAGTGATGCCGATTGGACGCGCGGATCTCGTGGACGGCGGGTATCGGGTCAGCGGCCGATACAGATTTGGCAGCGGATGCCAGCATGCATCGCTAGTCGCTGGCGGTTGTATCGTCTTCGAGGGGGGCAAGCCCCGACGGCTTCCCGATGAACGACCGGAAGTTCGTGTGATGCTGTTTCCACCATCTGCGTGCAAAATCCTCGACACGTGGCATACCACGGGCCTCTCGGGAACCGGCAGCCATGACTACGTCGTCGAAGATGTCTTCGTACCTTTCGAGGAGAGCTGGAATTTTGCCGAGCGACCCCAGTGCTCCGGACCTCTCTACCGTTTCGCGCCGCTGTTCTTAGTCTCACATGCGGGAGTGCCCCTGGGCCTCGCGCGAGCCGCACTCGACGCGGTCGAGGAGTTGGCGGAGAAGAAAGAGCTAGCGCCGGATCCGCACAAACTATTCGGCAGCCGCCTCTTGCGCGACGACTCACGTGCGCATGAAGCAGTTGCGATTGCGGAAGGTCAGTTGGCGGCCGCTCGGAGCTTCGCCTACTCCAGCCTGGAAGGACTCTGGGGTACACTCACCCGCGACGAGAAGCTCTCGGCGCGTCAGCGTGCCATGTACCGAATCATGCTGATCCATGTGCATCGTGTGGCCAAAGAGCTGATCACGACGATGTACGATCTCGCAGCCACCAGCGCCATCTACCGCACCAGCCCGCTCGATCGGATCATGCGTGACATCCTGACTGCCTGCCAGCATGGAATGGTGCACCCCAAGATGTACCGGCCGGCGGGACGGATGCTGTTGGGACTTCACGCTGGCGATCCGATGTTTTAGCGCGTCGGCGCGCGGATTTACGGAGGATGTCCCTGAGCCTGAGAGCACCAGGTAGCAAGTTTGACTTGGAACCGTCCCGCCCTTGTTCCGCGAGTAAGAAGCATGCATCCCCCCAACGGGCCGCCGCCAACGCCGACGGCGGCGACTTCCGGCGAAACGGCTACCTGGCGGTTGCCTGCCGCGCCGCGCGGTTGTGTGCATGCTTCATGGAGAAACCCGTAACCGTGCAGGCGGCCCGCCGACACCTGGCCGCCGCCTGGAATATCTTCGACGATATTCCATGGGACAAACTGAATTGCGCGGACCTGCGATGCGACCGTGCGCCGTATCGAGCTGTACTGTTCCGAAGAACTTTACGTTCCCGATTATGCTTCCAGGTCACTCGAGATGCTGCGCGAGAACTTCGGGATGTCGTGGTTCCAGAATCGCTGGGCCTTCGAGGAAAGCTGGCACGGACTGGTGATTCGTGAATATCTGACCCGCTCGGGACAGCGTTCCAAGTCGCAGTTCACAACCCTGGCGGACGGTGTTTCCGCGCGGGCCTGGGACCTGCCCTATGCAACCATGCGGCGGATGGTATGGAGCGCTGCAGGAAGGCGCCACCTATGCGGCATACAAAGTACAGAACGACAAGGCTCGCGATGCGGGCGACCCGGTGCTGGAAGCGATCTTCCATCTCGTCGGCAGAGACGAAGCCGCCCACGGCGGATCCTATCGGGCGATCCTCGAGCTTGGAGCTGTCCGAAGATCGGCTCGGGACAGTCGGCGATTTCGCTCACGTGCTGTCGACCTTCAAGATGCCGGGAGACGGTCTGATCGTGAACTATCGTGAAAGGCTGAAGTGATTGTACGAGGATTGGAGCCACCCGTCGGATTCGAACCGACGACCTGCTGATTACGAATCAGCTGCTCTACCAACTGAGCTAGGGTGGCTCCGCAGGCAAGACACGCTAGCGTAGCGAACGGCGCCGCCGCACGAAAGAGACGGCGGATAACCGAACCCCGCCGGATTCGATCACCCGCCGATCACTCCCCGCGGCCAGCGCACGGGTCGCTACCATCCGAACGAAATCGAACCGGTATATTGATTGTAACCCTGTCCGTTGCCGTACAGGTTGTAGCGCCATTCCGCACCGACAAAGGACTTGTCGAGTAGTCCCTGGACGGCGGGAACTCTCAGGGCTGACAGCGCCACCTCGGTTCCCGACCCGAACACGCCTCCGCCCTGTACATTCGCATCGTAATGCCGATAGCCGGCCCCCGGCTGGCCGTTCTTCACGACCAGGGGTGTGCTCAGGAGATTTATGAACATCGAGGGCCCGGCCAATGCATACGGCTTGAATGCCGCTAACTGCTCCAGTCCCAGCAGCGCCGGATCGAGATGATATTGGACCGTGGGCTGGAGCGAGAGCGTGTACATCCAGGTGTTGAACGCAGGATGGCCAAGCTGGCTTACCAGGTTTGCCCTGGTCAAGGCATGATTACCCTGGGTCCATCCCACCAGCATCTCGCCCGAGATGAAGCCGCCGGGAATTCCGTCCTCGTGCGAGATCAGCCGATGATTTAGAAATGCCCCGTAATAAAATCCCCCCGGCATTCCATAAGGGGACTCGGACCATCCCGTGCGAAAGCCGACCTCCAGCGGCACCGAACGTTCGACTTTCGCGACGCTCCTCGATACGTCGCTCAACTGGTGCTGGATTTGCGGAACCTGCTGCTGAAGACTTGCCACGGGTTGAGCGGTCTCCTGCACCTGATGCACGAGCCCATCAATCGCCTGCTTTTGCGCATTGAGTTGTTCCTGGATCGCGCGATTCTGGATCTCCAGCGTCTGGTTGCGCTGCTCGAGCTGGATGATTCTCTGCTGCAGTTCCTGCTGCGAAAGCTTGCGGACCCTGATCCGACCGGCCCCATCGTCCTCCGCCGCCAACGATGGTCGCGCCCCAGCCAGCGCAATTCCCAACCCTATTATCAACGCTCCCAGCGCCAACGGTCTTTTCATGTGGTTTCCTCCCTGTTGCCGGTTCGATCCGACCGCGACAGAGCATGGCGTGTGCCACGGCGTTGCGGCCGCAAAGCCCCGGAGAGGCGAGGAATTCACTCCGGTATCTTTGAGCAAAAAAGAGACACCCCGCAGCTATTGGCGCATTCGGATACCGTGCGCTGCGCAGACGGCAACAACCGGTCAAATAGTCGCAATGCCGGACCCGCTTAAGCGATAATTCCATCGCGCCTCAGCGGCCCTGCAATCGATTGCCCGAATGCGACCGGGCGCCAGCGGTAGCGGGCATTTGCAATTGTGCCGACCCGCGTCTACTGTACGCATACAGTAGACAAGATGGGCGTGCCGCAAAAGGCGCTAAGAATCGTTCCCTGCATGATGGCGGTGACGCTTTGTGCTTGCGCTGCGCTGATGGCTGATCGCAAGGCGCAGGACGAACACCGCCTGCAGATGGTCAAGACGATGGACACCGCGCATCTCGTCGTGACCACCGCGAGTCTTCCCAAGGACAAGCCCTACAAGGTGCTGGGCGAACTCAAATATACCGAGCCTTACACCCCGGACGCGCTGGACGAGGACAGGATAGAGAAGAGGCTGAAAACGATGGCATTGGCGCAGTATTCGGAACAGGCCGATGCGGTGATCGAAGCCAAGGGGGACATGGAAATGTCCGGCGACACCGCGACGGTGATCGTGACCGGGAAGGTGGTCCAGTTCGAATCATCCGCGGACCGCGAAATGATGCACCAGATGTGGGACAACCTGGTCGTATCGCCGAAGTAAATGGAGTGCGACGCGGCAAAGCAGCATCACGATGAAACTTTTCGGTTTCGCGATCACTATATTGATTTTCGCGATACTGCTCGCAAGCTCGAGTTGTTCTGTCCAGCCGCCGAAAGAAGAAAAACCCCAACAAGCCTTTTGCCACGCAGATTCTGAATGCGTACCTCCGCTGGTCTGCAACAAAGAGCTCGGGTATTGGCGGCCGGTCAGTGCGCCCGCCGATGCCGGAGTATGCATCAAAGCCGCCATCGCCAGCTGTCCAAAAGGATATGTACTAAGCGGTGGACTCAACCCGAACACAGGAACCAACACCAGCTTCTGCGCCTCGGGACCCACTTATTGCCACTCGGACCAGGATTGTACGCCTCCTTACAAGTGCGACAGGCATACCGAGACCTTCATCCCGCTCAGCGCCGGGGCGGGAGCCGGGGTGTGCATGGCGGGCGTATGAGGGCGCCCGGCGCGATTTTTGATTGCCGCAATTCGCAGGCTTGTCATAGTTATCGCAGGGGGCCATGAGCCCGGATGACCATGGCAACCGCACTTCCGCGCAAAGTCCATCGGGCGTTTTTCGTTGCGGCGCTGGCTGGCGCTATCGTCATCTCCTCGCTGCTCGCATCCGGCGCGGAGTCCGAGACCGACCGTCTGGTCGATCTGCTCCATCTCACATCCACCAGCGCGGTCGCGGATGTTGGTGCGGGATCGGGCGCGTTTTCGGTGATGATGGCTGAACGTCTTGGACCGAAAGCCACCGTGTACTCGACCGAGATCGACCCCAAGCTGCTCGACAAGATTCGCAGCGCCGCCCGGAAGGCCGACGTCTACAACCTAATCGTGATCGCGGGCGCGAAAGACGATACTCACCTGCCGGCTAACTGCTGCGATGCGATCTTCCTGCGCCGGGTCTATCACCACATCACGGACCCCACCGCTATGGATCATTCGCTGTTCCGAGCGCTAAGGCCCGGCGGGCGGCTGGCGATTATCGATTTCGAGCCGTGGCAAAAGCCCAAGGAGAAGGCGCCCCCGGGCGTTCCCGCCGATCGCGGCGGGCACGGGTCGCCCAAGCCGATCGTGATGAAGGAGCTGACCCAGGCTGGATTCGAGTGGATAAGTACCACCGAGTGGCCGGTGTCCGGAGATGTGACTCATTTCTGCATGTTATTCAGGAAGCCGTCGGCCACGGCGGCTGCCGCAATCTCTCCTTAAAACTAATAACAACCAGAAGAGTTCTGCTCCCGAGGGAAGCAGGTGGCGCGCTGCGCGCCGGATGAAGGTCGGCGGCCCAGGCCGCAGAGGCTCGTGCCGGCGCTTGAGCATCGCGTGGACAGAGCCGAAGATACAACTGGCAGACGATGGGGGAAGCCGGCTTCATGGCCGAGTTCGCGGATGTCGCCGCGCAGCTCTACGCGCGCAGCGGCGCATCGCGCTGGAATGTTTCCCGAACTGAATTCTCATCGACATTGACGCGCGCGATCGAGCGCCGGTTCAGCGATTCACGCGAGGCGCGCGACCGTTCCGCCGTTGCCGCGTTTCTCGATTCGCTGCACGTCGATGACCTCGCGCTCGCGCTCGGATGCCGCGCGGGCAACGCAGACGCGTGGCGGGAATTCGACGGGAAGTTTCGCGCATCGATTGAAAAGATCGCGCGCCAGATCACGCGCGATACCGCTCGCGCACGTGAAATCGCCGACTCGCTGTATGGCGATCTGTTCGGCGATACGCGCGCGGACGGCACGCGCCGCTCGCCCCTCGATCACTACCACGGCCGCAGTCCGCTCGCGGCCTGGCTCCGGGTGGTGATCGCGCAGCGTGAAGCGGACGCGTGGCGCGCGACCTACCGCGCGCGTACCGATGGCAATCTCGATGGCGCGCTCG
>DATJWT010000234.1:0-3701 GCA_035500975.1 Binataceae bacterium (SeqCode)
ACCCACGCCGCCGGGTTCTTCCCCAGGTCGCGCGGATACTTGCGCTGATCGGGCGCGATGATGTGGCAATGGCTCTCTACGATCATTGCGGCCTTTCGCTCAGGTCAATTGCGTTCGGCGCAGCGTCAGCAATATCGCCGATCCCCACGAAACGCCCAGCGCGATCGAGACGTACACGATGGCGGAGACCGGTGAGTTCCAGGAGCCCTGGGGCGTCTTCATCGAGAAAAGCGCCATGTTGATCAGCACGTATGCCGCGTAAGCCCAGGCCATCGGAAGCGCCCATCGCTTCTGCCGCCAGATGCCGACTGCGTAGATCAAAAGGTAGATCCCGAAGAGCGGACCCAATATGGCGTTGGCGGTTCCACTCATCCGGGTGCCGAAAAATACGAAGTGCCCCCTGCCTCCGCTCAACGGTTTCGAGATGTTCGAGATCGCAAGCAGCGTGAACAACGCCGCAAAGATCGTCAAGACCGGTCCGCGCGCGGGCTTTTGGTCCATGGCAGCACCCCCTGCGCCGCGATGACTAGCACAACGCCCGCAATCCGAAAATTCCCCCCCTTTCCAGGGAGGGGGTAAGGGAGTGGTACTACAGTCGCATGCCGCTTACGCGCGCTTTCGCGGCAACCATGCGCACGACTGATCCCACCACCGGCTGCAGAAGCCATCACCGCTGCAACCTCAACTTTGTACCACTCCTTAATCCTTTCCCTGGAAAGGAGAGGAACCGGAATCCCAATTGCTCCGTGCGCTTCGTACAGTTACCCTTAAGTAGATGCCTGTTGCACCGCCGCTCCACCTTATTTTCGACGCCGACGATACGCTTTGGGATTCGAACATCCATTTCCTGGAAGCTTTCGACAGTTTCGTCGCGGCGTGCGAGCGCAGCGGAATTTCCGATTCCCGGCAAGTCAAAAACGCCGTCCGCGATTCCGAACTCGAGCTCATCGAGTCGCTCGGCTACGGTCGCAAGCCGTACGTGATGGCGCTCCATCACGCCGCTCGCAAACTCGCGACCAACGGCGGCAGTGAGCAGCTTCACGCCGATATCGATCGAATCGGCGAGTACCTGATCGATCGCCATTGTGAGCTTCTTCCCGACGTCGATACCACGCTGCTCGAGCTTTCGCAGCGACACACCCTCTTCATGCTGACCAAGGGCCGGCGCGACGAGCAATTGAGCAAGCTGGAACGCTCCGGCCTCTTGCCGCTCTTCAGCCGGGTTGAAACTCCGCACGAAAAGAACACCGATGCGTACCTGCGCCTCATTCGCGATGCCGAGTTGCATCCGGAACGCACCTGGATGATCGGCAACAGCCCGCGCTCCGACATCAACCCCGCCGTGCGTGCCGGCCTGCGCGCCGTTTTCATCCGGCACACTCACACCTGGGAGCTCGAGGACGAGGACCTGCTCGTGAGCGACCGCATCGTCGAGATCGACTCCTTCCGCCGCTTGCTGGACTTGTTCTAGAATCTGGACTCCCGATGTCTACTGCGGAGCTAATCACCGACCGCGAGCACAAGCCTGCGCGTTCACGCTCGCGCAACGGGCGCCCTCCGCTGGCCCTGCGCCCGCTCCATCGGATGTGGCGCAAGACCATCGACGAGATCGATGTCTCCCGCGTCGATCTGCCGGTCCGCGGGCTTCACGGTTCGCACCGCGGGATCGTCGCGTGCCAGATCAGCGACTTTCACGTCGATCGCGATGAAGACCTCGCGCGCCTGTTCCTGGCTGTCGAAGCGATCAACCGCGAGCATCCCGACGTCGTCTTTCTCACCGGCGATTACTTCTCCGGGCCCGACACCATGCATCGCTACGTCGATGCGTTCCGCGGCGCGCTCCGTCATCTGAAGCCCAGGCACGGCTTGTTCGCGATTCTCGGCAACCATGATCACTGGGCATCGTCGGATCGCGTCACCGAAGCACTCGATGCCGCCGGCGCGGACGTGCTCCTGAACGAAAGCCGCCGCGTCAGGCTCAATGGCTCCGAGTTGGTGGTGGTCGGAATCGATGACCTCTGGGCGCGCCGCGCCGAACCGGCTCGCGCATTCAGCAAGGTCCATCCGGGCGACGCCACCATCGTCCTGGCCCACAACCCCGACACCGCTTTGTACGCGCGCCATCTTCAGCCGGGCGTGATGCTCTCCGGGCATACGCACGGCGGCGTGGTGCGCATCCCTTATTACGGCTCGCCACTCAAATCGATCCTGAAGATCGGCAAAAGATTTTACTCCGGCCTGAATCGCTACGAAGACTTCTACATCTATACCAATCGCGGACTCGGCACTTTCTGGTTGCGCATTCGAATCAATTGCCGGCCGGAAGTTTCGCGCTTCAACCTGGTCCCGTTCTCCGATGCGCACGATGCGACCGAGCCGCAGAAGCATCCGCGCAAGCGCCGCATCCGTCAAATCGCACCTCCGCGGCGCGTACGTAAGCGTCAACCAACCGCGCACTAACTTCCCAAGGAGCGTGCAGTGCTCGATCTGGCGATCGTCGGCGCGACAGCGGTAACTCCCTCGCGTGTCGGGCCCGCCGACGTCGGCGTTCGCGCCGGCAAGATTGTTGAAGTAGCCGCACCCGGCGGGCTGCGCGATCAGGCGTCGAAGACCATCGATGCGACCGCGATGCTGCTGCTGCCCGGAGCGATCGATCCGCATACGCATCTCGATGCCGAGATGTTCGCTTCGAAGACCGCCGATGATTTCGAATCCGGCACTATCGCGGCTGCCGCGGGCGGCGTCACCTCGATAATCGACTATGCTTTCCAGCCCACCAACGGCACCCTCGCCGATGCGCTCGCGAAATGGCACGAGAAGGCCGACCGCCGCGCCGTCATCGACTACGGCTTTCACGTCGCAATCTTCGATCCGAGTCCTGAAACGATCGCCGAGATTCCGCGCATCGTCGATCGCGGCATCTCCAGCTTCAAGATTTTCATGATGGCCGGGTTCGAGGCGCGCGTGCGCGATTTCATGCGCGCCTTTCGCGCCGCTGCCGATGCGGGCGCGCTGCTGAACATCCACGCCGAAGATGAGCACCTGATTGGCTACTGCACCGAGCGCCTGCTGGGCGCGGGACATCGCGGCGTCGAGTTCTTCGCCGCGAGCCGCCCGCCCATCGTGGAGGAAACCGCCGTCAAGCGCGCACTGGCGATGACCGAGCTGGCGAAGGCGCCGGCGTACTTCGTCCATCTCTCCAGCACAGGCGCTATCGATGCGATTCGTCGTGCGCGCGCCGAAGGCCGGCAAATCCTGGCCGAGACGCGGCCCATCTACCTCTACCTGACCGAAGATCGCTTCCGTGATCCGCAAGGCGAAAAGTACGTCGGCTATCCTCCCCTGCGTCCCCAGGAGGACGTCGATACGATCTGGGCCGCCCTGGCCGATGGCACTATCGATGTGGTCGCCACCGACCATTGCTGCTGGATGCTCCAGCAGAAGCTCTCCGCGGAACGCTTCACCCGCATCATGCCCGGCATGTCGAACCTCGAAACGCTCGTGCCGATGCTCTACTCCGAAGGCGTCGCGAAGAAACGCATCTCGCTCCAGCGAATGGTCGACCTGGTCGCCACCAATCCCGCAAAGATTTTTGGCTTATACCCGCGCAAAGGCGCGATCGCCGTGGACGCCGATGCTGACCTCGTCGTGTTCGACCCGAATCGCAAGGTGACGATCCGCAGCACCGAGATGCATTCGAA
>DATJWT010000235.1:0-4037 GCA_035500975.1 Binataceae bacterium (SeqCode)
AGTCGGCGCAACGAACATGTCTCCCGATGCGCGGTTCTGGAAATGAAGCTGGCGATTGTCCGCGGGAGCGCCGCCTACGTACACGAAGTCGCCGCTCACCCGCGCCGAACTGAACTGCATCGCGGCCGCGGTGCCCGCAAGCATTGCCACAACCAGGAATCCGAATAGAAGAGATTTGATCGCCGACGTCGCACGCATTGTTAGTCTTGCCCTTCGCGGTTTCGCGGCCCGTCCCCGTTTGATCGCCCCGAGGGGCGCCGCTTATGCTTATCAAATACCGCGCGCGAGGAAAGCATGGAGCGAACGACCATCTATCATAACCCCGGCTGAGGCAATTCACGCGGTGCGCTGCAGATGCTGCGCGACCGCAAGGTCGAGTTCGACCTTGTCGAATATCTGAAGACCCCGCCCGACCGGGCGACGCTGGAGAAAATCCTCTCGATGCTGGAAAATCCGCCCGCCGACCTGGTTCGCAAGGACAAGCGGTTCGAAGAATTGAAGCTCAAAGTCGAGGACTACACCACCACCGAGAAGGTCGTGGCGCTGCTGCTCGAGCATCCGGAACTGATGCAGCGGCCGATCGTGATGCGTGCGGGACGCGCCGTAATCGCGCGTCCTCCGGACAAACTCGACGCGTTGTTCCAGGCGGCGGGCCCGGGTTCAGGTCGTGGCTGAACCTGCCTCCCTCCTGCCGCATTTGCTGATGCCGAAGCATGAATGAGATCGAACGTCCGGGCCGCGAACTCGATTTTCTCCTGCGCGTAACGCGGCGGCTTCCGCGAACGCGAGGCGCCGTACGGTTCGCGGTGCTCGCGCGGAAGTTCTACCTGCGCCGCCCCCGCGGCGTGGTGGTAGCGGACGTGATGGGCTTCAAGATGAAACTCGACCCGGCCGACTGGGTGCAAGGCGGCCTGCTCTTCTGGCCCCAGCTGTGGGACATAAACGAATTCAAATTCCTCGCGCGGCACCTTCATCCGGGTGACACTTTTCTGGACGTCGGGGCGCACGTCGGTTTCGTCGCCTTGATTGCCTCGCGCCTGGTAGGGCCGCAAGGCACCGTGGTTTCGGTCGAAGCTGCTCCAGACCTGTTCCGAAGACTGTGCGAACATCTGGAGATGAACCAGGTGAGGAACGTGCGCGCCTTCAACGTGGCCGCTTCCGATCGCCACGAAATCGCGAACCTTTCCCCTCCCGAGACGGACAACTCTGCCGGACGCAGCGTGCTTACAAAGGATCCGGGCGGCGAGCCGGTGAAGTGCGTTCCATTGAAGGACCTGGTCCATGAGAGCGGCGTGACGAAGATTTCCGGCGCGTGGCTGGAAATCGCGGGCGCCGAGTTCAAAGTCCTGAATCGATACTTCCAGGACTGCGATCGTTCCTTGTGGCCCGGCTTTATGATCGTGGAGCAGAATCTCGGATGGAAACCGCTGGCGGGAGGAGATGTATTCGCGTTGCTGCGCGACGTGGGTTATCGCGAGGAAGCACTCCAGGTGCTGCCCTCTAAAGAGCTATCCAACCGGGCATTCGTCCTGCCCGGCTAGAGGCGCGCGAACTACGCGACTTTCTGGACTTTTCCCGCGCGGATGCATCGGGTGCAGACGCGGATTCGCTTCACCGCCTGCCCCACCCGCGCGCGAACTTCCTGCAGGTTCGGCTCCCATCGCCGTTTGGACTTGTTGTTGGCGTGACTGACGTTGTTGCCGACCGACGGCACCTTGCCGCAAATTGCACAGCTTCTCATATGGATGTCTTCGCTTCGAAGGAATTTGAATCGTCTAGGGTAGCCCGACCTCGGCCCGCGTGAAAGAGGGCGCAAACCGCGCCCGCAGCAGCGTTACTCCCGAGGGATCCGCGCTAAGCCGCGCCGCCGCATCGCAGCCGCACTTGAGGCTCATCAGCCACGCCGCCTTGCCGAGCGCATTCGCGTACGCATCGAGCGAGTTCTTGACCCCCTCGGTTGCCTTCTTGTCCTCGATAGTCACGTCTTTCGCGGTCACGATCACGTCGTCAGGGGCGGTGCCGGTAATGTCGGCGACCATCTGCGACATCATCGCGACGAACGCCGCGTGATCGAGTGACGGCACATCGCTGACCAGCACCTTGCGATACGCGAACTCCGAACGATGGTCCGGCTCCACGGCGAGCGCCTGGGTTATTTCGCGAGCGCGCCCCGGTTCAGTCTCCGGCGCGCTCTCGTACTGCGAGAGCATCGCCGATGCTTCGTGCGCATCGCCTCCCGCCATCGCACCCAGCGTCTTGCCGAGCAGTCCCTCGGCCTTGGCGCGCTTCATCTTTGCCTGCGCTTCGGCCATCAGCTGATGCACCTGCGGATTATCCACGCCCGCGGCCCTGAACACCGCCAGCGCCGTGTCCGCATCGCCGCGATCCACCAGCACCTTCGCACAGGTCATCATGTTGAGCGGCTGCGTCTGGCCCAGGGTCGAAGTAGAGAGGTAGAGCTTGGTGGCCGCGATCAGCTTGGCCTCGACACGCGCTTGCACGGCTTCGTATGCCTGCCACGCGTTGCTCGAAAGCAGCTTCTTGCCGGTGGCGCGCTCCACGAATAGCTGCGCGGGAATCGAAAGGATCGCTGCTGCCGGACCCGACACGGTTTCCGTATCGCTGAAGGTGAACGCGTGCCGATCTTCGGCGAGGGTCGAGAGGTTGAGCGTCCAGATTTCGTAGGTCCCGGTGAACCTGACCTGCTTGTCTTCCTGCTCGGTGTGAAATGAGTCGGTCGGCAGGCTCACGACCATCACGGCGTCGAGTTGGTCGTCTTTCTCGCCCGCGACGAACCGCTTCACGCACGCATCGACATCGCCCGGCGGCTGAATCGGCACGGCGGTCACGCCGGGAAGCTTGGCGACCAGGTTGTCGATATCGGTTTCGGTCTGCGGCGAGATAGGCCCGACCGAGCCGACTCCGATTCTTACGTCCGCATATGTGAACGACGCTCCGGCCGCAAACAGGAGCAGTGCGCAGCAGATGGCGATTTTTCTCAACATGGCGAAGGCGCGCAAAGCTTTCCAGAATCGCGCGCATGGTTCAATTGGGCAACGCACATGCCCTCGCCGTCCCAATCGCTTCCTCCCGCGGCGCGCCGCTTGAGTAACGGAATCAAAAGCCGCATTGTCTAGCAGGACTATGGCGGGGCGGCTGATTCACATCCTCCCCGAGCAGGTCGCAAGCCAAATCGCAGCCGGCGAAGTGGTCGAGCGGCCGGCCTCGGCGGTCAAGGAATTGGTGGAAAACTCTCTCGATGCGGGTGCGCATCGTATCGATGTCGCCATCGAGCGCGGCGGTAGCGGTCGTATCGCGGTGTCGGACGACGGATGCGGGATGAGCCGCGACGATGCGATCCTGTCGCTGCGCCGCCATGCCACCTCGAAGATCCGCGATGCCGCCGACCTGGCGGCGATTCGCACCCTGGGGTTTCGCGGCGAAGCGCTCGCGTCGATCGCCAGCGTCTCGCGGATGACGTTGCGGACGCGCCGCCCCGAGGATCCCGCCGGCGCCGAAATCCTCGCGACCGGTGGCGATGTGGAAACGACTCGCGATTGCGCTATCGCGCCCGGCACACAAATCGACGTTCGCGACCTCTTCTTCAATACTCCCGCGCGGCTCAAGTTCCTCAAGACCGTGCCGACCGAACAGGGCGCGGTGGCCGAGGCGCTCCAGCGCCTGGCCCTGATGAACCATCGCGTGGCGTTCACGCTATCCGCTGACGGGCGCACGATTTTCGATCTGCCGCGCGCGGCCTCGATGCTGGAGCGGGTGCGGCAGATTCTCGGCCCCAAGCTTGCGGCACAGATGCTCGCGTTCGAGGCGGCGCGCGACGGTATCCGGGTGGGAGGTCTCGCCACGATGAGCCAGGAGTCGTTCGCGACGCCGCGGCTCGTCTTCACTTTCGTCAACGGCCGGTCGGTGCGCGACAAGTTGCTCACCCGCGCGATCGCGCAGGCGTACCAGACCCTGATGCCTCGCGGGCGCCATCCGGCGATCGTGCTTGCGGTCGAGCTGCGGCACGAAGACGTCGA
>DATJWT010000236.1:0-3115 GCA_035500975.1 Binataceae bacterium (SeqCode)
CTGGCACGGCGTCACCAGCGTGGTGATGGGCAACTGCGGCTTCTCGCTCGCACCCTGCGGCGAGAAGGACAAGCTTCTCGTGATGCGCAACCTGGAGCGCGCCGAAGATATCTCGCCCGAAGCGATGGAGGCGGGAATCAAATGGTCGTGGACCACCTTCGCGGAATACCTCGATGCGGTCGAGCGCCAGCCAAAGGGCATCAACTACGCCGCCTATATGGGTCACTCGGCGCTGCGCACCTACGTGATGGGCCAGCGCGCGTTCGAAGAACAGGCGACCACCGAAGACCTGCAGATGATGCGCGATGAGCTCGCGCGCGGGATTCGCGCCGGCGCAATCGGTTTCACCACCTCGCGCACCAGCAATCACCAGACGCCAGACGGCCGCCCGGTCGCAAGCCGTCTCGCGAACTGGGACGAAGTCCGCAGCCTGGTTGGGGTGATGGGCGATCTGGGCGCGGGCATTTTCGAAATCGCCGGCGAAGATACCGGCTCGCAGGGCGAGCGCCTCGATAGCTACCTCGCGCGCCTGAAGGCACTCGCGATCGATACCTCGGTGCCGGTGACGTACGGAATGTTCAGCTCCCGCCGCGCACCGGACTATTGGCGGCACTTCTTCAAGCTCGCGGATGAAACCGCGGCTGAGGGAGGCCGGATGTTCATCCAGGTCCATAGCCGGTCGCTGAACGTGCTGCTCTCGTTCGAAACCATGATGCCGTTCGATCGGATTCCGGCATGGAAAGAAATCCGCAAGCTCCCGCTGGCGCAGCAGGAAGCCGCGCTGCGCAATCCTGAAACCCGCCGCGGGCTGGTCGCGGCCGCGCACGAACGCGGTGAAACTGAACGGGGCGTCGGGGCAGAAGCGCGTGGAGCCAATTTTAAGTGGATCTTCCCGCTGGTGCGTCCGACGCCGCCTCATCGGTCGGTCGCGGAAATCGCCGAAGCGGAGAACAAGGATCCCGTCGATGTGATGATCGACATGGCGCTGGAGAAGCATCTGAAGCTCTTCTTCATGCAGACGCTGGTCAACGAAGACCAGAACAATGTGCTCGAGATGATGAAGAATCCGCGTTCGGTCGTGACCTTCTCGGATTCGGGCGCACACGTCTCGCAGATCATGGATTCTTCCCTACAGACGCACGTGCTGAGCCACTGGGTGCGCGAGAAGCAGGCGCTGACGCTGGAGCAGGCGATCAGGATGATGAGCTTCATCCCGGCCTATCACTGGGGCCTGAAGGGCCGCGGGATGCTGCGCGAGGGCAACTTCGCCGATGTGATCATCTTCGATCCCGACAAGATCACACCCCAGCTTCCGGAGCTGGTGCACGACTTGCCCGCCGGTGCCAAGCGCCTCAAGCAGAAGTCGGAAGGTCTGAAGGCTACTGTTGTGAACGGCCAGGTGCTGCTGCGCAACAACGAGCACACCGGCGCGCTCCCCGGCCAGCTCCTGCGCGGCCCGCTCGCCGGCTAAGCTCGTTTCAAACTTTTGCTCGACAAGGAAGGGCCTCATACCTCGCGGCATGAGGCCTTTTCCTTGGTCGGATTATTTAGGCGTGCCTGCCGCGCCTTTATGGCGTTCGGTGAAGCTTCGCCCTTTCCTTGGTAACTTTTACAAAGTAGTCGGAATCCTGTCCCACCAAATCTCGACAATTTCTCTTGGCCTCGAACCTGCTATCTGCCTCAGGCCGACCTGGTCGGTCTCAACAGGAGGCCATTCCGATGAACGCAACAAGATCGATTGTGATGACGCTTCTTCTGGCGGTGGCGCTGTTGTTTGTGAGCGCGTGTTCAGGTGAGCCGCTGTCAACCCGCGAGAAGGGGACCCTGGGTGGTGGTGCGATCGGTGCAGGCACGGGCGCGATTATCGGTGCTGCGGTCGGTGCTCCGGGCGCGGGAGCTGCGATCGGCGGCGCGATCGGTGCGGGCACTGGTTTCGTGGTCGGCAACGCGCTCCAGAACAACGAGAACACTCAACATCACCTGCAGTCACAGGTCTCGATGCAACAGCAGCAGATCGAGAGCCAGCGCCAGGAGATCCAGAGTCTGAAGCAGAACTCGGAAACCGAATAGCATTCAAGACGGGCAGTACGGCGGCCAAGCCGCCATCAACCCCCGCTCCCGGCGGCTTCTCCGAACCTGGCAGAAGCCGCCGCTCTTTTTCAGATATCGCGATTATTCCTTGTCGTCGGGCCTGGCCGATGGTGCGAGCCGCTTGAAATAGACGATTTCCGGGTCGCCCTCGTCGAGGTTGTCGATCATCCCGCTGCGGACGAAGCCAAGGCGTTCGAGCAGCCGCTGCGCCGCTACGTTCGAGTGATTAGTCGAGGTGAAAAGCTTGTCCGTCGGCGCGTCGAGCTCGGCCGCACGCATCAAGGTCGTTGCCAGGCCGCGTCGGCGGTAATCAGGATGCACTACCAGAAGCTGGACAAAGCCGTGGCCGAAAAAGTCGGGTTGCGTGAGCACGTAACCGCGCACGATGCCGTCAACGCGCGCCACGGCGCATCGCGAGGCCGCCACCGCCGGCCCGATGACTCCCCGCCGCGAGGGGCCGCGGTGCACGGTTTCGTCCAGCACACAAATGTGCTCAAAATCCCGACTGGTAGCTCGTTCGACTATCACCATCGCGAATCAAGCCGGAGCGCTAGTGCGTCATGAGCGAACAAAATTCGACCGACCCCGTAATCGTCAGGCACGAACCGCCCATCGGATGGATAGTGCTCAATCGCCCGCAAGTGCGCAACGCGCTCAATCTTAGGACGTGGCAGCGAATCCCGGAAGCAATCGCCGAACTGGATCGCAACGATGCGATCCGCGCGATTGTGATGACCGGGTCCACGCCCCAGGCGTTCATTGCCGGCGCTGACATTTCCGAGTTTCCCGCGCTGCGCTCCGATGCATCCCAGGCGCGCGTCTATCGCGAGGCGCCCAATCGCGCGATCAACTCGATGCTCGAATGCTCGACGCCCATCATCGCGATGATCTCCGGCGTATGCATCGGCGGCGGCGTCCAGGTCGCGCTGGCCTGCGATATCCGAATCGCGGCGCGCGGCACGCGGATGGGCATTCCCGCCGCGCGGCTGGGATTGGCGTATCCACTCGAGGGGGTTATTTCACT
>DATJWT010000237.1:0-17928 GCA_035500975.1 Binataceae bacterium (SeqCode)
GAGCGCCTCGTCGACGGAGTTGTCGACTATCTCGTTGACGAGGTGATGCAGCCCGCGTTCGGCGGTATCGCCGATATACATTCCGGGGCGTTTGCGGACCGCCTCGAGACCCTCGAGAACCTTGATAGACTCAGCGCCGTACGCGTCAGAACCCTGCTTTTGTGCCATAAAACGAAGAGCGGTCGGACCGTCCCATCCTCCCCATCAGCCGAAATAAATGATACCCGCGGATGGTCGAAAAAGCAAGGAATCGAGAGCCCAATCCCGAAGAAAATCAAACGATGTTTATGGCTTATGCGTATCTTCGGAATTATTCCGTTTTCTAGGGCATTTTTAGGGGGCTCAGAAAATGCGGAATAAAGCCCGGCGAGTAGCCTATGGTACGTTCAAAATAAAACCCCATTTGTGGAGCCGTCGCAACTTTGGGAATAGCCGAAACTTGGAAAAGGGGTTCCTACGCGCAGGCGCGATCAATTCCGTCGAAGAACTGCCACCACAAATCGAGCGATCGATTCACCGCTGAGCGGATCTTTTCGCGTTCCGAATCGCCTAGCGTCATCTGGGTCAGAATGTTGTCGCCGACGTCGCTGTGATCGCGATCGGCAAGTTCATGCACGTCGAAGAATGCGACTTGTTCCCGATTCAAGCCGTAGTGCTTCTCCAGCGCGCGAGCGAAAGGACCAAAGTTGGTAACGACCTGACCTTCGGCAGCGACATTTATCGCGCCAATGCCTTCAGCGAAGGAGCGGTCCTTGGTGGAGAGCTCGAACCAATCGATCAGTGAGGCGGTTGAAGGCAGCGCCTTGGCCTCAGTCAACTCTTCGCGCTTCATTCCCAATCCGATCCCGAGCCGGATGAACAGTTCGGGGTGCGGCGCGCTGCCCGAGATCTTGCCGGTCTCTTCCTCGTAGAGGCTTTCTGCCAGCTTGAGACGCTCTTCGGCATCGTAGCAGCGGGAGTGCAGAGCACTCACTGCCCGAGGGAATTCCCGCACTTGGAGAAAAAACTGTGCGGCGAAGGTCTTCATGCCATCGCGGGAAACCCTGCCCTCACTAATCCTGTGCCATAAGGGATGGCGCCCGAACGAACGGCGCTCCTTGACCATCGCGAACAGGTCCTGGACGAAACTCTCGCTTGATGCTGCCATGACACACCTCGCAGGACAAAACGTACCAAAGAGCCGGGGTAAAGCAGAAATCCGCGCAGGCCCGGATTTCGCCCCCGTCAGCCTCGCCGATCGAATTCACTGGCGCAGAGTGCGGCATAATCGCGCTTGTTCTGCTCGATCATCTTGCCGCGCGTGGCAGCGTCCAGGGGGGCCAGCATCTCCAGCGATTCGTAGGAGTTCGGGATATAGCTCAGATGCGATATGAGGCCGTAGCTCGGATCCCAGACGTGTAGCTGAATCGCCCGCGGTTCCATCACGAACTCGAATCCCTCGCTGCCGCTCAGCTCCAGCGCTACCTGGTGACACGTGCTCGGCGAAGTCGATGCGATGGTTCCCGCCCATGCGACGTGCATCGGCCGATGGATATGGCCGCACGCGACGCGGACGACCTGGCGATGCCGCGTGACTACTTTCTCCATCTCGCGCCCGCCATGCAGCCCCGATGAATCCATCCATTGGATGCCCGTACGAAAGGGCGGGTGATGCATGAAAATCAGTGTCGGGACGTCGGGGCGCGCCTTGAGCGTTCTATCAAGCCACTGCAGTCGCTCCGCGCACATCTCGCCGTGATGGTGCCCTGGAACCGTGGAATCGAGCCCTATCATCCGAATGGGAAACTCCTCGATTGCGTAGTGCACGAAAGGCGCTGCTGGCATGTAACCACGGTCCGCGAACGTCCTGGTGAGTATCTCGCGATTGTCGTGGTTCCCCGGAATCACGTACACGGGAAATTTCAGGTCCGAAAGGATTTCCCGCAAATGGAGGTATTCATCTTCGCGGCCGTGGTCCGTCAAATCGCCTGACGCGATTACGACGTCGGGTGACGGCTTCAAATCATTGATGTGAGCGACGGCCTCTCGAAGCTGCTCGTTGGTGGGGACCCTGCGGTAGCAGAGGCGGTTCTTCGCGACGACGTGTAGGTCAGTGATCTGGGCTATGCGCATGACGGTACCTCGTCTGCAGATTCTCACCCGCGCACGAGGTCGTGCAAAGCGACGGGAGTGTCTCAGTAGATGCGGCGGAGATCAGCGAGAAATTCGTCGACACCTATGTAGCCGACCTTCTGGACCTTCACCTGTCCATTAGAGTCGATCATAACGGTGGTCGGCACGCCCTGGATCTGAAACTTGCTCATCAGGTCCTTGTTGCTCTGGTCCTGGTGGGTGAGGTCGGCCTTCATCCTGACGAAGCGCGACGCTTCGTTCACGACCTTGGGATTGACGAAAGTGGAATGCTCCATTTCCCGGCACGGAATGCACCAGTCGGCCGAGAAATCGATCAGCACGGGCTTTCGCGTTTCGTTTGCAGACGCGAGTGCGGTGTCATTGAAAGGTTGGAACGTGAGCTCCTTCCCACCGGCGCGCGGGATTGCGAAATATACAAGTGCGACGACCGCTGCGGCGCCGACAATCGATCGAAAGACCAGGAACGGTTGCCAGTTGCGCCCGGCCCGCGTGCCGAAGCCCAACCAGATGCCAGCAGCGGCGGCATAGAAGGGCAGGGCGCGGATCATCACGTGATGGGGTACGACCGGATCGAGAAAGTAAATCGCGAGACCAATCAGGATGAAGCCGAACAGTTGCTCCACCCACGCGAGCCATTCTCCCGAACGGGGAAGCTGCCGGATGCTCCCCGCCGCCATCGCCAGCGCGATGTATGGCAACCCCAGGCCAACAGCGAGCGTGAAGAACAACGCAAACCCGAACAATGGGCTTTCGCTCCGCTCGACCATCAGCAGCAGCCCAAGAACGATTGGCCCGATACACGGTGCTGCGACCACGCCCATCCCGAGACCCATCAGTACCGCGCCTGCATAGCCCGGCCGGGCGACGCCCGCCCGATTCATCAGCCACTGCGGCGGTTGAAGCGAGAACGCGCCGAAACTGGAGAGCGCGAGAGCAACCATCATCGTGGCGAGCACGGAAAGCACGATGGGATTCTGCATCGCCGCGCCGAACAAACCACCGGAGAGCGCGACCGCGACGCCCACCGCGGAAAACATCAGGGCGATTCCGAGTACGTAGAGGATCGCGAGAAGAAACATCCGCCGCGGACCGCCGCCCTGGTTGCCGAAATACGCGATCGTGACGCCGATGAGCGGGTAGACGCAGGGGGTCAGGTTTAGCGCGAGCCCGCCCAGCAGAACAGCAAGGAAGCCGAGCACCCAGCCTTGCTTTGTGAAGATCTCATCGAAGACTCCGGTGGTACCGCCGCCCGCGCTGCCACCGCCCAGGGAGCTGCCTGCAGCGGCGATTCCCGCAACCGCAGGGGCGCCACCGGCGGCTGCTTGCAGCGAATCGAGGGTCATGGTCGTGCTGACGGTTGTGGGACGCAGGCACTGGAGGTTGTCGCAGGCCTGGTAGTCGATAGAGACGGTCAGGCTCTGCCCGGGCGCAGGCCTGAAATCGGGCGGTGCCTTGAGTGGCACCGAGAGCATCAAGATCCCCGAGAAAACCGAAAGCTTGTCACCGCCGGTGAATTGAAGCTCAACTTCCTCGGCCTTCGGATATTGCACCGGGCCGACCGCAATCGATGCCGGGGCGTCGATCCGCACCACGGTCGGGATATAGTCCTCGCTCGTTGGATGGTTGGAATTGATATGCCATCCGGCCATCACTGCCGCATCGATTTCCAGATTGCTGGTGCCACCCGGTGCGAGAGCGTGGTCAAGCTTGAGCGACGCGATTTGAACGATCTCGTTCGGCTTCGGCACCGCCAGGGCAGGGGCCGCCCATACGACAACCAGGGACAGCACGACCAGGAGGAGTTTGGCCGAAATCCTGCGATTCATCATTGGTACAACGCCGCCCATGACTTCGCGGTTCCGCCGTACGCTACTTGCTGGCGGCGGTGGTCTTACCGTTGCGGGCCGTGAGCGGGACCGAACCGACGATCTCGAGTCCGTATCCAGGCAGGTTGGCGAGGCGCGGGGTCGCGTCCGACAAGATGATCATCTTGCGTACTCCCACATCGCGGACAATCTGCGCGCCGATTCCGTAGTCGCGGAAGTCGGCCTCCGTCGTGCCATAGCGGGTGCTCGCACGATGCCCGCCGCGGCCGTTGCCGAGCTCGGCGGCAATCGCGTTGGACTCGCGCTTGAGGTAGAGCAGCACGCCTTCGCCTTTCTCCGCTATCCGCTCCATCGCGGAGCGCAGCAGGTTCCGTGTCGGGCGAGCCGCGTAGCCGAAGACGTCGCCGGGAAGATATTCGCGATGCACTCGCACCAGAATCGGCTTTTGCGGGTCAACCGTGCCCATCACCAGCACGAGGTGCTCGGTGTAGTCGACCTGGTTGCGGTAAACGATCGCCTTGAAATCCCCGTACTGGGTAGGCAGGCGAGCCTCAGCAATGCGATGCACCATGGTCTCGTGCCGGAGCCGGTACTCGATCAGGTCGGCGACCGTTACGATTTTCAGGTTGTGCAAGCGCGCGAATTCGACCAAGTCGTCGCGGCGCGCCATCGTGCCATCGTCCTTGAGAATCTCGCAGATGACGCCCGCGGGCTTGAGGCCCGCCAGCCGCGCCAGGTCGACTGCGCCCTCGGTCTGGCCGGTCCGCACCAGCACACCGCCATCGCGCGCGCGCAGGGGATAGACATAGCCGGGAGTCTGGAATTCGGAACCGCTCGCATCCTCGCGAGTCGCTTGCAGAATCGTGATTGACCGGTCTTGCGCGGATTGCCCGGAGCCGGAGCAGCGCTTGGCCGTGATCGATGCGGTAAACGCGGTGCCCAGGGGAGCCTGGTTGTCCCCCACCATCATGCTCAAACCGAGCTGATCGATACGCTCGGCCGACATCGGCAGGCAGATCAATCCGCGCCCGAACTTGGCCATGAAGTTGATGGCCTCGGGCGTGGCCTTTTCCGCCGCCATGCAGAGGTCGCCCTCATTCTCGCGCTGCTCATCGTCCATCATGATGATCATGTGGCCGCGGCGAGTTTCTTCGATTGCTTCCTCTACCGAGATGAAAGGCGCTTTGGCCTTGGCGCGCGGGTTTATTTCACCGAACATTGGAGACGGCTCGTTGGACAGCTTCTACGCCTATCCTAAGAAATTCGGGCGCGCCAGCAAAGCATCCCCGGCGCTGCTATGCTGCCGCGCATGGCTCTCCGGACGGCGCTGCTGATGGGGGCAGGACGGGGTACGCGCCTGGGCGCATTGACGGCGGAGACCCCAAAGCCGCTCCTGGAAGTGGCGGGCAAGCCACTCCTGGCCCATATCATTGAGGGACTGATAGAGGCCGGACTCGAGCGATTCGTGGTGGTGACGGGCTATCTTGGGGAAAAGGTTGAACGATGGTGTACCGATTTTGGCGCGTCTCATCCGGGCGTGGTCATTGAGACGGTCCGTCAGCGGAAACTTGACGGAACCGGCGGGGCCATGCTGGCGGCCCGCGAGCTGCTCTCGAGTGAGGAGCAATTCATCTTCGGATGGGGTGACATCCTGATAGACCGCCGCAACTATCCGCGTTTCGTCGATCAATCCAGGCGGGCTGACTGTGACCTGCTTTTGGCGGTGAACAAAATAGAAGATCCCTGGCGCGGTGGGGCTGTCTATTTCGATTCAGGCTTGCGAGTGGAGCGGTTGGTGGAGAAGCCGCCACGGGGAACATCTTCTACGAACTGGAACAACGCAGGCTTGTTCGCGACCAATCGATACTTGTTCGACTATCTTGAGAAGCTCCAGCCTTCGCCGCGCGGTGAACTCGAGTTGCCGCAATCAGTCGCTGCGATGATTGCGGATGGCCGGATCGTGCGCGCCTTCAAGCTCGAAGGATTCTGGAGCGACGTGGGGACACCCGAGGATCTGGAAGCGGCACGCGCTCATTTCAATCCATGACCATCGTGACGAAGAAAGATGCCTGGGACGAATCGGAGCTCGATCGCGCGACGTCCCTGGCGCGTGAGCTGCGTACCCTCGCAGGTGCGGATGCTCGCCTGATCGCCGTCCGCGCGCCGGGCAGAGTCAATCTTATCGGCGAGCATACGGACTACAGCGGACTCCCGGTCCTGCCTGTAGCTATCGATCGATCCACGATCATCGTTGCTGCACCGACTCAGTCGCGCACGCTCTCGCTTTGCAACTCCGATCGTTCCTACCCGCAACGCGAGTTCGCCGTCGAGACAAAAATCCCTCCCTATGCGAGCGGCGATTGGGCCAACTACGTGAAGGCCGCCGTGCAAGGAGTAATCGATCATTTCGCGCCGCGCGGTCTCGACATCTCGCAAATCCGTGGGGCGCGATTTTTCATCGATGGACGCGTGCCGGCCGCGGCGGGATTGTCTTCATCGGCGGCCCTTACAGTCTCGGCAGCACTCGCGTTCATGGCGGTGAACGGACTTGCACTGCCCGCGATCGAAACCGCCACGATGGTGGCGCGCAGCGAATGGTACGTCGGTACGATGGCAGGCGGGATGGACCAGGCCGCGTCTCTGCTCGGCCAGCGCGATCACGCCGTATTCATCGAGTTCAATCCGCTGCGCGCGCGGCCGGTGAAGATGCCGCGGGATGCCGCCATGGTCGTGGCAGGTAGCGGCGAGCTCGCCGACAAATCCGGGAAAGTCCGCGGCGAGTACAATCGCCGCGTGGTCGAATGCCGTCTGGCGGCGCGTCTTCTTGCCCGCCAACTAAAGCTCGATGACGTGCGAATCCTTGGCGATGTGGTTTCGAGAACGAAAGACTTGAATGCGTCTGACCTTGTCCAGGCCCTCGCGACTGCCGCCCCGGAGCGTTTGAATCCTGACCTTGTTGAAGCTGCCGAGTTGCTGGGCGTATCACGCGACGATTTGGCGCGCGGACTACTCGACGATTCACGGATCGTGCTGGACTCGCGTCCGCTCGAAATTCTGAAGCGCGCCCGGCATGTGCTCAGCGAGACTGAACGGGTTTTGCGCGCGATCCCGGCGTTGGAAGAGGGTCGGCTGGACGCGATGGGTGTTCTCATGGGCGCATCGCATCGCAGCCTCGCCGAAGATTTTGAGTGCAGCACGGCGCGCGTGGATCAAATGGTCGAATGCGCGCGGCGCGCGGGCGCGACCGGCGCGCGGCTCACCGGGGCAGGGTTTGGCGGTTCGATCGTGGCGTTATGCCGTCCAGGCGATACCGAGCGTGTCATCGCGGCACTCGATGCGCAATATTATTCGCCGCTCGGGATTGAGCCCACGCGCGCCGTCCTGCGCGCCAGCCCGGGCGCGAGCGTTATCGAACTCACGGCTGTCTGACGTGGGCCCTTACCTCCGACTCACGCGGACGATGCGCGCTGAGTGCGGCGGCAGCTCGATCGCGCCGCTCACCTTCGATTCGTTGCCTCCGAGTGCGCGAACGGAGACTGATCCATGACCGATCGATGAAACCGGAAGGCGCTGAGGTGAATCTTCTCGATTGAACACCATCGCCAGCGTGCCTCCGTCGGGCTCCTTTGCCAAACCCCGCACACCACCCTCGTCCATCAAGTCGATCGCAAGGATCGCGTCTCGCTCCGCACCGCGGTCCATCTCCACGGCCAGCGCCGCGGCGTCGCGAAACAGCCTGCTCTCCGCCTCGCCCAGCAGTGCCATGTCATCGGAAATCAGCAGCATTCCGCCCGAGGCCGCGATTACGCTGGCGAGAGCGAGCCGTTCATCAGAGGTCAGTCGGGTCTCTCTCGCTCGCAGCATCAGGCAATCCGGATCGTTGAGCCACAACCGCCGATGCATGAAGCTGCGTGCGATGATCGCGTCGAGGGCGTGTACCGTCGATGGATCCCCGGCACCGCCGCTGCCCCAATAGGGAGACACGTCGGGACCGATCCGCATTCCATCCACCACGCCAATCGCGGTGCCGAGTGGGCATCCACATCCGAGAATGAATGCATCTTCGCCCGCACCTTCGCGAACGGCATCGAGTCCGGCGCGCAGGGTTTCGGCCCGCGTAAGAGAGCCATCGTGGCGCTGGCCTTCGGCAGCCGCCGCGTAGAGAAAATCGAGTTTCAGGTACGAATAGCCGAACTCATGAACCAGTTTTCGGAACAGCGATGACAGGTGATCGCGAAAGGCTGGATGGCTGGGGTCCATCGCGTATGCGTACTTGTCTTCGTCCTTCGTCCAGTTCGGGTTGTAGCCGGCACGCGTTGGCCCGCCGGACTCGTGGCGGATGAACCATGCCGGATTGGCCCGCATGATGCGCGAGTCGCGCGCGGCGAGAAACGGCGCGGTCCAAAGTCCCGCCGCGAAGCCGGCATCGCGAATCTCCGCGGCGATTTTCTTCAGCCCGCTCGGAAATTTCTCGTTGGTTTCGTCCCAGTCTCCGAGCCCCGCCTGGAACCCATCGTCGAGCTGTACGACTTCGATCGGAAACTCCGATCGCATCGATGCGAGCTCGCGCAGGTTGGCGCGGAGCGCATCCTCGGTGATGGTGTGGAAATAGTGGTACCAGGAGCACCATCCGCGCTGAAAAGGCGCGCGGGTGCGCGCGCTCATCGCATCGCCGATCTTCCATGCCCACCGGGCTGCTAGTTGCGCTGCTGGTTCGCGTGAGCGTGTGAAGTAGAGCGGCGCAAGTTCTCGAGCGGCGTCTGAAGCCAACTCGACGCCATCGAGCAGTACCCGCGCCGCGATCAGGTCAGGCGACTGGACCGTCAGAGTGGACAGGCTCGAGGAGCCATCGAGGAAGCCTGCCAGAGCCCGCTCGCCATCGCCGCGCTCGACGATCGTGAACAGCTCGGAGGTTGAGGCTTCCGGCGCCTCTGCCGGACGTATCACCTCGCTTTGGTGATTCACTCGGGTGATGCGCGTCCGCTTTTGGTAACGTTCATCGGGCGCTGCGCCCACGCGAACCGGGATAGAAGCGCTCCACGATTGGTAGCCGTGCTTGAAAAATCGCGCCTGCGAGGCGCGATCGAATCCGGTCGTCACGAACAAGCAGGCACCATCAAGCGTGACGGGGGAAGCGGAAAGGCATCTGACTTTCGCGCGGACGATGATTCCCCGATCGGAGTATTCGAAACGCGCTTCCAGCCCCAGATGATTGTCGCGGCCAAAAATTTCTATCGCACCTGATGGATGAGCGACGGTGAGCGAACGAGCGCTGCCGTCCGCGACGCGATAGCTGACTTCGATGCGCGACAGATTCATCTCACTGAAGCTGTCAAACGAAGCGCGCCACGGCAACCCGGTCGATTGCCCTTATCGCCTCTGGCACAATGAGCATTGCCGCTGACATCGAGAAGAGGCCGTCATCGATACCGCACCTGAAATAGAGGCGCTCGAGGCTGAAGAGCCCGGCGAATTACCCGGAGAAACCAGTTGGGAGTCGCGTCGCTCCGCCTTCCGCGCCCTGCGTCACAGGAATTTCCGTCTCTTTTTCGCCGGCCAGCTCGTCTCGCTGATTGGCACCTGGATGCAATCGGTCGCGCAGGCGTGGCTGGTGCTGAAGCTGACCAACTCCCCGATGATGCTCGGCATCGTGGCGTTTGCGTCCTTCATGCCGGTGGTGCTGGTGGGCCTCTTCGCCGGCGTCATTGTCGATCGGGTGGATCGCCGTCGCCTGATCCTTGCCGCGCAGACTCTCCTGATGCTGAGTGCGTTCATCCTTACCGCACTCACCTGGACCGGCACAGTAAGGGTTGAGCATGTCATCATACTCGCGGCGCTCAACGGGCTCGTCAGTTCATTCGATATGCCGGGCCGCCAGGCCTTCGTGGTCGAGATGGTCGGAAAAGAGGATCTCTCTAACGCGATCGCGATGAACTCGATGATCTTCAACGGCGCGCGCATGGTCGGTCCCGCCGTCGCCGGGCTGCTGATCGCGGTCATTGGCGTTACGGGATGCTTCCTGCTCAACGGGTTGAGCTTCCTGGCAGTCATCTGGGGACTGCTCGAGATGGATGTGCCTCGGCGCGAACGGCGTGACTTTGGAGCCGCGATGATGCGGCAGGTGCGCCAGGGCGTCGCGTATGTCTGGCGGCATCGGCCCAGCTTCTATCTTCTTCTGACGGTTGCCATCAGCAGCGGCTTCGCGGTGCAGTACTCTGTGCTGGTGCCGATGTTCGCGCGCGACCTTCTGCACAGCGGCGCGCGCGGCTACGGCTTCCTGATGGCCGCGCAGGGCTTCGGTGCGGTGGCCAGCGCGATCGTGATGAACTCCCGATCCGGAGAAGCGCGCGTCCTGCGGCAGAACCTGGTCATCGGTCTTTTTCTGATGGCGGCGTCGATCTTCATCTTTGGCGTCTCGAAATGGATGCCGCTGTCGTTGATCGCGCAGGCCCTCATCGGCGCGGGCCTTATGAATCACATGGTGACCACGAACACCATGTTGCAAATGTTCGTGGCCGATGAGTTGCGTGGCCGCGTCATGAGCATCTACACGCTTTCTTTTATCGGCACCGCGCCGCTGGGCAGCCTGGGCGTCGGTTTTATCGGCGAGCATATGAGCCCCCGAGTCGCGGTGGTCATTTGCTCGGCCTTTGCGCTTGGATGCGCGTTCTTCCTGATCAGCAAGCTCAAGCTGATTGCCGAGGCCCAAGCTGAGCTCGAAGCCCCCACGCTCGCTTCCTAGCTCGCCCTTGCCTGCGGGCGGCGCCCTCTTCGATAATCCGCCCGTGGCTCGGCAAACTCCCGCTTCGAAAGAAAAGCACGGCGAAAGCAGCGCATCGGTTTTGCGGAACCTGCCGCCCGTCGACGAGTGCCTGCGTGCGATCGAGAATGGTCCGCACGCGCAAGGGCTGAGCCGCGCGCATCTCAAAAGACTTGTGCAGCAGGCGCTCGATGGGCTGCGTGCGGATGTGATGGCTCAGCGCACGAGCGGATCCGACGATCGAAGCGCGATGACTGCCGAAATCGTGAAACGAGTCGAACTTGCGCTCGCCGCAGACGAACCCGCGGTGAAACCCCTCGTCAATGCGACCGGCGTCGTGCTTCATACCAACCTCGGGCGTGCGCTTCTCGCGGAGCCTGCGATCGAAGCGATAGAGCAGGCCGCGCGCGCGCCGCTCAATCTCGAGTTTAATCTGCAAACCGGAGAGCGCGGCGATCGCGATGACCTGGTTGAGCCTCAACTTTGTGCGTTGACGGGGGCCGAGGCCGCGACGGTCGTGAACAACAATGCCGCGGCAGTGTTGCTGGTGCTGAACACGTTGGCGGCCGGCCGCGAAGTAATTGTCTCGCGCGGTGAGTTGATCGAAATCGGCGGCGCATTCCGGATTCCGGACGTTATGTCGCGCAGCGGCGCGCGATTGCGCGAAGTCGGCACCACTAACCGCACCCATCGCGCCGACTACGCGAACGCGATCGGTCCCGACACCGCGTTGCTGATGAAGGTGCATCCCTCGAACTACCGGGTGGTCGGGTTCACCAGCGAAGTCGAGCTCAAGGAACTCGCCGAGCTGGGGCGCGAGCAGGGTATCGACGTCGTGGAAGACCTTGGCGCCGGCGCGCTGATTGATCTCTCGCAGTTTGGATTGCCGCACGAGCCGGTAGTGGCAGATCGGATCGCGGCCGGTGCATCGATTGTGACGTTCTCCGGCGACAAGCTGCTCGGTGGCCCCCAATCCGGATTGATCGTCGGCCGCCGCGCTCTTATCGATCGTCTCAAGGCGAATCCCCTCAAGCGCGCGCTGCGATGCGACAAGCTGACCCTCGCCGCGCTCGATGCGACGCTGCGCATTTACCTGCGATCGGGCGACATTGCAGATGCGATTCCGACTCTGCGTCTGCTGGGACGTAAACCGAGCGAGCTGCGGACCGTCGCAACTCAGGCCTGCCAGATAATTTTGGAACGATTGGGCAGCGCCTTCAAGGTCGAAGTCACCGATTCAACCTCCGAGATCGGTTCGGGTGCGATGCCGGCCGAAAGCCTGACTTCGGTCGCGGTGACGATCACTCATCCATCAGTCTCGCCGGAGGCGATCGCCGCGATGTTTCGACGCGCCCGAATAATCGGGCGCATCAGCGATGATGCATTTCACCTGGACATGCGCACTATCGAGGACCCATCAGTCTTCGCAGTTCAGTTAAAGGCCGACTAGGTAGACGCGCGGATGACCGCGCGCCAAAAGGAGAGTCTGAATGCCACGCAAGGAGGCTGCCATGCCGGACAAAACCTACAAGATCATCGAGGTGGTCGGCGTTTCGGAGGACAGCATTCACCAAGCCGTCCGCAACGCGCTGACCAAGGCGACCAAGACGGTCCGCAATATTGACTGGTTCGAAGTCAAAGACATTCGGGGCGCCGTGACAAAAAAAGGTGAGCCGGTGTTCCAGGTAGAGGTCCGAATCGGCTTCAGACTAGAGGGCGCTCCCGTCGCGTAGACAAACTGCGCGGCACCTCGCTTCGGTTTAGCGGGCGCATGTCGATGGCCCAGCCTGGCTGGACTTCGCAAGGCGCCTTTTCGTATCGACTGGAGAAGACTTCCAGGGAGAGATCTCATGAAATTCGCGACCTTCATGATGCAGACGCAGCCGGCGAGCCTGGCCACTATCGCCCGAAAAGCCGAAGAGCTGGGCTTCGAATCGCTCTGGATTCCCGAGCACATAATTTTGCCCAGGCAGTACAAGTCGCCTTATCCATATTCATCGAACGGACGGATGCCGGCGCCCGCCGACGCTCCCTTGCACGATCCGTTGCTAGCGCTTGCCTTCGTCGCCGGATTGACCAGCAAGATAAAGCTGGCCACCGGAATTTTCGTTCTGCCGATTCGAAATCCGTTTGCTACCGCCAAAGCCGTCGCGAGTCTCGATGTGTTGTCGGGCGGGCGATTCATCTTTGGAGTTGGGATTGGATGGCTGGAAGAGGAATTCAACGCTGTCGGCATGAATTTCCACGACCGCGCCCTCCGCACCCGCGAGTATCTCGAACTGATGAAAGAACTGTGGAGCAGCCCGGAGCCGGTATACAAGGGCAAGACGGTCAGTATCGAGGGATGCGGGTTCATGCCCAAGCCGGTGCAACGGCCGCATCCGCCAATCGTGTTTGGCGGCCACACTCCTCCCGCGCTGAAGCGCACGGCCCGTCTCGGCGATGGGTGGTACGGCATCGCGGAGAGTATCGACGGTATTCGTGAGACTATAGGTCAGTTGCGCGCCCAGGAGCGCGAGTTCAAACGGACCGCTCCGCTCGAAATCACCATCAGCCCTCGCATCGGGCAGCCCTTGACCCCCGCGCTGGTCAGACAGTTCGAGGACATGGGCGTTTCGCGCATCATCTTTGCCGCGGGTCCCTCGACCAAGGAACAAATTGCGGGAATGGAGCGATTTCGCGACGATGTCATAAGCAAGTCATGAAGGTTGCTGCGTTAAGAGATGCCGTTTGAGACTTGGCCTCGCCGTGCGTGCGTAGATATCATCGTCGCCTAGTGCGTGCCGCCCCATGGGTGGAGGGCTCCGCTGCAGATGAAAAAGTGCCCGAGCTGTAATCGTACCTACTCCGACAACGAAACGTTCTGTGAGGCCGATGGGATTGCGCTGGTAAAGGCCGATCCTGCTTTTGTGGAAGAGGCAGGTGGTAGCGGCGCAATAGAGTGTCCGGTCTGCGGCGGACGCGCAGAACCAGGTGAGGTCATTTGCAACTTTTGCGGTGCGCGTCTGGCCCCTGAGACCTCGCGTCTCGAATCGCCTCCGTCATCGCGGCCGCCTCAGTCTTCGCCCCGACCAAGCCAATCGCGCACCTCGGTTTCAAGTGCTGCCCTCGGGCGCCCTTCGAACCGGATGACCAGCCAAATGCCCGATGGTGACCAGGAGCCGGAGGGCGGCGGTTCGTTCGCGGTAGTTGGTTATGTGCTCGCTGCGCTCGTGGCGCTGATAGGAGGAGCGTGGCTTGCGCTTCATCTGAGTTCCGGGGGCGCCGCAAAGCAGGAAGCAGCCAATCCATCTCCCTCTGCCGCCGCATCTGCGGCGCCTGCTCCCGCGCCGGTCGGGCCCCTGGTTGCGCTCGCGAACACGATGTCGGTGCAGGTCGCGGGAGAGTCCTCGTCGGCCCCGGAACGAAGCTCTGACGCGATGCGCAAGGTTTTCGATGACGGCAAAGCTACCCTTCTGGACGCATACAAACGGGCGCTAGCGGGAGACTCCACGACCAGCGACGGCATGATTGTGCGGGTGCGAATCATGCCCGACGGCTCGGTGGCGGGCGCATCGGTGCGAACCTCGACGTCGCCCAATCCCGGGCTCGATGCGGAAGTGATCAAAGACATCTCGGGATGGTCCTACCCGCCTTTCGGCGGCAGCCAGGTCGAAGCGGACTATCCGATTGTTTTCGCTCACGATGCGACGGAGCAGGCGAGTATCGAATCCGCCATGTCTTCGAGGCTTGCGGCGCTGGGACCGAATGAAGCACCCGAGTATGGAACCTCGATCGCTCCGAGCGCGGCTCCAACTCCTCCGGTCGCGGCCGCGCCTCCTCCGCCGGAGGCCGCTCCGTCCGAAGCTGCCGCGCCCCCGCCTCGCCCGAAGCCGCATCACGTCGCCAGGGCCCCCACGCCGATGCCGACGCCGTCGCTGCGCGATCGCGTGAGCTATGCGTTGCGATCGAACCGCAACCTCGGGCGGGTGCAGTTCTATACCAATCCCGGCGGCACGATCGTTTTGTACGGCAAGGTTTTCGACGAGAAGGCCAAGGGCATTGCCGAGCAGGTCGTGCGAGCGGTTCCGGGGGTCAACGGAGTCGTCGACAACCTCACAACCGATACCGATACCTGGCGTGAGCAGCAGGCGCAGGTCCAGTCGCAGTTGGCGAATGCCGGGCTCGACAAGGTGCAGGTGAAAATTATCGGTCGCGATGCGTTCCTGAGCGGCGAGGTAAAGACCGATGCGGAGAAGGACCGAGCAGTCACGATTACCGAAGGTGCAGCACCGGTAATCGTGCGCACCAACCTCATCACGGTGAAGCCCGGCTCCGTGTTTGGGTTCTAGGAAACCGTGCTGGAACGGGCTGAAATAAGCCTCTCCCTAAGGGCTGTTAGGTAGAATTACATAGTCCGTCTAAACTATTGACAAGGTTTCGCGCTAACGGTTAGATGGCCTCAAGAGCGCGGCAAATGCCGCTCCCACCCAGGAGGTTCCCCTTTCCATGGCTGATGCAGCACCCACGTCATGTAAGCAAGCGTTTGAAATGATGCCTACCCGCTTCAACAAGGATGCGGCCAAAGGCCTTAACGCTATCTATCAGTTTGATCTCTCTGGCGACGGCGGCGGCAAGTGGCACGTCGTCATCAACAACGAAGCCTGCGAGGTGAAGGAAGGCGCGGCCGCCTCACCGAGCATCACCATCTCGATGACCGCACAGGATTACCTGGACATGCTGAGCGGCAAGCTCAATGGCCAGATGGCATTCATGACCGGCAAACTGCGTATCGCGGGCGACATGGGGCTTGCTTTGCGTATGCAGAGCCTGTTCCAATAGAGAACGGCAGGCACTAAAGCCTGACAAAAGTTCGAAAGCGCCGGGCCCGAGAGCCGGGCCCGGCGTAACTAACTGCTACGCATCGACTTTCCAACAAATTAAATCTCTGCAGATAGATCCGGTTGCGGGTTTCAGAATCTCGCGCGCGTCGCACAGGAACGACCAGCTAAGCAACGGAAGTCATCATCGGGAGCGGATGCGCCGATCCATCCAGAGACACCCTCAAGAACCGTCTTTTAAAATTCGACTTTTAACCACATCCAAACAAGGAGATCAGGAACCACGTCACAGGAAGAGAGAGTCAGTATGAGTGAGATGAACGACGACGAGAAGGCAAATGGAAACGGAGCCGATGGCTCGCGAGACAACGAGTCGCTTGCGAAGCTCTCCAAGGAGCTGAACAACTGGCGCCGGCGAAGGACATCGTCGCGTCCGACCCGCGTCGACGGCCCGGCCCAGAACCATTCCGAGCCTGCTCGCACGATTAAGGTGCGTGGCCACGAGACCCTCGTGGTTCGCAAACCGAAGATCGCACCGCCAAAGACCCCTTCGAATCCAACTCCATCCGCGCAGTAACCCAGCCAGGGAGGGTTCGCCGCGGGGGCGAATCGGGAGGAGGCGGTGGTGGAGATGAGGGGCTAGGAGCGGAACACCTCGATCGGCATTTCGCGCGATGCCTGTCGCGCCGGATACAGCGTTGCGATCAGGCACAACGCCATCGAGGCCAGCGCCACCAGCAGGAAATCGATTGGACGCGCCGCGACCGGCGGCGTCGACATTTCGTACACTTCCTTGGGAATGTGGATGAACTGGTAATGCGCCAGCGCGAAGCATCCTGCCGCGCCGAGGATCAGGCCGGCCGCCGTGCCGGCTCCCCCTACGATCAGCCCCTTGAGGACGAAGATGAGACGGATGTCGCGCCGCTCCGCGCCCATCGCCAGCAGCACGGCGATATCCTTGCGCTTCTCCATCACGACCATGATTAGGGTCGCAACCAGGTTGAACGCTGCCACTCCGATCAGCAACACCAGTACCAGCGAATAGACCCGCTTCAGCATCGCGAAACCTGCCGATGCGGACTGATCGAACTCGATCCAGTTACGAACGTAGTAGGGACGCCCCAGAAGTTGCTGCAACTCGGAGGTTACTGGCAACGTCCGGTCGAGGTTGGAGAGGTGCACCTCGATTCCATCGACTCGGTCTCCGCGTCCGAAGAAATCCTGCGCGTGCTGCAGGTCCATCAGCGCCAGCTTGGTATCGGTAAACTCCATCCCGGATTCGAAAATGACGCCGACCACGAAATCGCCGGTGCGGGTCGAAAGGCTCCCATCTGCGGCAATCAGCGGCGCGACCATCCGGACCGGGTCGCCGATTTTGACCTTGAGCTTGTCGGCCAGGTCTTGGCCGATTGCCAAGCCACCGACGTCCAGGGGCTTGCCGCCGCCGGGCGCCGCGACCGTATGGTTGCCGACCATACGGCTGAAGCTGCCCGCCGTAATGTAGCGGCCCCATTTCTCCCGGATCAGGGGATTCTCGGGCTCGATACCCCGTACCACGACACCGCTGATGCCGCGGCCAGAGCTCAGCATCCCGTCGCCGACTATGAATGGCAGGGTACCGTCCACGCCCGGTATCGTTCGGGCGCGCGTTTCGACATCGGTGTACTTGGCGATGGAGCCCTCGCCGCTATGAATCTGCACCTGCGGACTCATCGCGAGCAGTCGCTCCTTGATGTTCTGCTGGAAGCCGCTCATCACCGCGAGCGTGATGGTCAATGCTGCGACGCCGATCATGACGCCCACGGCGGTGAAAACCGTGGTGACGGAGATGAAGGCTTCCTTGCGGCGCGCCCGGAGATAGCGGAGCGCAATCTTGAGTTCGTAGCGCACTGGCGGAAACGCGATAAGCCGACGGCACTGGTCGCCGTCTGCCGCCTAGAATATCACGTTTTCCTTCTTGAGCTTCTCTATCTCGTCGGCGCTCAGCCCCAGCATGCCCGAGAAGATCTCTTCGTTATGCTGGCCCAGCACCGGCGCCGGAAACCGCAGTTCACCGGGCGTGCGACTCATGCGATGTTGCAGGCCTTCGTAGGGCGAGGGTCCCATCGCCTTGTGATCCAGCCAATGCCAGAAGTCGAAGGCTTCCAGGTTCTCGTCCTGGTGAATGTCCAGGCAGTTCTGCACTGGATAGGCGGCGACTCCCGCGGCCTGAAGCTTCTTCGTTAACTCTGCCGCGTCGTTTTTGCGCGTGTGAGTGTTCACGAATTCGTCGATCGCGGCGGCATTGGCGATACGGTCCTTCTTCGCATGGAATCGCGGATCGTTGGATTGCGCGCCAAGTGCATTCAGCATCGCATTCCAGCCAGCGTCGTCCTCGACCGCGATCGCA
>DATJWT010000238.1:0-2499 GCA_035500975.1 Binataceae bacterium (SeqCode)
ATGGCAGGAATGGAACCATGACCAAAGTCTCGATTGGCATCTGCTGGCCGAAACGGACCATCGCGGATTGCAGACTCTGGTGCGCGATCTGAATTGTATCTATCGGAACGAGCCCGCCTTGTGGGAGGCTGACCACGAACCTGCAGGCTTTCAATGGATCGATGCCAACAACGCCGATGAAAACATCATCGCCTTCATGCGCACGGCGCCGTCTTCAGGTCGCCGATTGCTCTGCATCTGTAATTTCTCGCCGCTCGTGCGCAGGGGCTATCGGGTCGGAGCTTCGGTTCCCGGTTTGTACCGCGAGATTCTCAACAGTGACGCGGAAATTTATGGCGGCAGCAATCAGGGGAACGCGGGCTCCGCGATCGCCGAGCAGGTCCCATGGCACGGCCTCCCTTGCTCTATGTCAATCACCCTTCCACCGCTCGGAACGCTATGGTTCGAAGCGCCGGCGAAATGACTCCCACCGGAAAACAATCCTCTGATTTTCTGTTCCCTCGGCTCGGGTTCATCGTGGCGGAACGAACGATCCGCAAGCAAGTTGGACAGACTCGTCCTGGTAAGGCGAATCGAGAGCGATGCCGTATTGAAAGTTCAAAAACCGCGCGACCTTACTTTATTTCTCCGCGCGAGGCTAACGATTCCTGGATCGCTTCACATCGTGTGATAAGGCCAGGCGGTCAGTAACCATGGCAGATAAATATTCCCTGCGATTCGGCGCGCTCGGCGCCGCACGGATTACTCCAAACGCGTTGATCCAGCCGGTCAAGGAGGTGGCGGAAGCCGCGCTGGTCGCGATCGCCGCGCGCGATAGCAAGCGCGCTCAGGAGTTCGCCGCCGCGCACGGCATTCCGCGTGTCCATGCCACCTACGAGGACGTTATCAACGACCCGGAGGTGGATGTAATCTACAATCCGCTGCCGAATTCGCTTCACTGCGAATGGACGATCGCCGCCCTGCGCGCGGGCAAGCACGTGCTGTGCGAAAAGCCGCTCGCTTCCAACGCCGCCGAGGCGCAGCGGATGGCCGACGTTGCGAAGGAAACCGGACGCTTTCTCGGCGAAGCTTTTCATTATCGCTATCATCCGTTGGCGCAGCGGGTTCGCGAAATCATCAAGGGCGGCACCCTCGGGCGTCTGCTGCATCTCGAAGGCGCTTTCTCGGTGCCGCGGCCGCAGGCAACTAATTCTCACAGTTGGAGTCTGGGGGGCGGCGCTACCATGGATCTCGGGAGCTACCCGCTCCACATGCTGCGCGAGTTCTCCGGGCTCATGCCGCGCGTGCTCAACGCATCGGCGCAGACGGCACCAAAGAACATCGACGTGGCGATGGAAGTCGATCTGGAGATGGCGGGCCGCGTGCCCGCCCGCATGCAGTGCTCGATGGCGCCTGATGCCGTGCGCGGCTCGATGTTCACCGCAAGGGGCGACCGCGGAGAGCTGACCATAGTCAACCCGGTCGCTCCGCATCAGGGCAATCAGATTACGCTCACGACGGACGCTGGAGTGAAGCAGGAAACCATAGCGGGCGACACCAGCTACACCTGTCAACTGCGCGCCTTCGTCGCGCAGATACGGGGCGACCAGACGTTTCCCACCAATGGCGCCGAAGGCGTCATCAACATGCGCATCATCGACGATGTCTATCGCGCAGCGTGCCTGCCGCCGCGCGGAACCGGAACACTAAGTCGTTTTTCCCATAACTGAGTGTAGGAGCTTTTCGAGAAAATTCTTTATCCAATATGAAATTCGACAAAGATTCTATCGGCATGGCCAAAGCGGCTCGCGACAGGCTTCAAGGGCCGGATCGAGTCCTCTAGGCCGCGTTCAGCTCTGTCAGAATGAAGGCAAAGATTTGAAGAAAATGCGGGTGAACACTGACTATGCAAACTACCAACAGAACGATATCGCTGAGCAGGCGCCCGGCCTTTCTCTTTGATCTTGATGGTACGCTCGTCGATAGCGTCTATCAGCACGCGCTCGCCTGGTGCATAGCCTTGGAGCAGGTGGGCATCCAGCTCTCCGTTTGGCGCATTCATCAGCGAATTGGAATGAGCGGCGGGCTCCTGGCTAACGAATTGTTGAGGGAGACCGGTCGCCCGGTCTCCACGACTGAAGCCGAACAGCTTCAGCGTCTTCATATTGGTGAATACCTACGGCAGGTTTCACGGGTGCGAGCTCTACCAGGTGCGAGCGAGTTACTCAAAAAACTAACAGCTCTCGCTGTGCCCTGGGCGATCGCCACAAGCTGCCGGATGGACTCCGCTCGCCCAGCTCTCGATCTTCTTGCCCTCGAACCCGATGCCCACCTTGTCACTCGAGACGAGGTCAAGTTTGCGAAACCAGACCCCGACCTCTTCCTCGCGGCAGCTGAGCGCCTGGGGGTGGATATCGAGAGTACGGTCGTAGTCGGGGACAGCGTTTGGGACCTACTCGCCGCTCGGCGCGCGAGGGCCCTCGGAGTCGGCCTGCTCTCCGGGGGTACGGGAAAGGGCGA
>DATJWT010000239.1:0-3254 GCA_035500975.1 Binataceae bacterium (SeqCode)
ACGAAATTTGCCCCCGAGCTTCGCGACTTCCAGGAACATAGCGATCGGTTCTTACGCTAGTTGTTCGACGAGGGTGGTCTTTCCATCTGATGCGCGAATAGAGTCACTATGGCCCTCATTGAGCCTGCTTGGCGTCTCCGGAAAATAGTCTTTGAAGCAAAGCGCTTGTGGGTTCGTCCAGCCATTGCTTGAACCTACCTAGCCTGCCGGATAAAAGGGGCCACGATGATGAGAAAGCGCCTTCTGCCAATCGTAGTCGGGTTAGTCTGGATGGGATCGATTTCCGCCGTTTCGGTCGTCGACGCGGAGATTGTCGATCCCTGCACGCCTCCCACCGCGGTGATTGGCAGCGCACAGGAAACCGCATGGCGCGTCTTTGTAGCGGCGACATGTCCAGTGAACCAGAATCAGTATCCATACGTCGTCTGGGAGAACTGGGTCGAGCAGACGCAAAGCTATCCGGCCAACCCCGCGAAAGGTCTGTCGATTCCCAACTCGCTCGCCAACGAGATCAACAAGCTCCATCGCCTGCATGGCAGCCCTCTCACCAAGGCTATCGAGCGCCAGCACGGCAAGCGTCCGACTCCCGACGGGCAGTGCGACCCGGCGAGCACACCGCCCAGCAACGATCCGAAGCGCGTTATCTGCGAGGAAGTGCGCATCAACGGCGCCTTGAGCGACTACATTTCTGGGGCAGCCCTGTGGAATCGCAACGGGCAGGAAGCGGCCGCGACGGCTGGTGCGAATATCCAGACCCCGCTGCCGTCGGTCGAGATCAAAGCTGACTGGATACAGCTCAAAAGTTGCAAGAATCCGCCCCAGGACGTCCACATCGAGAAGATCGGAAACCAGTGCCTGGCGCTGGCCGGTATGCATCTCATCTCCAAGCTCACATCGAACTGGATATGGGCAACCTTTGAGGCGCAGAATTCGTTCACCAACCCTGAGCGTTGCCAGGCCCTCGGATGCAACGATCCGTTTGGTTCTGTTCCGGCAACCAGCACCGGTGCAAATACCGACCTGTCGGCAGCGCTGTCGGCCCTGATGACCCAGGCGAAGCTTGCGAATGAGTGGACGAACTATCGTCTCGATGGTGTTCAGACGGATTTTCTGAACAGCGACGGCAGTCCGAATCTGCTGGGCAATTCGGTGATCGAAGGTGAGAATGCCGGGGTTCCATTGACCCAATCGTCTTGTATCAGTTGCCACGCGATCTCGTCGGTGAAGAGCGATGGAACCGACGGGTTGACCTTGCTCGCCGCACAAAGCGGTTTTCCGACTGGAACGCCCGCGCCGCTGCCCTCCAGCGACTGGATTGCGCGCGACTTTGTATGGTCGATGGGTGAGGCGTGCCCGTCGGGACAAGGCCTTCAGACCTGCCTGGGAAAGGGCGGCGAATAGCCGTCCAGGGAATTCTCACGACCGAAACTCGGCGCTTCTCTTGCTCATGCGCCAGAGACTAGGCTGGTAGCTACCGCGCATCTCGCGCGGCCGCGAAAGCTTTGCAGGAGAGCGCGATGCCGAACTTTCAATCCGACGCACTGGTGTTCTTCGGCGCGACCGGAGACCTCGCCTACAAGCAGATCTTTCCCGCGATCCAGAGGCTGATTCGCGACGAAGGCCTGAACGCCCCGATTATCGGCGTTGCCAAGTCTGGCTGGAATCTCGACCAGCTCAGAGCGCGCGCCAAGGACAGTTTGGAGCATCACGGCGGTATCGACCAGGCAGCCTTCAAGAAGATGAACGAGCTGCTGCGGTACGTTGATGGTGACTATTCCGATATCGCGACGTTCACCCGGGTTCGCAAGGAGCTTGGCTCAGCGAAGCAGCCGCTGCACTACTTTGCCATTCCGCCTAGCCTATTCGGAGTCGCAGCCGAGGGGTTGGCCAAGTCCGGATGCGGCGACAACGCGCGGCTGGTCGTGGAGAAGCCGTTCGGGCATGACCTTGCCTCCGCCGATGAACTCAATCGCATCCTCCATCAATACTTTCCCGAAGATCGCATCTTCCGCATCGATCATTACCTGGGCAAGGAGCCCGTCCAGAACATCGTCTACACGCGCTTCGCCAATCCCATCTTCGAGCCAATCTGGAATCGCACCTACGTTCGCAGCGTCCAGATCACGATGGCCGAAGAATTCGGCGTGCAGGATCGCGGACACTTCTACGACGAGGCCGGCGCGATTCGCGACGTGGTTCAGAACCATATGCTGCAGGTGCTCTCGAACCTCACGATGGATCCGCCGACCGGCGAGGATCACGAGGCGACCCGCGATGCGAAAGCGAGCCTGCTCAAGGCGATTCGGCCGCTGACGCCGGAGTCGGTCGTGCGCGGACAATACAACGGCTATCGATCCGTTCCCGGCGTCGCGGCGGGCTCGACGGTCGAGACCTTCGTTGCCGTGAAATTGATGATCGATACCTGGCGATGGGCCGGGGTGCCAATCTACATCCGCGCCGGCAAAGTGTTGCCGGTGACCGCGACCGAGGTCGTGGTCGAATTCCGCCGTCCTCCGCGCGAAACCTTCGGCGAAATCGTACCGACTACGTCGTCACACATGCGCATCCGTGTCAGCCCGGATATCAGTATCGCGCTCGGGGTGCGCGTAAAGCTGCCGGGAGAGCGGATGGTAGGGAACGACGTCGAACTGATGGTCCAGCGGCAGGCCGCTGCGGATGAACCGCCCTACCAGCGCCTGCTGGGCGATGCGATGCGCGGGATCGGCGAGTTATTCGCGCGGGAGGACCTGGTCGAAGCGCAATGGCGCGTCGTACAGCCGATCCTCGGCAATGTCACGCCGGTTTATGACTACGAGCCCGGGACTTGGGGGCCGGACGAGGCCGCGCAGCTTATCGGCAACGACGGTCCGTGGATAAATCCGCGGGTCGTCAACGATAAGAAGTCCTGATGCGCCTGTTGATCGAGTGACTTTCGGCAGGGTGCATCTCGTCGGTCTTTACGTCACAGTAGGCATAGCGACCTCGTGCGGCTGCGGGCTTTTGGAAACTGAAAGATCACCGATTCGCAGTCCTGCCGAAACGATGGCGATGCGAAGGTATGACGGGAGCGTAGTCACCCCAAATCTTTGAACGACAACCTGCTTTTGGGTCGTCCCGGAAGCGCAGGAGTGGAATGTGAAGGCAACACAGAAGCTGAATCGATTGGGACAGAGCCTGTGGCTCGACAACATCACTCGCGAGATGCTCGATAAAGGCGTTCTCAAACGCTACATCGACGAACTGTCAGTAACCGG
>DATJWT010000240.1:0-2151 GCA_035500975.1 Binataceae bacterium (SeqCode)
GCGCTCGACGCCCTGGATGATATGCGCGCGGTAGTCGAGCTCCTCGACCATCTTCACGACGGTGGCGATTTGCTCCTGGGTGACGTGCGGCTTGAGTACGACTATCAACGGTTGGGCCCCTTGGATGGAATGCGCTGCAAAAGTTTAGTATTTACGAGTGTATAGCACGCCCTGACATCAGGAAATCGACGGTAAACTGTGCCTGACACACCTCATCGCCCGCTGCGTTTCGTTCATACTTCCGACGTTCATCTCGAAACCGACACCTTCGGCGCCGGGCCCAAGGGCGATGAACTGCGCCACCGCGTACGGTCGGCCTTCGCGAACGTCATCGAGCTTGCGAATAGCCGCGAAGCGGACCTGTTGCTGATCGTCGGCGATCTCTTCGATTCCAGCCGCGTCACCGAGGAAGGCCTGGCGTTCGCACTGGGAACGATCGGGAAGGCGCGGATGCCGGTGGTGATGATCCCCGGCAATCACGATGCGCACGATGAGCGGTCGATCTATGCACCGCTGGCGCCTTCAGCATTGCCGGAGAACCTGCATCTCATCCTGGAGCCGGAGGGCAGGATGATCGATATGCCTCATCTCGCAACCCGCCTTTGGGGACGCGCGCTGGTGGAGCATTCGCCGGAGTATCGTCCCTTATCGGGAATCCCGTCTCCAGCGCCTGGTAAATGGAATATCGCGCTCGCACATGGGTTCTTCATGGAAGACGGCGACATCCAACGGTCGTCGCCGATCACGGCGGTAGAGATCGCCGCATCCGGCCACGACTATATCGCGCTGGGGCACGTCCACGTCTGGAATGACGTGTCGCAAGGCGGTACTCGAGCTTTCTACTGCGGAACTCCCGCACCGCTCTATTCCGGCGATCACTCCGGATGGGTCGCGTGGGTCGAGTGCGTTCCCGGCCAGCCGGTGAACGTCGAACGCATCATCGTCGAAAAGTAATCTCCTCCTCTTTTCTGAAAAAATGGCGCGGGCGTCCCTGCCCGTGGATGATGCGCGGAGCGCTACCAATGAAAGTTCTTCATTCGGCCGGGCGACAGAACCTAAACCAATCTGCCTCCGAACTTCGCGGCCCAAACACTCCCAAGTACAAGACCGCACCAAGTGAAGAACCAGCATTGGTGGCGCGGACGCAGCGCCCGCGCATCATCCTCGGGCAGAGACGCCCGCGCCACGATTGTTTTCGGACATCTCATGCAAAAAAATAAAGCGGCGGAGCCAGGCTCCGCCGCTTTTTTCTGACAATCGATCGCTCGACGCGATTTACATCATGCCGCCCGGAGGCATTGCCGGTCCTGCCGGCTTATTCTCTTCGGGCTTCTCGGCCACCATGCACTCTGTAGTGAGCAGCAGGCTCGCGACCGATGCGGCGTTCTGCAGCGCGCTGCGAACCACCTTGGTCGGGTCCATGATGCCGGCCTTGGTCAGATCCTCGAACTCTTCGCTGGCCGCATTGAATCCGTACGACCCCTTGTTGTTCTTGATCTTGTCCACCACCACCGAGCCTTCCCAGCCGGCGTTGCTCGCGATCCACCATGCAGGTCCTTCGACCGCACGGCGCACGATTCCGATGCCGACCTTCTCGCCCTCGCTGGCGCGCATGCCTTCGAGCGCTGCCGCCGCGCGAACCAGCGCGACGCCGCCGCCCGGGACCATCCCCTCTTCCACCGCGGCGCGGCCCGCATGCAGCGCGTCTTCGACGCGCGCCTTCTTTTCTTTCATCTCGACTTCGGTCGCCGCGCCGACGCGGATTACCGCGTCGCCGCCGACCAGCTTTGCGAGGCGCTCCTGGAGCTTCTCGCGATCGTAATCGGACGTGGTCTCATCGATCTGCGCGCGAATCTGCTTGATCCGCGCCTCGATGTCAGCCTTCTTGCCCGCGCCGTCGATGATGGTGGTGTTGTCCTTGTCCACCACGATGCGCTTGGCGCGGCCGAGGTCGTTGAGCGTCACGCTCTCGAGCTTCACCCCGAGCTCCTCGGCGATGCACTTGCCGCCGGTGAGGATGGCGATGTCCTCGAGCATGGCCTTGCGGCGATCGCCGAAGCCGGGGGCCTTCACCGCGACGCAGGACAGCGTGCCGCGAATCTTGTTCACCACCAGGGTGGCGAGCGCCTCGCCCTCGATATCCTCCGCGAT
>DATJWT010000241.1:0-7234 GCA_035500975.1 Binataceae bacterium (SeqCode)
GGGACGCTGGTACGCGCTGCACGGCACCAATTCGATATTGCGATTTCTCAAGTCGGGGAAGGTTGATTCTCCGAACTGGGCACCGCATTTCATGGAGACGCTGGGCTCGATGTTCATCGCGCATCCGCCCATCATGCCGTATCGAGTGACGGTGGCCGACGCGGGCCATCCGCTGGTCAAGGGCATCGAGCCGTTCGTAGCGACCGACGAGTTATACCTGATGAAGACCTACGGCGAGCTGCACGTAATGCTGGAAACCGAGTACGAGGGCAGGGCCGAGGGTTTCGTCGAGGACTCGTGGCCACGCGCCCGGCATCCGGTTTTCTACCTCAAGGATGTCGGCCGAGGCGCGGTGCTCTACCTCACGCTGGGGCACTGCCGGGGTCACTACGACATGCAGCCGCTGATGAAGTGGTATCCGCAGATCGAGCGAGGTTCGTGGGAACTGCCAGTGTTTTACGAATTACTGCGCCGCGGAATAGCGTGGGCGAAGGAGCCCAGGGAGACGGAAAATGCCGGTACCTGATTCGATCGCGCGGCTCGGGGACATCATGCAGATGGCATACGTGCCGCATGATTTCGAAGCGGCATTGAGCTTCTGGACGAAGACTATCGGGGCCGGGCCGTTCTTTTCGATCGAGCACGTAAAGTTGCAGCGCACCCAATATCGCGGACAGCCGGTCGAGATCGATTTTTCGATGATGCTCGGCTACTGGGGCGACATGCAGATCGAGTTGATTCGGCAGCACAACGATGCGCCGTCGATTTTCAAGGCGTGGCGCGATGAAGGCCGGAAGGGACTCCATCACGTTTGCCTGCTTATCGATGACATGACCGCCGCGCGTGAATTGTGCAGCCGGATGGCTGTCAGCATCGCGCAGGAAGCAATCGTTCCCGGCGGCGGCGAGGTCATCTATGTGGACACGGGCGCGGGGCCGAGCTCGCTGGTCGAAATGCTGAAGCCCGCGCCCGGCACACGGGAGTTCTTCAACATGATGCGCGAGGCTCATCGTGGATGGGACGGGAGCAACCCGATCCGCAAGCTTGGATAACCATCATGACGTACTACCTTCTTGCCACCCTGAAAGTGAAATACGGACAGCAGCGCCGGTTCAACGAAGTAATGAGCCATCTCAAGCCCGTGCTGGAGAGGGAAGGCTGGAAGCTGATTGGCGCCTATCAGAATGCGATCGGCAGGCTCAACAGCGTGATCGATCTGTGGGAAGTAACCAGTCCGAACGCGGTCACTGAGAGCCTCGCGACGGCGAGCAAGGACAAAGAGTTTGCGCAGTGGGCAGCGCACTTGCCCGAGCTGGTGGAAGAGGAAGTGCTGCAGCTGATGACCAAGCTGCCGTATTCGCCGTAACGACCGTTCCGTCATTCCGCGCGAAGTCGAGGAATCTCATGCCGCGGCCCGTCGCATGCCGCGTGCGGGATTTCTCTCAACGTTTATCGGCAATGGGGGTTTTGAATCGCTGGTTCTCGCCTCGATCGCTGCTGAATCAAACCTTCATTGCGAATGAAGTCTGAAGAGAATGCGCCCGCCGCTGAGGACGACGGTCAGTGGCATGAGGTTCCTCGATTCCGCATAGGAATGCTCCGCTCGGAATGACGGAAGGAGTGTTAGATGCCGCCCATGCAGAGGTATTTGATCTCCAGGTATTCGTCGATTCCGTATTTGGAGCCTTCGCGGCCGATGCCTGACTGCTTCACGCCGCCGAACGGCGCGACTTCGGTCGAGATGATGCCCTCATTGATTCCGACCATCCCGTATTCCAACGCCTCGGCAACGCGCCAGATGCGCCCGATGTCGCGGCTGTAGAAATAGCAGGCGAGTCCGTAGACGGTATCGTTGGCCATCGCGATCGCATCGCGCTCGGTTTTGAAGCGCGTGAGCGGCGCGACCGGTCCGAAGGTCTCTTCTTTCATCAGGCGCGCCGCGAGAGGCACTTCCAGAAGCAGAGTCGGCTCGAAGAACGTTCCGCCGCGTGCGTGGCGCTTGCCCCCGATCGCGAGCTGCGCGCCATGACCGACCGCATCGGCGACGTGCTGCTCGACCTTCTCGACCGCGTGCATATCGATCAACGGACCGATGGTGACGCCCTCTTCCATCCCGTCGCCGACCACGAGCGCATTGACCGCATCGCGGATCCGCTTCGCGAACGCATCGTAGATTCCGTCCTGCACCAGCACTCGATTGGCGCATACGCAGGTCTGACCCGCGTTGCGAAACTTCGATGCCATCACGCCCGGGACGGCCTTGTCGAGGTCAGCATCGTCGAAAACGATGAACGGCGCGTTGCCGCCGAGCTCCAGCGACATCTTCTTGATGGTGGGCGCGCTTTGCTGCATCAGGATCGTTCCTACTTCAGTGGAGCCGGTGAACGAGAGCTTGCGGACGGCAGGATTCGCGCATAGCTCACGGCCAATCGCGATTTCATCGCCGGTTACGATATTGAGCACGCCCCTGGGCACGCCCGCGCGCTCGGCAAGCTCGGCCAGCGCGAGTGCAGAGAACGGCGTCGCGGGGGCAGGCTTGATCACCATTGTGCATCCGGCGGCAAGGGCAGCGCCGGTCTTGCGGGTGATCATCGCGTTGGGGAAATTCCACGGCGTGATCGCGGCCGCCACGCCGATTGGCTGCTTGAGCACCACGATGCGCCGGTCGCGCGAGTTGGCGGGAATGACGTCGCCGTAGATGCGCCGCCCTTCTTCCGCGAACCATTCGATAAACGAGGAACCGTAGGCGATCTCGCCCCGCGACTCGGCCAGCGGCTTGCCCTGCTCCATCGTCATGATGGTCGCGAGGTCGTCCACGTTTTGCATCGAGAGTTCGAACCATCGGCGTAGAATTACCGACCGCTCCTTTGCGGTCATCGCGCTCCACGCGGGAAATGCCTTCTCGGCAGCCGCGATCGCCTTGCGCGTCTCGGCCGTCGCAAGCATCGGAACGGTGCCGAGCCTCTGCCCGTTGGCGGGATTGTCGATCGCCTGGACTCCGCCGGCATCGGCATCGATCCATTGTCCATCGACGTAGCTCTGCTGCCGGAACAGGCGGTTATCGCGCAACTTCATCGGGCTTCTCCTCCAGGGCGCACGAGAGCGCATCGAGGATCGTCGCGCGTAGATGCGCGCGCGGTCAAGGCGGAGAATGGGACGTGTGTTGGGACGAGAAAAAGAGGTGGTGCACTCAACGCGCATTGAGATTCTTCGCTCCGAAGACTACGCTCGGAATGACGAATCTGATCGACGGGGCTTTCCCGTCATTCTGAGCCATCGGCGAAGAATCCCAGCGATCGTTAAGCGGCGGCGGGCTTCGGCATCGCGCGCAGAACCATGCGCATCATTTTCGGTAGCAAGGTCGGGCGCGGCAGGCGCGGATCGAACTGGCTCATCCGGCGATCGTTCTCGGACACACAGGTCTCGATAAACTTCCGCAGCGTCAGATCCTCTCCGACGATCTGCCCGGGCGCCTGAATCACGAAATCGTCGGCCTTCTCGACGTCACCGCCTCTCGCCATCTGGTAAGCAGTACGGGCGCGGCCGAAGGCCTGGACAGCGAGGGCGGAAGCGCGACGTATCGAGAACCACGGTTTGGCGAGAAGGGTCGCGTTAGCGCCGCCATACGTTGCCCAGTTGGAGAAGAAGAGGATGTGGCGGGCTTCCTCGGCAATCAGGCTTTCGAAAATTTGCGCCAGCGACTCGGGAAAGAAGCCCGCATCGGAGCCGAGCTTGAAGAGACCGAACGCGAAGAAGATGTCGAACACCTCGCCGTAGCCCATCCGCATGAAGCCCCATTCGGGATCGCGCGGCGTGTAGCTGTCGGGATCGGGCACCGGAATTCCGTAGTGCTCCATCAGGCCGGTGAAAAGCGATGCGTGCCGGCCTTCCTCGAACGCCTGCATCGCGACCGAGTCACGCACGACCGGATCGCGCTCGGCCTCGACCATCAGCTTGATGCGGCGGGTGGCGATGCGCTCGGTCTGCAGCGCCTCGTTCCAGAACGGCATCCCGCGCAGGCGCGCGAGCTCATCGGACGTCAGTTCCGGCCACTCGATTTCGTTCACCCGGTAGTTATTGAAGGTCCGCTCGAACTCGCTGCACATCAGGTCGCGATGTTCGCGGCTTCCTATCTTGACCGTCGGCAAGACGCCCTCCGAAAACGGCGCTAAATTAGCATTGCGGGATTTTTACACCAAGACAGGCAAGCGATGCCTTCGCTCGCCCACGCATGTCTTCGCGGCCTGACGCGACGCTATTGCTGGTCGCTTTTCGGGATGCCGCCGATGTCCATCGACCATGGCATCGCGGAGCGACACCAGATCTGGCGGAAGGGGCGGCCGAGTTCGGCGCGTTGGCGGATAGTGCCGATGCGTAAGGCGTAGGTCTGCGGATTGCTTACCGCGGTCGCATAGATCGGCGTGCCACAGTCGGGGCAGAACGCGTGCGCGCGCGGGTTGCCGCTGGCAGCGGTTTTCTTGATGTACACCTTCGGCTCGCCGTTCAGCAGCTTGAAGCCGGCCGCCGGCGCCATCACGTTCGCGCGATACACCGATCCGGTAAGGGTCTGGCAATCGCTGCAATGGCAGATTGCGACGGCATTTGGATCGACCTCAGCCTCGAACGCGATCTTTCCGCAGTGGCATTTGCCGTCGATCTTCATGGCGGGAGTTCCTCAATGCTTTGGTTTGTCTTGCGGCTCGGGAAGATCGACATCCAATCCTTCGATCAGCGGAATGCCGAACGCGCTCTTGCCGAGGAATTCGATCGATTCATCGCTGTCGAACGGATGATAGAGACCCGCGCGCACGTCGCGAAACAATCGCTCCAGCGGCAGACGCTTGAAATACGACGATCCGCCGACCGCGCGCAGCGCCAGGTCGACGACGCGCACGGAATTCTCCACCGCGATCATTCGCGCCGCGACTGCCTTGCGCGACCAACTGCGGGGATCATCGCGATCGACCTCTCCGGCCGCCTTCCACATCGCGGCCCGCGCACCCTCCAGCAGCAGGTCCATCTCACCCACCTTGTTGTACACGGCAGGCAGATGGCTCATCGGATGCTTCAGCGGAAAGCGCCTGCGATCCTTCATGAACTCGACGGTGAAATCGCGCGCCGCCGCGGCGATGCCGATATACGGCGCGCCAATCGTGAACGGCGCCTTCGCAAACACCTTGGTCACGCGGCCGCTGCGCGAGACCGGGCGGGTCAGCACGATGTATTCGTCCGGCACGCGCGCATCTTTCAGCTCCGAGCTGTTCGACGCGGTCGCGCGCATGCCCATCACGTTCCAATCGTCCTTGAAGGTCAGCCCGGGAGTTTCGCGCGGCGGAATGAAGAACGTGATGATGGTCGGACCCTGCGGCGCGTCCTCGGAGATCGCTTCGGCAAAGAACAAATCAAGCGCGATGCTCTGGGTGCTGAAAATTTTGCGCCCATTGACGATCCATCCGCCCTCGACCCGGGTCGCCGTCGTGCGCGGGCGCAGGTTGATGACCGCGTTGTCAGGCTCGGAGCCGGAGCCGCCGCAAATCAGGCGATCGCTCGCGATCCGGCGCAGCATCCGCTCGACATTCGGCGCCTGGAATTTGCGATACAGATCGATCAGGAGGCCGACCGTGTTGAAGTGCATGTTGATGGCGAGCGCGGTCGCGCCGCATCCGCGCGCCAATCGCTCCTGCGCCTTGATTCGCTCGAGCAGGCTCGCGCCGAACCCGCCGAGTTTCTCGGGAATGGTCAGGACGGTGTAGCCGGTTTCCTTGAGGCGGGCGTAGTTCTCGTAGGGAAAGGAGCCCTCTTCGTCGTGCTTCGCAGCGCGCGGCGCGAACTCGTCGGCAAGAGTCGCCGCAAGATCGATGAAGCGTTGCTCGCGCTCGGTATTGAGCTGGTTCATCGCGCGCTCCTTTCCCCCGCGGCCGAGAGCATCGCCGCGTCCGGGCGGTAGTCTACAACCGAAGCCCCGGATAAACCACGGAAAGAAAAGCGGGAGGAGCGAGATGCGGCGGCACTCATGGGAGGGGACGGATGGGCGGCATATGAGGCTGCGTTTCGGCCGGCAGCGCGGGCTGCTCTCCGTGGGTGAGGAAGGTCACGGCGCAGAATGCGCCCAGCCACGATCCGCCGGCGGCGAAGAGCGTGTACAGCGGATTTCGGGTGTAGCTGATAACGGCGAAGGCGGAGAGCAGGTACCATACGCTGCTCCAGCTCGCTGCACGCACGCGCTTTCGCGCGGAGACGGCGCCGTTGAACATGACATAGACGGCGTCCGTGGCGGCGGTCGATGCGAACACACCAAGCGAAATCCAGACATTCGGAAGTTCCATCGAGAATTCCCTTTCCTGGCTGATTCAAGACTATGAATAACAGAATTCCTGAATCGCACGCGCATCACGCGCGCGGAAAAGGATCTCTCTCCTGCCGCGCAAGGTCGCGCGGCATCCTCTCACCAAAGGTGAGAGGGAAAGAGAGGAAAGGTCACGACCACGGGGTGGTGCGGGCTTTGCCGCCGGGACCGCTGTAGGTCGTCGTGTACCCGGGCTCGCTTTCGAATTTTACTTGCGGCATCGCGGCGCAGAGGCGTTTCCAGGCCGCGATCAACTCATCCTCGGCCCTGTAATCGAAAGGATCCTGCAAGATCTTTTCGGCGGCATCGCCCGGCTCGTGCGGATGGTCGCGCAGCCAGGCGGCGGTGATCGCGATGCCGCGTTCCGGCGGCACGACGTCCGAGTAGCCGAGCTGCGTTTTGAGCTTGGTCATGTCGAGCACGCGATGGGTCGTCCACGGTTGCGAGATCAAAGGACGCGCGGGGATCGCGAACTGCCACGGCATCGAGATGATTTCCGGCTTCGCATCGAGCGTGTCGGCGATGATCTCAACGACCTGGCGCAGCGTCAGCAGCCGCTCGTCGCCGCAGTTGTAAATCTGGCCGCTCGCGGCCTCCGGACGATCGACGGCGAGAAGAATCGTGTGGGCGGCGTTTTCGACATAGGCCGCGTGATTAAGCGTCAGGCCATTGTCGGGGATGATGATCGGGCGGCGATCGAGGATGCGCCTGACGATCGACCATTCGCGCGGCGCCAGCTGGTACGGCCCGTAGAGCAGCGGATAGCGGAAGTGCGTGGCATGCGGGTGATGTTCGAACACGCTCTGCTCGGTTTTCACCACGCGCCAGCCCTTGGGATCTTCCTCCTCGACGGGAACGAGCGGCGAATCCTCCGGCGTCGGAATCGGC
>DATJWT010000242.1:0-30731 GCA_035500975.1 Binataceae bacterium (SeqCode)
ACCGGTCTCTGGTATCCCGATCGCGAGGGGCAGGAATTTCAGAATGGCGTCGCGCCCAACGAGCTGACCACGACGGAGCATCGCGACTGGTTCGCGGGCACGCCGTTCCATAAGCACGTGCCGGCGCGCATCGAAGCGATCGCGAGCTGAGGATCGCCGTTCTCGCCTCTCCCGGAGCGGAGAGGTCAGGAGAAGGCTCAGGTCGGCTACTCGTTGAAGCGCCAGGTGTCCTTCGCGGTACCGCTGATTTGCCAGCGCGGCATCACGATGTTCGGATCGCTGGTCGGCTCGAACACGACCTTGCACGGCAGGCCCATCGCGACTTCTGATTCGTCATTAGTCAGCACGCCAGCCACGCGCGTCACGGTGCCATCCGCTTCCTTGCAATCATCGAGCTCGATGATCGCGACAACGTACGGCACCGACCCAATGAATGCGCCCACGATCGGCTGGGTGACCACGATATAGCTGTGAATGACGCCGGTGCCGGCGGTCTCGAACCATCCGATTTCCATCGACATGCACTTGCTGCACGCGGGAATGCCCGGTGGAAACCATTTGTGGCCGCACTTGAGACACTTGCGCACGAGGTACTTCTTGTCCCGCGTGGCGGCCCACCATTCGCGCGTGTCGGGATCGGGAAGGATGCGAAGCTTCGAATAATCAATTGTTACCGCCATCGCCGTGTCCCCTCGGTCAGGCCGCCATCCCGCGCAGGATTAGCGAGCTCGCCATCGTTTCAGTCCCCCACGCCATCCCGCAGCAGATCCTCGCCTTGCGAAGTTGGCGGCAGCCCTTGCCGCGATCGTAGGTGTGTTTGCCTTCGCGCCATCCGGGGCACGCGTCGTCGGCGCGATGGCGCAACTGGCGTACGTTTTCGATCACCATCTGCACGCCGTGCGTGTAGCCTTCGGAAAGATGGCCACCCGAGAGATTGCTCGGCAGCTCGTGATCGATCTGCAGGCGGCCGCCCTTGACGAAATCGCCCGCCTCGCCCGGCCGGCAGAAGCCGTTGGCTTCTAGCTGGATGAGGGTCGTGAAGGTGAACGCGTCATAGCAGGAGACGAAGTCCACATCGGCGTGAGTTATGCCGGCCATCCCGAAGGAGCGCTTCCATCCGTAGTTGCCCGCCACGTAATGCAGGACCGGGCGCGAATAGTTCCACTGCGGATTGTCGGCCATCGTGCGCGCATAGCCGCCCATGATGAAGACGGGAGGCTGGCGCAGGTCGTAGGCGCGTTCGCGCGAAGTGACGATGATCGCCGCGGAGACGTCGGTTTCCTGGCAGCAATCGAGCAGGCGGAACGGTTTCGCGACCCATCGCGACTTTTGATGATCCTCGATCGTGATCGGCGAGCGATGAATCGCCTTGGGATTGAGACTCGCGTGATAGCGATGCGCGACAGCGATCTCCGCGAACGCTTTGGTCGTGCATCCCGTATCCCGCAGATAGCGCATCGCGGACATCCCGAACCATTGCGCGGGCGTGGTCCAGCCCCATCCCATGTAGAACTGGTTATCGCCCTCTGCATTCGCGACGGGAATCGGTCCGCCGGGGATCTGGCCACCCATCCTGCGGCCGGAGCGCCCGTTCATCGATCGAAAGCAGACGATGGTCTTCGCGTAGCCGGCCTCGATGAGACCGATTGCGTGCGCCACCAGCGCCTCGGTGCTGGAGCCTCCGCCAACGATGTCGAGACAGTAATTGAGGCGCATTCCGAGCGCAGTCGCGACATGGCCGGAACTGGTGGAATCACCCACCTGGTAGCTGGTCATGCCGTCGATGTCGGATGCGCGCAGGCCGGCGTCGGCCATCGCCTTGCTGACGGACTCGCACGCCATCGACAGAGTGGTGCGGCCGGAAGGCCGCATATGCGGAGTCTCGCCGACGCCGACGATGCAGTACTTGTCAGTGAGTGCGCCCATTCAGATTTCCTTTGATCTCCGCTTGTAGGACGGCGGTGCGAGCCACGGCAAAATTCCGGATCCTATCTCTCGCCTGTGTGCAGCCAGGGCAGACGTTCCTCGGGAAAGTACTGTTTCGTCGGCTGCAGGAGGGCGGCCTGGTCGAACGCCCCGACGTGAAAATGGGTTTCCTTAAGCTGCGGAAGACTTTCGCAGGTCAGGGTTGAGCCGCACCGCGCGCAAAAGCCGCGCCGCGTCTGTCCTGGCGTGGAATCGAACTTGGTGACTTCGCCTTTGGTGACTTCATAGGCTTCGCGTTTGAAAGCCACGAAGACCGAAACGGGTGCGCCGGTATGCCTTCGACAACTTTGGCAATGGCACCAGTACACACCAATCGGTCGACCGGTGGCGACGAATCGGACCGCGCCGCAGAGGCAGCCACCTTCAAAGCGTTCGGGGGTCATACAATGTCTCCAAATTCGGGAGTTCCGCGCTCACTCCGTTTTAATAGCAAATCTGGTGCGAAACCCGCGTGGCCGGCAGACTTTCACTAATTTTCGAAGTGGGTTATGTGTCAGCCTGCAATCCCAAGCAAAGAGAGAACCTACAATGGATTTTGCGTTAAGCCCCAAGACCGAAGATCTGCGCAAGCGCGTAGGCGCCTTCATGGATCAATACGTCTATGCCGCCGAAAAAGAAGTGCTCGCCCACGAGCGTGCCGATTCGAACGAAGAACATCCGGTAATGAAGGACATCCGCAAGAAGGCCAAGGCCGAGGGCTTGTGGAACCTGTTCCTTCCCGACAAGAAATTCGGCCCCGGATTGACCAACCACGAGTATGCCCCGCTATGCGAATTGATGGGCCGCAGCCCGCTGGGCGCGCGCGCTTTTAACTGCATGGCGCCGGACACCGGCAACATGGAGATCCTGGCCGAGTACGGAAGCGACGAAATCACCAAGCGCTATCTGAAGCCCTGCCTGGACGGCGAGATTCGCACCTGCTTTTCGATGACGGAGCCGGACACCCCGGGTTCCGACCCGACCCAGCTCAAGACCCGCGCCGTGCGCCAGGGCGACTACTACGTCATCAACGGGCACAAGTGGTTCACCTCGGGCGCGATTGGGGCGGCATTCGCAATCACGATGGTGGTGACGGATCCCGATGCGGAGCCGCATCGCCGCGCCAGCCAGATCGTCGTGCCGACCGACACCCCGGGCTTCAACCTGATTCGGCCGGTGCCGGTGATGGGCCACACGGGCGGCGGCGGCCACTGCGAGATCATTTACAAGGACTGCAAGGTCCCGATCACGAACATCCTCGGACGCGAGGGCGACGGCTTCGCGATTTCGCAGGCGCGCCTCGGCCCGGGCCGAATCCATCACTGCATGCGCACCATCGGAATCGCCGAGCGGGCGCTCGAGCTGATGTGCAAGCGGGCGAACACGCGATGGACGCACGGCAGCCTGCTCGCGGACAAGTCGAACATCCAGGAATGGATCGCAGACTCACGAATCGAAATCGACTCGACGCGCCTGATGGTGATGCACGCGGCGTGGAAGATGGATACCGCGGGCAAGAAGGAAGCGCGCAAGGAGATTTCGGAGATCAAGGTGATGGCGGCGAACATGGTGATGCGCGTGCTGGATCGCGCGATCCAACTCTACGGCGCGGCGGGGGTCAGCGACGATTTCCCGATCGCGCGCTTCTGGCGCGAGAGCCGCGCGCTGCGCATCGCGGACGGTCCGGATGAAGTCCATCGCCAGACCATCGCACGCCGCGAACTGCGCGCGTGGAAGTGACGCTGAGGCAACGCCGAAGCGTCATCCTGAGCGAAGCGAAGGATCTCAGCTAACAGTCGACGGTACGCCGCCGGGAGCAATCTCCCGGCGGCGTTTTTCTTACATTCTTTGCCGATGCTGGCTCAACCGCTAGTCTTGTGGCGGAGCTGAAATGACACCCGTAACGATCGCGCTGGCCGGGGCTTGGATGCTGCTGGTTCCGGCCCCGCCCGGAACTCAAATCGCAGCACACATTGAGATGGGTTTCCCAAGCAAGGTCGCCTGCGAAGCGCGACTGAAAGACTTTGCGGGGCGCATCGGGGCATCCTGTCAGGGTCCAAACGCGAGCGACTCCAGTTCCACAAATCAAAGTGGTGCACCGCTGTCCGGCCCCAAAGCAGCACAACGCTGAGAGCTCCGACCCGCCAAACTCTACTGTGCGGTTCCTTGCATGAATACGATTGCGATCGCGATTCCCGCGGCCATAATCGCAAACGACAGCACTACCACCATCGCGATCGTGCTCCCTGGAACGGCCGGCATCGAATGTTCTTCCATCTCTGACATCTGATGCGCACCGTGCTGCATGCCCTGCATCGCGGCCATCTTCTCGTGCTCGCCGCTCACTGATACCGGCCTTACCGTCAGCATCCCGTGCTTGAGCTTGTTCGCGACCAGCCACCAATTCATCGGGTATGCGGCAATGAATCCGGCCAGCAGCGCCATGCTCATGATCAACCAGAACGCAGCGGAGCCAGGGCTCGCGCTGCCGGGTACGCGCGATTTGAAAATCATCGCGACCGGGATCATTCCCGCCATCAGGCAGTTCATCGAGGTGAGTTCGGGAATGAAGGAAGCTGCAAGCGCCTTGGTGTACGAACCGCCGACCATGTCGCGCATGAATAGCGCCTGGAAAATTCCCAGTCCGAAGCCGAACCCGAGAATGTATTCCGTCGCGATGTCGAGCGCCGGCGGCATCATCAGGAACCCGCCGAGCACGGCGCCGGCGAGGATGCCGATGCCGTCTCCCGCAACGCAGTGCATCGTGGAGCCGAGCGTCTGCCGCCACGGTGCGGCCACGTATTGTTCGTGTGTGCCGGGTAGCGGCTCGCGGCATCCGAGCACATAGAGCATCGCGCCTACGGCGCCGGTGAAGAGCGTCACCAGCACGAAACCCCATTTCAAAACTGGAGACTCGGGCGTGGAGCGGATATCGATCGCGACGAAGGCGACCGAGAGTGCGGTCAATATGAACCACGTCAGGATAACGCCATCGAGCATGTCGTCCTCGCTGGCGATGAAATCCAGCGGGGCGATCATATGTTCCGCGAACAGCCGAGTGCCATCTGCAATTTCGAGCAGCTTTGCGCCAATCCTTCTTCTGGCGTTAACGGGCGGCTTTTTGGCATAAGTCAGACGATGGCAGGCGAGATCACTCCCGAATTCGGCGAGGTGCGCGAGGAAGAACAGCTCGATTGGGCCAAGCTGATCGCGTACCTGCGCGACAAGCTGCCCGATACGGATCGGCCGCTGACCGTCCGGCAATTCCAGGGTGGACATTCCAATCTGACCTACCTGCTCCGCTTCGGCGATCGCGAGTGGGTGGTCCGCCGACCTCCGTTCGGACCGTTGCCGGCAGGCGGCCACGACATGGGCCGCGAGTACCGAGTGCTGTCGCGCGTGTGGAAGGCATTCAGGCCCGCGCCGCGCGGGATGGTCTATTGCGAGGATCCGTCGATTATCGGTGCGCCGTTCTTCGTGATGGAGCGGCGCAAGGGCATTCTCATCCGGATGCGCCAGCCGCTGCCGCCGGAACTGCCGCAGGACCCGGCATCGCTGCGAAAGTTGTCAGAAGGGTTCGTCGATACGCTGGCCGATCTGCATGCGGTGGATTACCAGGCGGCCGGGCTCGGCGATCTCGGAAAGCCGGACGGATTTCTCAAGCGCCAGATCACCGGATGGATGGGGCGATGGGAGAAGGCGAAGACGCGCGAGCTTCCCCTGATGGAAAAGCTCGGCGCGTGGTACCTGGAAAACATGCCGGCTTCGCCGGCGCCGGCGCTGATTCACAACGACTATTATCTGCACAACCTGATGATCGATTTCGCGGACCCCGGGAAAATAGTGGGAGTGTTCGACTGGGAGATGTCCACGATCGGCGACCCGCTTGTAGATTTCGGAATCGCGCTCGGCTACTGGCGCGAGGCCGACGACCCGCCGGACTTGCTGGCCACGAGCGAAGGCTCACCGCATACGGTTCATCCCGGCTTCATGAACCGGGAAGAATTGATTCATCGATACGCCACGCGGACCGGACGCGATGTCAGCAACATGCCCTTCTACTGGTCGTGGGCGCATTGGAAGACCGCGACGGTGGTGGAGCAGATTTACGTGCGCTACGTGCGCGGGCAGACGACCGATCCGCGCTTCAAAAACATGGGCACCCAACCGCCCGCGCTCGCATCAGCAGCGGCCCGCATTGCACGAAGGCTGGGCTTCAGAGATTGACCGATCGTGCCCGTCAGTGTCCGGAGAGGCCGATTCCCGCATGGCACAGGCTTCCAGCTTGTGCGCTTGTCAGACCGAGTGTTTCTACCAAGGTTGCTTTTTTCTACCTATCTGTAAAAATCAAAGCAAATGGGACTTAACATCAAAAACGCTCGGGTCGAATCTCTCGCCGCCGAGGTCGCAGCTCTGGCCGGCGAAAGCAAGACCGAGGCAATCCGCAAAGCCCTTGAAGAGCGACGGTCCCGCCTTGTGTCCCACGGCCCAAAACGCAACCAACGCGCGGAAGTAATGCGATTTCTCAAGAGAGAGGTGTGGCCAAAGATCCCGCCACGCCTGCTTGGCCGCGGCATAAGCAAGCGCGAACGCGAGAAGATTCTCGGCTACGGCGAGACTGGGGTATGACGCTCGATTCCTCCGCGATCCTGGCAATCCTCTTTCAGGAGCGTGGCTTCGAGTCGCTGATGGACCGTTTGCTCGCCGCCCAAACCAGAGTTGTTGGAGCCCCAACCCTGGCTGAAACCGTTATCGTGCTGAGCGCCAAGTTGGGCGAGGGTGCCCAGGGCATGATCGCGCGCTTCCTGCAGACTTTCGACGTTAACACGGTCCCGTTTGGAGACGCGCACTGGAAGGAAGCCTGCGAGGCATTTTTGCGCTTCGGGCGAGGACGGCATCGTGCTGGGCTGAATTTCGGCGATTGCCTGAGCTACGCAGTCGCGCGACTAGGCGAACAGCCGCTCCTCTTCGTCGGCAACAACTTTTCCCGAACCGACATTCAGCCTGCCTAGCGGCTTCGATTGCTCCAGGAGACTGGTGAAGAAATTGCGCGTCCTGTTCGTATGCACCGGTAACATCGCCCGCAGCCAGATGGCGGAAGGCTTGTTGCGCCATCGCGCGGGCGATCGATTCGAAGTTTTCAGCGCCGGGACCGAACCCAAAATCCTTTCGCCCACCACCGTGGCAGTGATGCGCGAGGTCGGGATCGACGTGGCCGGACATCGCTCCAAGTCCGTGAAGGAATTTGAGGACCAGGACTTCGACTATTTGATCACGCTCTGCAACGTGGCGCGAAAAACGTGCTCAATCCGCGGCCGGGTTGCCCATCAGCATCGTTGGGACATCACGGATCCGGCAGACCTCCAGCGGCGAGGTGTCAGCGATCTGCAGGCTTTCAGAAACGCCCGCGATCAGGTGGCGGCTCGACTGGAAGGATTCATCCGCAGCGTCACCACCTGGTACGCGGCTTTAGGCAGGCGAAGCCAATCAGCGAGCGCGGTAGCCGGTAAGAGGTCGGGCCGGAGTACGGTCGCATACCCTTTTCGTGTTAGGGGAAACTGCGCTATCTAATGGGTGTCGGGGCGCGGACAGCTTCGGCAAATCCTGCCTGGAGGAACATTCTCGCTTGCACGCATTCAGCTTTGAGTCTCCATCTACGCTCGCCGAGGCCCTCAAGATTATGAAGGCTAATGGCGACAAGGCGCGGCCGATATGCGGCGGCACCGACCTCATCATCCAGATGCGCGCCGGTGTGCGGCAGCCCGCGGTCGTGGTCGATATCAAGAAAGTCAGGGAGATGCGCGAACTCAAGTTCAGTCCCAAATCGGGGCTGAAACTGGGTGCGGCCGTCTCGTGTATCGACGTCGCCGAGAACGCCGACATGCGCCGTCACTACCCGGGTCTCACCGAGGCGGCGCATCTAATCGGTTCGCTGCAGATACAGAATCGCGCATCGGTCGGCGGCAATCTCTGCAACGGATCGCCCGCGGCCGACACCACCCCCGCTTTGATCGCGCTCAAGGCGAAGGCTCGAATCGCCGGCGGAAAGGCGACGCGAGATGTTCCGGTCGAGGAGTTCGTTGTCTCTCCGGGCCGCACGGTTCTCAAGCCGGGCGAGCTGCTCGTGCAGTTGCTGATTCCAGCCCCGGCGCCCCACTCCAGCGATGCGTACTTGCGCTTCATCCCGCGCAACGAAATGGATATCGCGGTGGTCGGGGTGGGGGCCTCGGTCACGCTCGCCGGTGGTGTCGTGAAAGCGGCGCGTATCGGCCTGGGCGCGGTGGCCGCGACTCCGTTGTTCGCCGACAAGGCATCGGAATCGCTGATTGGCAAGAAGCTCGACGAGAGCGCGCTGGAGACCGCCGCGCGGCTAGCGAGCGAGGCATCGTCGCCGATCGACGACATGCGCGGAACCGCCGAGTATCGCCGTCACGTAACCGGAGTGCTGACCCGCCGCGCTTTGACCATCGCGGCCGAGCGCGCCCACAAACATTAGGATTGAAAGAGACAGAAGCATGTCCAAGAAGACACTGGTAGAAGTCAATATCAACGGAGAAGAAGTGGAGTTCCTGTGCGAACCGCGCCAGAGCCTGCTCGAATGCCTGCGCGATGTGCTCGAGATGACGGGCAGCAAAGAGGGATGCCTCACGGGCGACTGCGGAGCGTGCAGCGTGCTGATCGACGGGCGCGCGGTATGCTCGTGCCTGATGCTCGGGGTGGAGGCGCAGGGCAAGGAGATCCGCACGGTGGAAGGCCTCGCGGATGGCAACACGCTGCATCCGCTGCAGCAGAAGTTCCTGGAGCACGCGAGCTTGCAGTGCGGAATTTGTACGCCGGGTTTCCTGATGTCGGCGACGGCGCTGCTGGAGCGTAATCCCAATCCGACCGAAGCCGAGATCCGCTATGCGCTGGCGGGCAACCTGTGCCGCTGCACCGGATACGATAAGATTGTCAGGGCGGTTCTTGATGCGGCCAAGTCGATGAAATCCGGCGTGCGTACCAGCCGCGCCGCGTAGAGCGAACCAGAGAGGTCACACCATGGAAGGCACGAATTCCAACGGCAAGTTCAAGGTAATCGGCACCCGGCCCATTCGTCACGACGGGGTCGACAAGGTTATCGGCCGCGCCAAGTACGGCGCCGACTACGCGTTCCCGGGCATGCTCCACGGCAAGGTGCTGCGCAGCCCGCACGCACACGCGAAGATCAAATCGATCAAAACCGCCAAGGCGTTGAAGCTGCCGGGCGTGAAAGCCGTCGTCACCGCGGCTGACCTGCCCCAGGCCGACGACAAGATCGAGCAGGCGGGTGAGATGGCGATCAATCCGCGCCACCTTTCGATGAACATCCTGGCGCACGACAAGGTCCTCTACGACGGACACGCGATCGCCGCGGTCGCGGCGACCAGTCCGCACATCGCGGAAGAGGCGCTCAAGCTCATCGAGGTGGAATACGAAGTGCTCCCGCCGGTGATGACGGTGGATGTCGCGATGAAGCCCGGCGCCGCGATCCTGCATCCCACGCTGCGCAACCGCGAGGAAGGTGACAAGCAAACCAACGTCGCTAACCATATCCAGTTCAAGCGCGGCGATCTCGAGGCTGGATTCAAGGCAGCCGACTTCGTTATCGAGCGCGAGTTCAACACCGCGATGGTCCACCAGGGCTATATCGAGCCGCACAACGCGGTGGGCATCTACAATGCCGACGGCCAGGCAACCATCTACTGCTCGACGCAGGGCGCCTTTGACGTGCGATCGCTGAGCGCGCAGGTAGTGGGAGTTCCGGTCGGCAAGATCAAAGTCGTCCCGGCGGAGATCGGTGGCGGATTCGGCGGCAAGACCACGGTTTATCTCGAACCGCTCTCGCTGCTGCTCTCCAAGAAGACCGGGCATCCGGTGAAGATGGTGATGACGCGGTCGGAAGTGCTGCGCGGATCGGGACCGACCTCGGGTTCGAAGATCAAGGTGAAGATGGGCGCGACGAAAGACGGCAAGATCGTCGCGGCAGAGGTGTGGATGGCCTACGAGGCCGGCGCTTTCCCGGGTTCTCCGGTCGGCGCGGGCGCGATGTGCATCCTGGCGCCCTACACGATCGAGAACCTGCAGATCGATGCCTACGACGTCGTGGTAAACCGGCCCAAGACTGCTGCTTACCGCGCGCCGGGGGCAACCAACGCGGCGATGGCGGGAGAGACGGTGATCGACGAGATCGCGGAACGATGCGGTATCGATCCGATCGAACTTCGCGTCCAGAACGGCGTCAAGGAAGGCTCGCCGCAGGTCGTCGGACCTCCGTTCAAAGCAATCGGTTTCATCGAAACCCTGGACGCGATCCGCAACAGCGATCATTACAAGTCCAAGCTGTCCGGCCCCAACCAGGGCCGCGGCGTCGCGACCGGGTTCTGGTTCAACGCCGGCATGCAATCGTCCGCCACGGTGAATATCCATACCGATGGCACCGCGAGCGTAGTCACCGGCTCGCCGGACATCGGAGGATCGCGCGCCTCGATGGCGATGATCACGGCGGAGGTCCTGGGAATTCCGGTTACCGACGTCCGCCCGCTGGTGGCCGACACGGATTCGATTGGCCATACCGACGTTACCGGCGGGAGCCGTGTCACCTTCGCAACCGGCATGGCCGTCTACGAAGCGGCGCAGGATGCCGCCCGTCAGCTTCGCGAGCGCGCGGCCAAGGTCTGGGAGGTGAAGCCCGATGACGTCGAGCTGCACGATGGGTCAGTGCGCCTCAAGGACCCGGCGTCAGTTGAGAAGGGCGAAGGCAAACCGCCGATGAGCATGAAGGAGCTGGCGACCAAGCTGGCGCGCACGGGAGGACCGATCATCGGCCGCGCCAGCGTGAATGCGCGCGGAGTGGGACCGGCGTTCGCGACCACCTGCGTCGATGTCGAGGTCGATCCCGACACCGGCAAGGTCCAGATTCTGCGCTGCACCGTCGCCCAGGATGTCGGCAAAGCCATTCACCCGAGCTATGTCGAAGGACAGATGCAAGGTGGCACCGCCCAGGGAATCGGATGGGGTCTCAACGAAGAGTACTTCTACGATGACAAGGGCATCCTGCGTAACACCGGATTGCTCGATTACCGGATGCCCACCTGTCTGGACTTGCCGCTGATTGAAACGGCTATCGTGGAAGTGGCCAATCCGGGTCATCCGCTGGGCGTACGCGGAGTCGGCGAAGTGTCGATCGTTCCGCCGCCCGCCGCGCTGGCCAACGCGATTTACCGCGCGGTTGGCGTGCGGATGTCCGAGACGCCGATGTCACCGCCGCGCCTGCTCAAGGAGATCCTCAAGAAGCGCGCCACGGAGGAAACTCACTCGGCCGCGGCCGACTGATTGGAACAGCAAGAAGGCAGAGAGCCGGGCCGCCTTGGCCCGGCTCTTTTAATTTGAAGATGCCGATCGCGATCATCCCATCATTGCTGCGCAAGTACACCGGTGGCGTCGAGCGCGTCGAGGTGCAGGGGCACAACGTGCGGGAATTGGTGGCGGACCTGGGCCGTAAATTTCCGGACCTTACCAGCCATCTGCTGGAAGGAGACGACCTCAAGCCTTCAGTGGCGGTTTCCGTCGATGGGGAGATCGCGCCGGGCGGAATCCTGGAGCCGGTAAACGATAAAAGTGAGGTTCATTTCCTGCCCGCTATTGGCGGCGGCAGATGAGGAAAGCTGCCGACAGCGTAAAGATTTAGCCTCAAACTGCGACATCATATTTCGTTGCAAGCCGCCGCTTATTGGGCGACAATAGTTGTGCTGGCCGGGGTTTGCCCCCCTTTTCCCGGTTGGCGTTAGGCCGGGTGAAGCGATTCGCTCGGCCTTTTTTCCTGGCGCGCGGATTCGGACCAAAGGTTCTGAGCGATCGTTCTGTCTACCGACGCGATGTCGACATCGCGCGGTTTATCGCTGCGGTGGGCCGAAAAACAAAGGGGAAGCAGTTGCTTCCCCCGTTTGCCCTCTTCATCCGAAGAAGAATCAGCTCATGAACACTTCGCGCACGTGATTGGTGTCGTTGTACTCGCGCACCTGCTCGATCTTGTCGCCCGCGAACCGAAAATAGAAATGATAGCGGTTCGCATACTTCTTGCCGTTGGCCGCCGTGGTATCTGATTCAGCCTGGATGGCAACGTGATTGGATTCTCCGATCACGGTGTGGAACTTCAGGTTTAGCCCGTTGGGAAACATCTGCTTGAGCGTGACCGGCAATCCCTTGAGCAGGGTGGCTTTACCCTTGATAGGGGCGACGCCCGGCAGCCGGCCCATCATCTCGAATTCGACGTTGTCGTCCAGGATGCCTTCGAGCACCTTGACGTCGGGATGCTCCAGGTTCTTGAGAAACGTGAGCGCGCGATCTTTCTGTTCCTGCATGTTCATCGGAATGCTCCTTCTGGTTGCAGCACGTGGCTAGCGCTGGCGAGGTTTCAGCACCAACACCGAACAAGGGGCCTGGCGCACGAGCTTTTCCGTGACGCCGCCGATTAGCGCATACTCGGCGCCCGAATGCCCGAACGCGGGCAGCACGATCAAATCGATACCGTTCTCCTTGGCATACTCGACGAGCTTGCCCACCGGCGGTCCGACCAGCACGGCAGTGGTAACCTTGTCCGAGTTGCCGAGCTCATCTTTCTTGAGCCGCGCGAGTTCTTCTTCGGCCTGCTCTTGCATCGCGTTCTCGCGCATCAGCTCGCGGGTCCGTTCCACGATCGTGAAATGGGGCCCGACCACGTGAACGATGTGCAGATCGCCGTTGACGTCGCGGGTTAGTTCCCATGCGTTACGCAGCGCCTCGGCCGAATGTTCGGAAAAGTCGAGCGGCGCCATTACCTTCTTGACGTTTTGAATCATGATGCCTCCGGAATCCCTGCAATTATCACGGTCTTTGCGGCGGCTGCAAACCCGAACAATTCTGTGCAATTATCGCGTCCGCTGCGAATGAACGGCGCCCCTGCGCCCCTTCCGGAAGAGGCAATGCGATGAAAGCAACGGTGTTCCACGGTCCGCGCGACGTCCGCATCGAGAGAGTCCCCGACCCGGGTCTCAAATCGCCGACCGATGCGATCGTGCGCATCACGCGCGCCGCCATCTGCGGATCCGATCTCCACTCCTATCACGGCAACCAGCAGGTCATGCCCGGCTTCGTGCTCGGGCATGAGGGCGTCGGCGTGATCGAGGAAGTCGGTAAGGGCGTGAGCCATCTGAAAAAGGGGCAGCGGGTGGTCGTCGCCGGCGCGGTCGCGTGCGGCGATTGCTTCTTTTGCCGCCGCGGGCAGGTCGCGCAATGCACGGTCAGCGGCGCGGCGGTGTTCGGCTACGGTCGAAACTTCGCGGGGACGTTCGGAGATATCGGCGGAGAGCAGGCCGAGGCGGTGACGGTGCCGCTCGCCGATTACACCTGCTTTCCGCTGCCCGATGCTATCACGGACGAGGCGGCGGTCTTTCTCGCGGATATTCTGCCGACCGGATACTTCGGCGCGATCAACGGTAACATCGAGCCGGGAGATACCGTGGCGGTTTTCGGATGCGGCCCGGTGGGGCTATGCGCGATCATCGCGGCGCAGCTGTTCGGACCGGCCGAAGTGATCGCGGTCGACAATTTTCCGTATCGACTCGAACTGGCGCGCAAGCTGGGCGCGACCGCGGCCAAGATCGACGAGGCGCAGAAGACCATCCTCGATCACACCGACGGGCGCGGCGCCGACGTGACGATCGAAGCGGTCGGACACATCTCCGCACTCGAGGGGGCGTTCCAGGGCGTGCGTGGAGGCGGAACGCTTTCGATGGTCGGCGTGATCAGCGATCCCAACACCAGTTTCCCGATGATGACGGCGTTCATGAAGGGCGTGCGGTTCCAGACCGGGCTGGCTAACATCCGCAGCAACATCCCGCATCTCGCGAAGTTGATGGAGCATGGGAAGATCGATCCGCGCCCCATAATCAGCCACACACTGCCGCTGGATGAGACTCCGTACGGCTACAAGATCTTCGATGCGCGCGGCGAGGGCGCGCTCAAGGTGCTGATCAAGCCCTGAATGCTGGGGCGAAACTGGTCCCCCATCCGGCGCGAGAACGCGCCACCTTCTCCCCGGGGGAAGGCTGTTCACGCGGAACCGAGGCGAATCTCGAAGCCGGTCTCGAATGACTCACCCGGCTTGAGCACGCGCATTCCAGACTGTACTCCGCGCGCCGCGAGGTTGAACGCATCGGGTCCGCACGTGTACGGCTCCAGTGCGACGACCTCGCGATCGGGCGGCGCGTACACGACAAATTCGCCGAAATCCGCTTCCGCACGCACCTCGATCGCGGTCTGGTTGGCCGGGTTTACCAGCCTCCCGCAAGGAGCCGCCAGGTCACGCGCGGAATCAAGATGGAATGCATCATCATAACTGAGGTCGCCGAGCTTCTGCGGAGTGCGCAGATCGAATCGTCCGGAGAGCGCCACCGGAGAGCCGGTCGGAATCATTTTTTCGTCGAGAGGCCACTGCGCAATCGCGGGCGCGACTTGAACCTCCAGATCGCCGCGATGACCGGCGGCGCCCAGCGGCGCGTGGAAGTATGGATGCGCACCGAACCCCAGGGGCATCGCCTCGTTGCCGGCGTTGCGCGCTCTCGCGCGCAGCCGCAAACCGTTGCCGACTTCGTAATCGATTTCCAGGATGAAGCGATACGGCCAGATACGGCTCAACTCGAGATTCGAGGCTGAATCGAGCTCGGTGTGGACGTAGTATGGTCCGCGCTTTACGACGCGAAACGCGCAGTTCCAGGTTAGTCCGTGAATCGAATGACCGCGCGCCGGCTCGTTGATAGGCAGTCGAATTTTCCTGCCCTGGAAATAGAATACCCCGGCGGCGATCCGGCCCGGCCACGGAAACAACAAGGGAATCCCGCTGCGAAACGGATGCTCTCGCCAGACGTCGAGGTTCGGAGGACCGGCGATGATATCGAGCGATGCGACCCGGTACTCGAAACATTGGCATCCGATCTCGGGAATGATGGTCGCGCGTTCGCTCTGGGCCTCGATGGTTATGAATTCCATGAGTACCAGCCTAGTGAAGCGAGCTTGAACGCTCCACCGCGGGCACAGTGGCTAGAGTTCAATGCGCGCAGGATTTATTAGACGCGCGTGCTGAAATTTGGCCGGCAAAAAAGGAGGGGTTGCTACTTTTGGAGCGCGGCCAAGGCCGCGTCGGAGTGAGGAAAGCGAGCCGCCGATACGCCAGCGGGACGGATTCTCGCGATCAATCCGTACCCGGCCGGCGTGGCGGCGCTAGTCTAGCGATCCCGCGGACCTCCGCGCCGGTCGTTGCTTCGCGCCTGCGCTTCGTTGACCCGGATCGGACGACCCTTGATGTCTCTGCCGTTCAGTTTCTTGATGGCCGACTCGGCTGCCTCATCGGTGGCCATCTCGACGAAACCAAACCCCCTCGAGCGATTTGTCGCTCGATCGATTATGACTTGCGAGCTGTCGACTTGACCCGCTTCTGAAAATGCATCCTGCAGGTCCTGATCAGTCACAGTCCAAGCCAAGTTCCCAACGTACAATCTGCGACCCATTACCTTCTCCCCGGCGCCCTCAGACACTTCGCCCGCGCGCGAGCAGTCCCCCACGTTCCCGTTATCGCGAATCCGGAATTGTGTTCGTAGATCGGTCAGTCGGCGGGCGAAGACTCGTACGGCACGCACCTTTCGAAAGTTGATCGCATATATAGCACCAGAAACGCCACAAATACAGGCGCAAAATGACACACCTACCCCATTCCGTATTGACTGCAAGTTGATAAAACCGGCTCCTGGCCTCGTTTTACCCGCCCTCAGCGCTGAAGCAGGCGCGTATAAATGACTCATTGGTCCAAAAAGGTGGTCTCAAAGGGGAAGATTGCAAAACAACGTTCTGAACCGGGACCCGCAGCTCGCCGGTACTCATTCGTCGCCCGGCACAGAGAAAACGCCTGGTAGGAGTCGGATCTTCATGATGGAACAAGCGTTCAGCGAGGCAATCTCCCCGCTGACCGCCTTGGAAAGTACCTCGAATCGTTCTTTATGCGATGCTTCTGCGGCGAGTGACAGGCAAGGTTCGCACTCAATACTCAACAACCCACGAGCGCCGCGATGAAAAGTACATTTTCAAAAGGACAACACAATAACGTAGTAGCCATTTCCGGTTCAGCTTGTTGTAGACGGACGGATTATATAGTTTGAGTCACGGGCACGGGGGGAAGGAGCGATTCACAATGCCACGTACTAGTCTAGGCGGAGTCACCTCAGCTTTCGAACGCATCCAGCGCCAGGCGCATAGCCTGCTTTCTGGACTGCAGCGTCAAATTCGCAGCAAGGAAAACGAGTTGAAGCGCCTTCTCGAGCAGGAAGCGCATCTAAGCGGTCTACTTGGCAGCGCAAAAGGGGCGAAGCGCAAGGGCAGAAAGGCCGGTCGCGCAACCGGCGGCGGCAGAATCAACTGGCGCGAAGTGCTGAACCAGCTTCCGAAGCAGTTCAAAGCATCGGATATTCGCAAGATCCGGGGTCTCAAGGACAAGCGACCCTCGGAAATCTTCGCGGCGATCACTCGATGGATTGAAGGCGGAACGGCCAAGCGCAAAACCCGCGGTGTGTACGAGCGCAAATAGGCGCCGCAAGCCACTGAGTATTCTCTGATTACCGGCGAAGCGACCTGAGCTTGATTGGGTGGCCGACTACCCGCTTCAGCTCTTTTCGGTCAGTCACCGAAGCCGAACGTATCTGATATTCTTTCAGGAAGGTCTCTTCTCGTCTCATGGCGGTCAAAACCATTGAATGGCAGTCCGACGCCGTTCGGATGATCGATCAGCGGCTGCTTCCCACCCGGGAAGTCATGCGTACCTATAAGGACTACCGCGGAGTCGCTGAGGCGATTCGCACGATGGTCATTCGGGGCGCGCCGGCGATCGGAGTTGCCGCAGCTATGGGCGTAGCCCTGGGCATGAAGGGATTCGCCGGCGAACGCGCCCGCAAGCGATTCGATCTGGTGGCAAAGACCCTGCGTGCGACGCGTCCGACCGCAGTCAACCTGGCCTGGGCCGTCGAGCGAATGGGACGAGTCCTCGACGCCAGCCTCGATCTCGATGACGTGAAACTGTTTCGTCGCATGCGGGATGAGGCGATCGCGATTTACCGGGAAGACCTGGCGGTAAATCGCTCGCTCGGGCGGTTCGGCGCCGAGCTTCTGGACGATCCCGCGACCGTCCTGACGCATTGCAACGCAGGTGCGCTGGCGACGGCCGGCTACGGAACCGCGCTGGGAGTCATCCGCGCGGCACGCGAGGCGGGAAAAAAAGTTTCGGTATTTGCCGATGAAACGCGGCCGTTCCTGCAAGGATCGCGGCTGACCGCCTGGGAACTGCGCAAGGACCACATTCCCGTCACCGTCATCGCGGACAACATGGCCGCCACAGTTCTATCCAAGGGCAGAATCAGTTGTGTAATCGTCGGGACGGATCGAACGGCGGCCAACGGCGATGTCGCCAACAAGATTGGGACCTATCCGCTGGCGGTGATGGCGCGGCGGCACGGCGTGCCGTTCTACGTCGCTGCGCCGCTGTCGTCGATCGATCTCAATTGCGATTCGGGCGATCAGATTCCAATCGAAGAGCGCAATCCCAGGGAACTAATCGAGTTCGCGGGAAAACAGGTCGCTCCTAAAGGCGTCGCGGTATTCAATCCCGCGTTCGATGTCACTCCATCGGAGCTCGTAACCGCGATAATCACTGAGCGCGGTGTGGCGAGGGCGCCTTACGGCACGAGCCTGCGCTCACTGAAAGAAAAGAAATAACGCACCAGGTTCGAGAGCCGTACCTGATGTCATGGTGCTTGCTCATCCTTTCTTCTATTCATCAAGGTGATCGAGGTATTCGGCGAGGCCGTAGCCGACCTTGTCGCCCCACCTCCACTCCGTCATCCCCTCGGCGATTCGAGTAGTCACACCGGCGCGGCGATTGCGCAGCGGGATCATCGAAACTACCTTGCCGGTGATTACGATCGGTTCGTCGCTACCGTCCGCCTGAATGGTCGCTTTCAGCGTGTCGTGCAGCTTTTGTTCGCCGGCGAATTCGGTTTCGATTTCGACATCGCGTACGTTCAGGGTCGGCTTGTCCTTGCGCGCGATGAAACCGCCCGGATGCCGGCTGCCATCGCGATTGACGGTCACACTCGCCATGCCGCCCAGCCCCTCGTCAAAATTCATCGTCAGCCATCGGTAGTATTTCGGCGCCTGCCAATACCGAGGACCCCAGCTATGGTCGCGCAGGCCCAGTCCATCGAATTGATATTCCTGGTTGCCGACCTTGATCGTGCCGGTCGCGTGTCCGAGCTGCTCCAGATGGCCCTTGGCGAATTGCGCGGTCGGATCGCCGTCGTTCTTCGGCGATACCCATTGCTCGCCCTGCTTTTCGCGCAGCTCACCGCCCCATCCCGCGGCGGTAGCCTTATAGTCGAGTGCGAGGCTGACGCGCGCATAAGGGTTGTTCTTGAACGCATGCGCAGGGTCGGCCATTTCGAGCGGATTCTTTAGCGTGCAGATTTTTCCCGAGTAGGTCACGCGATGGTGCTCGAACGGCTTGATTACTTCGAACTTCAAGCCGCCCGCATCGTGCGCATCGTTGTTCTTTATTTCCGGGCGCTGGAACATGAACCCCACGCTGCCGTCGGGCAGGTAGAGGCATACGGTCATTTCCGCGCTGCCTTCATTGGGCCGATTGCCCATCCGCACGAACCCGCCCAGGCGCTGCTTGCGGTCGAAAAAGTTGTAGTAGGCGCTTTCGTTGAAATTCGATTCGCCGGTATTCGGATGCATCAAATCGTCCTGCTCGAGCAGGATCACTCTGCGTTCAGCCATCGTGATTTTCTCCAAGTGTAGTATCCGGTTTTTAGCACACCGATGAGCCGTTCTGCTAAATGACTGGTGGGGGAGGGGTGAGCACCATGGATCCCCAAATCACCGTCATCACGCTCGGAGTCTCGGACTTGGCGCGCTCGGTCGCTCTCTATCGTGATCGGTTGCGGTTTCCGATCAAGCAGGGATCGACCGATGAGATCGCGTTCTTCCAGACCGGCGGCGTAATCCTCGCTTTGTTTCCCAGCGATAAGCTGGCAGCCGACGCGACAGTGCCGCCGGAGGGAACGGGATTCAGGAGGTTCACGCTGGCGCACAATGTTGGAACGCGGGAAGCCGTCGATGAGATTCTGCGCGAGGCATCCGGCGCGGGAGCGCGAATCGTGAAACCTGCACAGGATACGAGCTGGGGAGGATACAGCGGCTACTTCGCCGACCCGGACGGTTTTTTGTGGGAAGTGGTATTCAGCCCGTTCTCGCCGCTCAAGCCGGACGGCACGCTGGACATGAAATAGAGGTCCGCGGGATTCTACGAACGCGTCCCCGCGAGTTGCGCGAGACCGTCGCCGAGCAGGTTGAAGCCGAGTATCGCGAGACCGATCGCGACTCCGGGCGCCATCGTCAGGTAAGGCGCCACCAGGATGAATGCACGCCCTGCATCGAGCATATTTCCCCAACTCGGCGTCGGCGGCAGCGCACCGAGACCGAGAAACGACAGGGCAGCTTCGGCCGCGATAATTCCACCCACGCCGAAGGTCGCCTGCACGGCGATCGGACCGGCCATCGCCGGCAACAAATGCGCCAGCAGCACCCTGCCCGTCCCCGCACCCAGCGTCTCGGCGGCATGAACATACTCGCGCTCGCGCAGCGACAATACTTCGCCGCGCACCAGGCGCGCATACGTCGTCCAACCCATCGCAGAGAGCGCAATCACGAGGTCGACGATGCCCGGACCCAGGATTGCCGCCAGCGCGATCGCGAGCAGGATTCCGGGAAAGGCGAGCACGATATCGACTCCGCGCATGATCGCCTCGTCGATCCATCCGCGCGAAATGCCCGCGATACCGCCGATAAGGCTCCCAACCAACAGAGACAGCGCCACCACTGAGACCGAGACACCCAATGACAGACGCGCGCCGTACATGATCCGCGCGAAGACATCGCGGCCGAGTGCATCGCAGCCCAGCAGGTGCGCGGCGCTGGGGGGCGCGAGCGACTCGGAGAGGTGAATCGCCAGCGGGTCTACGCCGGCGATAGCAGGACCGATCGCCGCAACGATCGCGAAGAGTGCGACAATTGTCGCGCCAGCGGCAAGAGAGGCGTTGCGAGTCATCATAGCCTCACGCGCGGATCGACAATCGCGTAAACCAAGTCGGTCGCCATATTCACGACCACGTAGGTCAAGGCGAAGGTCAACACGCATCCTTCGACCAGGGGATAATCGCGGGCGCTGATCGAACTGATCAACAGGCGCCCGATTCCGGGCCAGGAAAAAATCACTTCGGTGATCAAAGCACCGGTCAGCAATGCTCCCGCCTGCAAGCCGACCAGCGTCACCACCGACGTGAGCGCATTGCGCAATCCGTGGCCGAGCAACGCGGACATCGGTCCGAGGCCCTTGCTCAGGGCGGTACGCATGTAGTCGCTCTCGCGGACTACGATCAGGCTCTGGCGGAGCATCCGCGCCAGCACCGCGGCGAGTGCGGTGCCGAGAGTGACGGCAGGCAGCACGAGATGCGACCAGCCGCCGCGCCCGGTGAGCGGGAACCATCGCAGGTCCAGCGAGAACACGATCATCAGCAGCGGACCGAGGTAGATGTGAGGAATCGAGATGCCGAGAATCGCGAATCCCATAGCGCCCAGGTCGCCCGCCCCTCCCGGCTTGGCGCCGGCAATGACTCCCAACGGAAAAGCAATCAGCATCCCTACGACCAAGCCGGCGATCGTGAGCTCGAGCGTGGCAGGGAATCGCTCTGCGATGAGGCGGGTGACCGGCCGACGATAAGTGATTGACTCACCGAGATCGCCTTTCGCGAGGCCGCCCAGAAAATCGATGTATTGCTCGCCCAGCGGGCGATCGAGACCCAGCGCATGCCGAAGGCCCTGGATGTCGGCAGGGGCGGCGGTCTCACCGAGCATCGCAACGACCGGATCTCCGGGTACCAGGTGAATCATCGCAAAGGTGAGCGTCGCCACCCCGAGCGCCACCGGCACCAGCGCGCCAAGCCGGCGCAAGAAGTAGCGCGTCATTCGGCGGGCTCCGTAGCGGTAGGCGGCGAGAGCGTCACGGTCGCTAGCGATCTCAGGCTGCCGTTTGGATAGGGCTCGAAGCCGGCTACCTCGCGGTTCAGTACCGTCACGTTTTGAAGCCACCAGAGCGAGACGTAGGGAAGGTCCCGGGCGGCGAGCTGCTGAACCTGGGCGTAAACGGAGCGGCGCGTGGAAGGATCAATGGTATGCATCGCGCGCTCCACCAGCGCATCCATCTGCGGATTGCGGTATGCACCGCGATTCGAACCACCCTGCGCCGGGGTCATTTCGGAATCGAAAACCAGGTAGTAGTGATTGGGATCGTTGATTCCGATCCAGCGCAGCGAGGTAAGGTCAAAGTTGCCTTGGTCCAAATCGCTGAGAAATGTGGCCAGTTCGTTGCTGCGAATGTCGATCGCGATGCCCACCTTGCGCAACATCGCCTGGACAGTTTCCGCGAGTCTGCCCCCCTCCGGCGTCGTTTTGTAGATGAACTTCAAGCGGCGCATTCCGTTCGCACCGAGCGGATACCCGGCCTCGTCCAGCAGCCTGCCTGCCCTGGCCGGATCGTAGTCATAGGATGCGACGTCGCCCTCGTAAGCCCAGTTCTCCGGTGTCAACATTCCGCTGGCAAGCCTGGCGGTTCCCCGTAGGGACGATCTCACGATCTCCTTTCGATCGATCGCGTAGGCAATTGCGCGGCGTACTCGCAGATCCTGAAGCTTCGAATTGCGAAAATTGAACATCAGGTACTGGTACGTCGTGCCGGGAGCTTCGTTGACTGACACGTTCGCGCGGGAGACGAGGTATGGGAGGACTTCGGGTTCGATGTCGTTCGGTGCAACATCACAAACGCCTTCCATCAGCTCCAGGGCGCGGACCGTCTGGTCGGGGACGATTTTGAACACGATGCCTTCCGGAGATCCTCCAGGCGCGCGCCGGTAAGGATTTCGCTGAAGCCAAATCGAGTCGTCGCGAGTGTAACGCGTCATCCTGAACGGTCCCGTTCCCGATGGCGATACCGCGGCGGCTGAGGTGGGCGACGTTCCCTCGGGAACAATGCCATACGTTCCCATTTCCATTGCGGGCGCGTATGGCCCCGACGTCGTCATTACTACGGTGTATTCGTCAGGCGCTTCGATTGACTTGAGCTGCTTCAATCCACCGCGCTTCGGGGATCGGAAGGCGGGGTCGAGAATCGACTCGTAGGTGAACCTGACGTCGCGGGAAGTAAGCTCACGTCCATTGCTGAACAACATCCCATGCTTGAGATGAAAAATGATTCGAAGATCGTCAGGGCGCTCTACACTCTCTGCAAGGTCGCCGATGAACTGGCCCCGGTCGTCGACCCGAAGCAGCGAATCGAAAACCAGTTCATTCACCCGCGAAGAGAACACGTCTGTCCCGAGCCGGGGGTCGGTAGAGGTCGGTGAAGTTTCGATATCTACCTGGAGATAGCGCGGCGGAGGCGGCGACGGCCGCGCGCATCCGAACGCCAACGCGCTAATGACCATCGCCCAGCACAGCTTCTCCATCTCCACGAGTCTCTGGATCATCGCGGACAACGCGGATAATAGCAGATCACTCTCTCCCGAAATGCAGTGAGGTCCGCAGGATGCCGACCCGATGGAGCGACAAAGTCTTTATTCGCCAGGGCGACCTTACCGAGACCGCGACCGATGCGATCGTCAACGCAGCCAACGACGACCTGCAACTGGGAGGCGGAGTGGCCGGCGCGATCAGGCGCAAGGGCGGCCCCGCGATCCAGGAAGAATGCGATCGCATCGGATCCATCCCGGTGGGCGAAGCCGCGATTACCGGCGGAGGCCGGCTTGCTGCGCGCTACGTGATTCACGCCGCAAGCATGCAGCTCGGCGGCAGCACAACCGAGAGGAATTTGCGCGCTTCGACACGCAACTCGTTGCTTCGCGCAAAAGAGAAGGGCCTGCGATCGATCGCCTTTCCGGCGGTCGGCACGGGTATCGCCGGGTTTCCGATGGATCGATGCGCGCGGATCATGCTGGAAGAAGTGCGAGCGCATCTGGACAGTACGACCTCGATCGAACGAGTGGAGTTCGTGCTGTTCGACGCCTCCGCACGCGACACGTTCGAGCGGACACTGCGCGCGATGGCCGAGCAACCTTAGGCACACCGTGGATACGCGACCACACGCGGCCGCCTGGCCAATTGTAACCAGTTGTAATCTTTCTTAACTTCTTGTACTGTACCGCGCGTTCGTCACGGGGACCGAAAGGTGGTCCCCAAATGGGACGACGAGTTGCTGTCTGACGATGACCGGGGACCTTCTTCAGACTTATCTCTCACCGGGATTCAAGCCGGCGCGTAGTTCGCCGCACCTCAGTTAGCCGCGACAGTAGCTCGCCCGACAATTGCAAATTTTTTGCGGGCCCGGTTCCGCCAGCGAGAGGTTTGGCTTGAAGAAGTTCGAACGCGTTGAAAAGAGAGACTTGCTCGCTGTCGGATTGTGGGTTGCTTGTTTAACGTGGTGTACGCCGAGCGCGCGTGCAGCGGGGGTGTACCTGAACTCGCCATCCAATGGCGCGACCGTTGCGGGCACCGTGAGTATCGCCACCTCGATCGATCCCGGTGTTACCTGGATCGATCTCTATATCGACTCGAAATTCATCGCGCCCTCGCCCCCGTTCACCTTCACGTGGGACACGACCACAGTCGGCAACGGCGTCCATACGATCTCGGTGGCCGCCTTCAACAACACCGGGCAAGTCGGGACGGCTTCCATAACCGTCACGGTCAACAACGCCGCGGCCGGGGGCACTTCCTACTATGTTGCATCGGGCGGCAAGGATTCGAACTCCGGCACCAGCCAGTCATCTGCCTGGCTGACCGTGAACCGCGTGAACTCGGCCAGCCTGAAGCCGGGAGATACGGTGTTCTTTCAGGCCGGCCAGATGTGGCGGGGAACGCTCCTGCCTTCGCGCGGCGGAATACCGGGAGCGCCGATAACATACGCGGCGTTCGGGACCGGCAACCAGCCGGTGATCAGCGGCGCAGACGTAGTCAAACCATGGACCCATAGCAACGGCTCCATCTACAGCGCGCCGCTGAGCGCATCACCGGGCAACGTGTTCGTCGATGGCGGCCCGCCGTGGGGATACAAGGCGGCGTCCTCGGTCGCGGCGATGGCTGCGGGGACCTGGTTTTGGGATTCAGCAGCCCAGCTTTTGTACGTCTGGCTTTACGACAGCTCGAACCCGACCGGGCACACGGTGGAAGCGGCCACTCGCGAATACGGCTTCTATGTCAACTCGGGAATTTGCGATGACCTGAGCTACATCACGATCAACGGCCTCACCTTCCAGCGCAGCTATGGCTATGGGATCTACTTCCATTGCTTCGGAGGCAATTCGCCGCTGACCGGAGTCGTAATCGAGAACAACGCCGTGCGGCAGACCGGCACCGGGCAGGTAGATGGAGGCCAGTACTACAACGGCGTCTTCTTCCTCCAGGAACCGTGGTACGCGGGCGCCGCGCCACAGATCCTGAACAACGCCATCTCGTACACGGGAGGCCATGGTAACGGCATCAACCTCCAGGGCGCCGACGGCGCGGTGATCAGCGGCAACAATGTCTCGAACTGGAACCACAACGGCATCGACATCAAGGATGCCGACGGCGTGCTCATCGACAGCAATATCGTACACGACCAACCGAGCAGCGGGTCGGCGCTTTATGCCGAGCAATCGCAGGAAACCGTACAGCGCAACATCGTGTACAACGCGAGCAACGGCATCCAGGTTTCGGTGGGGACGAGCGCGAATGTGTACAACAATTCGATCTACAATTCACCGACAGGCATCTACTACGGACCAACCGCCACCGCGATCGTAGCGGAAAACAACGCAGTCAAGGGGTCGGCAACCAGCTTCGGCACCGACGGCAGCCCCGGCCTGACCGAGGACTATAACGATTGGGGTGCAAACCCGAAGCTTTCAATCGGGCCGAACCGCTACACTTTCGCTCAGTGGCTCGCGCTTGGCTCTCATCTCCATGACCTGGCGGCGGACCCGATGTTCACGTCGCCCCCTGGCAACATGAACCTGTTGCAGGGGTCGCCTTGCATCAACGCCGGCATCAACGTGGGCCTGCCGTACGATGGTTCCGCGCCGGACCTGGGAGCGATGGAATCTTCTTTCTGAGATTTTCTCGCAAGCGGGCAGCGCGAACCGAAACGACGATCGTCGTGCGCGATGTGCCTGGCCGTGCGAAGGCTATTCCATGCGTGCCGGGTGACATTCAGACGTTGCTGCGCGACCTGTGGATAAATCTACATCGACCGCCCGCCGACGGCAAAAGCGGCCATGCAAAGTAGCCTCTGGGCCGGTTATGAGCGGGCCTGCAGAGTCTCAACAAGTCCTGAGGGGTTTACACCCTTTACGCGTTGAAACATAAACACGTCGAATGCGGTCTTGACTGTCTGTGCGACCCTTCCGGCTGCGAAATTCACCCTACATCTTGTGCTGCCAACGTTGCCCGGCTAGGTTGCCGCGTGGCTCTAGCGGGACTCCCGGCTCGGCTCAACTGGGAGACAAGAGCTACCGTCTAACAGATAGATCAAGCTTGTTTTAGAAAATCGCCTCTTGCCTGCTTCCACGTAATCCGCGACCGGCCGCAAGTTTGTTCGCTCAATCCTTCGGGACGGTAGCTCTGCACCTGCCTTCTTGAAATTTTGCGGACCCGGTTCCGCCAGGGAAGGAGTTCGTTCTCGAGATGAAGAATCAGTCAATGACAGGGGCGTGGCTTACAGGTCTGGGCTGCTTCGCGATACTGCTATGCGCGCGTGCTGCGGGCGCCTCCGGGGTTTCGATCTCCTCGCCCGCCAGCGGGGCAACAGTCTCGGGGCGGATAAATATCGTCGCCGCGGCCGGCTCCGGCGTGGTCTGGGTCGATATCAATATCGATGGCGACTTTTATGCCTCGTCGCCCCCGTTTAGCTTTTCCTGGGAAACAACCGAGGTGGGAAACGGACCACACACCATCACCGCGTATGCCTACAACAGTTCGGGAACCAGCGTGGGCACGGCCAGCCGAAACGTCACAGTCAACAACTCTGCCTCCGGTGGGAGGTCGTATTACGTCGCGAGCGGCGGAAGGGATTCGAACTCGGGCACCAGCCCGTCGTCGGCGTGGCTGACCCTGAACCGCGTCAACTCCGCGAATTTGCAGCCGGGAGATACCGTGTTCTTCCAGTCGGGGCAGATGTGGCGCGGTACGCTGGAGCCGCCGCGCGGGGGGATACCGGGTGCTCCGATCAGCTTTGCGGCATTCGGGAGCGGCAACCGTCCCGTGATTAGCGGCTCGGACATCGTGGGCGGCTGGCGCTGGTACAGCGGGAACATATATCGGGCGACGGAGGCGGATGCGCCGCAGAATGTGTACGTCGATGGCGGTCCGGGTTGGGGACTGACACGAGTCTGGTCGGTAGGGGCGATCGCGGCCGGCACCTGGTACTGGGACTCCGGCGCGAAGCTTCTCTACGTCTGGCTGGCGGATTCGTCGAACGTGGTGAACCACACGATCGAGGCGGCAACTCGCGTTTACGGCTTCTATGTGAATTCCGGGACTTGCGACGACTATAGCTACATCACGATCAACGGGCTCGCCTTCCGACGGACGGGTGGATTCGGAATCTATTTTCACTGCTACGGCGGTTCCTCTCCGCTCGCCGGAGTGATCATCCAGAACAACACCATCGACCAGACCGGAACCGGAAAAGTGGATCGCGGCCAGTACTACAACGGCATCTTCTTTCTGCAGGAACCTGAATATTTGAATGCAGCGCCTCAGATCCTCAACAACTTCACCTCGTACACGGGGGGACACGGCAACGGGATCAATCTCCAGGGCGCCAACAACGCGATGATCCGCAACAACAACGTCTCCGAATGGAACCACAACGGCATCGACATCAAGGATGCCGACGGGGTCTATGTAGAAAACAACATTTCCCAGGACCGAATGTCGGGCGGGTCCGCCTACTACGCCGAACATAGTTCGGTGAACTACGAACGAAACTTTGCCTACAACGCCAGCAACGGCATCCAGGTTTCGGTGGGTTCCCGGGCAAACGTCTACAACAATTCGATCTATGATTGTCCGACCGCAATCTATTTCGGTCCGAATGCGCAGTCGGTCGTGGTACAGAACAATGCGATCAGCGGCTCCAGTACGAGCTTCGGAACCGACGGCAATCCCGACTTCACGGAGGACTACAATGACCTGGGCGCGGGTGCGTGGCTCCAGGTCGGCTCGACTCGATACACGTTCTCGCAATGGCACGCGATGGGTAACCACGTCCATGACATTGCGGCCAATCCGATGTGGGCGAATCCTCCGCAGAGTATGAACCTGTTGGACGGATCGGCGTGCATCAACAGGGGCACCGATGTGGGATTACCCTACGAGGGTTCCGCGCCGGACCTGGGAGCGATCGAATCGCCGTACTGAGGCGCGGTCCTAGTGCGCAGCAGCGGCGCCGCCGGCTTGCGCCCGGCGCAGCACGAAGAAGCTCGGGATGAGGACCAGCATGACGATCGCCAGCGTGCGGTAGATATCGTTGAAGGAGAGCATCGCGGCCTGCGCCTGGATCATCGCGTAAACTCCGCCGATGCCCTGCTTCTGCCCGGTGATGAGCTGCGGCAGGTAGTGGAAGACGTGCGCTCCGGGCACGCCCGCGCCGGTCGCGCTCATCTTCCAGGCATCGAAGACCGAGAAGTGCTCGGCCAGGTAGGACTGATGCACTTGCTCATGGTTGACGAGCGCGGTGGTCATATACGAGATGCCGATCGCGGCGCCGGCATTGCGCATCATGTTGTACAGGCTCGCCGCATAGCCCATCCGCTCGCGCTGTACGCATGACAGGGTAATGGCTGAAAGGGTCGGAAAGATCATCCCCATCCCGATGCCCATCACGATGCTTGGCCAGACCACCACCCAGGTACTCACCTGCAGATCCCATCGCGACATCTGCCACAGGCCCGCGGTCATGAAAATGAACCCTATTCCGATCAGCGGCTTGGTATCGTAGCGGGCGCGCGCGAGCTGCCCGACCAGCAGCATCGAGACCATCGTTCCCAGTCCGCGCGGCGCGAGCACCAGTCCCGCCTTCCAGGCCGTGTAACCGAGGAACTCCTGGAGAAAGATGGGATTGAGCAGACCAGTGCCGTAGAGCGCGAAGCTCATCGCCACCATCAGGCTCACGGAAAAACTGAAGATGGGGATCTTGAGGATGCGCAGATCGAGTATCGGCTCATCGAACCAGAGTTCGTGCGCGACAAACCAGGTGAACAACACCGCTGCGGCAATCACCGAGTAGACGACCCACGCCGATGCGAACCAGTCCGCACGCTGGCCGCGATCGAGAACGATCTGCGTCAGTCCCAGGCTCGTGGCAAGCAACACCATCCCAAGGTAGTCGACCTTGCCGCCGCGGGCGCGATGGGTGCGCAGGTAGCTGGGATCGTGAACGAACGTGGAGACCATCAGGAACGCGATCAAGCCGATCGGCAGGTTGATGTAGAAATTCCAGCGCCAGTTCCAGTTGTCCGTGATCCATCCGCCCAGCGTCGGGCCCATGATGGGCGCCACCATTAGACCCATCCCCCACGTGGCCATCGCGAGTTGCTGCTCGTTGGGGGGAAAGGTTTCCATCAGGATGGCCTGCGAAGACGGAATCATCGCGGCGCCCGCAGCACCCTGGATGAGCCGGAACAACACCATCTGATCGAGCGAGCGCGCGGCGCCGCATAGTCCCGATGCAACTACGAAGACCGCGACCGAGGTGAGGAAATAGCGCTTGCGGCCGAAGCGGGCGGAAATCCATCCCGTCATCGGGATCATGATCCCGTTGGCGATCAGGTAGCTGGTCAGCACCCACGCGATTTCATCCACGCTGGCGGAGAAGGTCCCCTGCATATGCGGCAGGGCGACATTGACGATAGAGGTGTCGAGGACCTCCAGCGTCGTCCCCAGCATCACCGCCATCGCGATCAGCCATTTGTGCGACGATGCGGCATGGTCGAACTGTTCGACGGTTACTTTGGTTGCGGCGCCCACCAAGACTCAGCCCAGTCGACCCATAGTAACGGACTCGCCGATGCGAGACACAGAGCGATGACCGGTCGTTCAGCGCGTCGCCGAACCGTAACATCAACGTAATCGTCGCAACGCATATGTATCGCAATCCTTGAAGCGTGCAGAGCGATGGTGACAACGCTTTTTTTAGCGGCTACTCTCTCTGCATGCGGCTTGCCGCTATCGACGTCGGATCGAATTCCGTACACATGATCGTCGCAGACGCCTCCCGCGACGGGCACCTCGAGGTGGTCGATCGCGTGAAGGAGATGGTGCGGCTGGGGCGGCGATCCTTCATGACCGGACGGCTCACCGACGAGTCGATGGACCTTGCGATCGGCGCGCTCAAGAATTTCGTGCGTTTGGCCCGGGTCCGCAAAGTCGATCGGTTGCGGGCAGTCGCGACCAGCGCCGTGCGCGAAGCCAGGAACCGAATCGGGTTCATCCGGAGAATTCGCCGCGAAACCGGCCTCGCCGTCGAAGTGATCTCGGGGGCAGAGGAAGCGCGCCTGATTTTCCAGGCTGCGCAGCACGCATTCGGACTCGACGGCGGCCCGCATTTGTTAATCGATGTCGGGGGAGGCAGCGTCGAGCTGGTTTTGGTTAAGGACCGGCGTCCGCTTTGGATGCACAGTGCGAAGCTGGGAGTCGCCCGGCTCACCGAACGCTTCCTTGTTGACGATCCCCCGACTGGGGCTGAGTTGCGCAAGCTGGAGAATCATTTCGAGAACAAGATCGGTGCGCTGATGCGCAAGGCGCGCAAGGCCAAGGTCGTACAGGCGATCGGCACCTCGGGAACCATCAACACGCTGGTCGCGATGGCGCGGGCGTCGCGTGGAGAGGAGTTGGGACGGCTCCATGGGGCAAGCGCGACAGCCGAAGAAATATCGAAGCTTGCAGCCGACCTCGAAACCGCCAACTCCGCCCTGCGCGCCGATCTTCCCGGGATGGATGCCAAGCGGGCGGACCTGATGCCAGCGGCGGGCGCGCTGGTCGATTTCATTCTCAAGCGGTCCGGCGCACCCAGCCTGGTTGCCTGCTCGTGGGCTCTGAGAGAGGGCCTCATCCTTAGTCTCCTCAAGGCTGCCCGTGGCAACAGCGCGCAGGATGCGCGCCGGCGATCTGTAAAGGCGTTGGCCGAGCGATTCGTGGGTCCCAACGAGCATGGCCGGCAGGTCGCCAAGCTGGCGCTGCGGCTTTTCGACGCGACCGCTCCGGTGCTGGGCCTTCCCAAGGACTCGCGCGAGCTGCTCGAGTACGCCGCGCTCCTGCACGACATCGGGCACGCGATCGACCATGATCGCCATAATCGGCATTCGTACTACCTCATTAAAAATGCCGAGCTTTTTGGCTTTGAACCGGATGAAATAGAGGTAATCGCCCAGGCTGCCCGCGGTCATCGCAAACAGGCGCCCAAGGTAGACTCTCCCGACCTGAGTGCGCTAACTAGTGCAAGGCGGCGCCTGGTTCGTGGTTTCGCCGCGATTTTAAGAGTGGCCGACGCGCTGGACCGCACGCACTTTGGTGTGGTC
>DATJWT010000243.1:0-8874 GCA_035500975.1 Binataceae bacterium (SeqCode)
GCGCTCGAGAAATGCTACGTATCGCCTGAGCACAAGGAATACGTCACGGCCTTTCTTGAAAAGCGCAAGCCGGACTTCGGAAAGCTGAGAAAATAAAGGAAATTCAGGCGAATCGGGGACTGCTTGACGTAGATCTGCAGCGCGAATAGATTCATTTGTTACTTAGTTTGTCTCTTTTATCATAAATAGGCCGGGGACACGGTTGAAGAATTCATGTGACCGGCCCAAATTTGGGATGCAAACTTCGAGAATCTAGCGGCCCGCAGCGCAGCAAAATTTGAAAGGCAGGTAGAACCACGATGGCACTACATATCGGCAGCGTCGCTCCGGACTTCACCCAGGAGTCGACCGAAGGAACGATCAAGTTTCATGAGTGGGTCGGCAATGGCTGGGCGATCCTGTTCTCGCATCCGAAGGACTTCACGCCGGTCTGCACCACTGAACTGGGACGCGTCGCGAAGCTGAAGCCCGAGTTCGAAAAGCGCGGCATCAAGGCGATCGGCGTCAGCGTCGATGACGTCGCCTCCCACAAGAAGTGGATCAGCGACATCGAAGAAACCCAGCACGTCAAGATGAACTTTCCGATCCTGGGCGATGCCGACAAGAAGGTGTCGAAGCTCTACGACATGATCCATCCGGAATGGAACGACACGCTCACGGTGCGGTCGGTTTTCGTGATCGACCACAACAAGAAGATCCGGCTGATCATCACCTATCCGGCCAGCACTGGCCGCAACTTCGACGAGATCCTGCGCGCGGTCGATTCTCTCCAGCTCACCGACAAGCATTCGGTTGCGACGCCGGTTGACTGGAAGCACGGCGACGATTGCATCATCGTGCCCTCGCTGACCGATCCGAAGGTCCTCAAGGAGAAATTCCCGAAGGGCTACAAGGAGCTGAAGCCGTACCTGCGGCTGACGCCCGATCCCTCGAAGTAAGCGCATCTGAAGCTCAAAGCTGAAACCCCGGCCCGAGTTCGGCGCCGGGGTTTCATTTAGGGGCGTATCAATTTGGCGCGAGAACCGGGCGTTTTTCGCGACGTTGACAGGCGGCGCGGCACGCCGGAAAATTGAGGAACAATGGCAAGAATTACGGTAGAAGATTGCCTGCAACGAATTCCCAACCGATTTGAGCTGGTCCTGGGAGCCGCCAAACGCGCCAAGCAGTTGCTGAAAGGCGCGCGGCCACTCGTCGAAACTGATAACAAGGAAGTGGTAACGGCGCTTCGCGAGATCGCCGCTACCAAGGTTACGCTCGAGGAACCGCAGGCTAAGTAGGTCTCCCGGCGCCCTTCTGATCTCAAGGGAGACTTTGCGGACCTGCGCACGATCGTCCAGGCGGAGTCTCGCCGGATCCGATGGCCCGCAAGGCTGGCAATACCACCAAGTCCCGTAGCACGGGCGCTCGCAAATCTGCCGAGGCGGAAAAGCCGCGGGGAGTTGCGGCGGAACCGGTGTTCGACGAGGAATCTCCCGCCGTCGAAGTCGAGGAGTTTCATCCCGTCGCGGCCGACGAAGAAGGCGATACTCCAGAGCCGGAATCCAAACCTCTCGACTTCTCCGCCGACGATTCGGAAGAGTCCGACCAGGTATCGGGCGATAGCGGAGCGCTCGTTCCGCTCGATCCGCTAAGCCGCTATCTCTCCGAAATCCGCCGTTTTCCGCTGCTCAGCCGCGAGGAAGAGACGGTAATCGCCAGGCGCTACCACGAGCATCACGATCGCGAGGATGCCTTCCGGCTGGTCACCGCCAACTTGCGGCTGGTGGTCAAGATCGCGCTCGAATTCGCGCGCGCATCGAAGAACGTTCTCGACCTCATCCAGGAAGGCAACGTGGGTCTGATGGAAGCGGTCAAGAACTTCGACCCCTACCGCGGCATCCGGTTTCCCTCGTACGCCGTATGGTGGGTCCGCGCGTATATCTATCGCTACCTGATCAACAACTGGCGGTTGGTGAAGATCGGCACCACCCAGGCCCAGCGCAAGCTGTTCTTCAACCTGCGCAAGGAATCCGAGCGGCTCGAGGCCCAGGGATTTCGCCCGGAGCCCAAGCTGCTGGCGCAGCGGATGGGCGTGAAGGAAAGCGAAGTGCGCGAGATGCAGGAGCGGATGTCGCAGAGCGAGGTCTCGCTCGATCAGCCGGCAGGTCCGGCCGAAGATGCCACCGCCCTCGTCGATGTCATTCCGGACGACTCGGCCAATCCTGAGGAGAGGGCGGCCGCTGATGAATGGCGCAACTTCGCGCGTGAACGAGTCGAGGAATTTGCCGCCACGCTCAAGGACAAGGAACTGGAGATCTTCAACAGCCGACTGCTAACCGATGAACCGGCGACGCTGCAGGAAATCGGCGAACGGTTCGGAATCAGCCGCGAGCGGGTGCGCCAAATCGAGACGCGGCTCAAGAATCGCCTGCGCGATTTCATCCGCTCCAAGGCCGCCGATATCGATCAGGCGACCTAAGAGAAGAGTCGGCGGATTTCGGGATTTCTGAATTTGTGAAATCCGCGTAATCCGCGGATTTCTTCGTTTGCTGGCTATTGTCGGTAAGGCGATAATGCCGCAATCGTGGGAGACAAAACGTGCGCGCTGGTGGTGATTGGCAACGAGATCCTGTCCGGCAAGGTGCAGGATTCCAATGCCTATTTCGCGGCGTGCGAGCTGCGCAAACTGGGCGTATCGCTCCAGCGAGTAGCAGTGGTCCCCGATGAGATTCCCCGGATAGCCGAGGAAGTAGCCTACTGCTCGGCCCGCTTCGATTTCGTCATCACCTCCGGCGGTGTCGGCCCGACCCACGACGACCTTACGATGGAAGGAGTCGCCGCCGCGTTTCATCGCAAGATCGTGATGCATCCGCAGTTGGAGCAGCTCATCCGCAGCCATTTTGTCGACCGCGTCAACGCGGCCGGCCTGAAGATGGCGGAGGTGCCCGAGGGCGCTATCCTCAACGAAGGCGGGGACATCCGGTTCCCGACGGTGCAGATCGAGAACGTGTACGTGCTGCCCGGAATTCCTCAGCTCTTTGAAGCTAAGCTAAACGCGCTCAAGCCGCGGTTCGCATCTGACCCCTACTATCTGCGGGTCATCTACACGACCGCGACCGAGGGCGTTATCGCGGAGTATCTGAACGCGTGCATGGCCCAGTTTCCCGAGTTGATGCTGGGCTCCTACCCTCGAATCGGCGACCCGAACTACCGGGTAAAACTCACCCTGGAGTCGAAAAACGCCGAGTACCTGGACCGGGCGTTTCAGCATCTTTTGTCGCTATTACCGAAAGACAAGGTGGTCAAAATCGAGTAGGATTGCGGTGAGGTGTGGTTGTAGGAGGAGGATGATGACGAAGATTCACGCAAGGTTTGCGGCGGCCGTTCTCGCCGCGATTTTCACAATCTCGATGGTCGGCAGCGCACTCGCACAGAGTGCCGATCCGTCCGCGCAAGCACAGACCACGGCGCCATCGAGTTCGGCGCAGGTTCCGCAGCCTGACTCCGGCGTGAACTGGCCCGGTGCGGGCTATGGCGCCGCGGCGCTGTTCGGCAATGTGCTCTACATTCCGGCGAAGCTGGTTTACGCGATCCTCGGCGGCCTGGTGGGAGGCGGGACCTGGCTCATCACGGCCGGCAACACCCAGGCGGCGAACACGGTATGGCGCAGTGCGCTAGGGGGTGACTATGTGCTGACGCCACAAATGGTGGCGGGCCAGCAGCCGATCAATTTCGGCGGGCCGACCGAGACGCCGCCGCCCGCCCCCGCGGCAACCGCGGACAATTCCGCGAGCAGCGGTGTGCAGCCGATCGCTCCGATTCCGCCGGCTGCGTCCGCTTCGCCGGCAGCGCCCGCGGTTGTGCCGCCGGTATCGAACGCGAGCGGCAGCGTCCATCCGATGGACGCGGGCAGCGGCCCGGTGAATTCGCATACCAGCGTCGAGTAATCCGATCTAAAATGGAGAAGGCCGTGCGATGCGCGGGCTTCTCATGGATCCAGCGATGAAGAAAGCGCGCTTTCTCTGGAAATCAACCTGAACGACCTGCCGTAACGCAAGAAGTTTCTTGCGCGACGATCTCAAGGTCGATCTCGACGAACGCGACTACGCGAAAGATCCGCTCGATGCGGCCTCGTTGCGTGAGCTGTTCAGGGGACGCGACCCGCGTGATTTCCTGAGCACCAAGAGCCCGACGTTCAAGAAGATGGGCTTGCAGGGCAAGACGCTCACCGCGGACCAGGCAATCAAGCTGATGGCGCAGGAGCCGAATCTCATCAAGCGCCCGCTGACGATCGTCGGCGGCGAGATGATTGCGGGCTTCGATCGCGAGCGATTGAAGCAAGTCCTGAACTAAAGATTTCGCAAACCAACCGGGTGCGCGCTAAACGAGCCGACACCGGGTGCGCGTACCAAGTCCCGCGCACCTGTCCGGAGGCCAGAAGCCATGTCGCTTCAGTCGCGTTGCGCCTTTCGCGCAGGAAGACACGATTGCGGATTCTCTTTTTGGTCCGACGGTGCTACGACCCGAGCAGAGAGGTGAGGCTATGGCTTACTCCGATGATCTGTTCTTTGCGTCCGCGGGCAAACTGGTCGAGATGCTCAAGGCGCGCGAGGTTTCCGCTTCCGAACTGACGCAACAGTTCTACAAGCGGATCGATGCGCTCAATCCGCAACTCAATGCGGTCGTCACTCTCGTCAAAGAGCGGGCGACGCGCGAGGCCGCCGAGTCGGATAAGCGGCTGGCTCAGAAAGGCGAGGCGCGGCCGCTCGAGGGTCTGCCGGTCACGATCAAGGATTCGATCATCACCGAGGGCGTACGCTCCACCTGGGGCATGAAGATTTTCGAGGACTATGTGTCGGACACCGACGCGCCCGTGGTCGCGCGGCTGCGCGCCGCCGGCGCCATCGTAATCGGCAAAACCAACACGCCCGAAATGACGATGGACTATGACTGCGACAATCCGCTTTTCGGGCCGACTCACAATCCCTGGAACCGCGAGCGCGTTCCCGGCGGATCGAGCGGCGGCGAAGGCGCGGCGCTCGCAGCGGGCATGTCGCCGCTAGGGCTGGGCTCCGACTACGGCGGCTCAATCAGGGTGCCGGCGCACTTCTGCGGCATCGCGGGACTGAAGCCGAGTTGGGGAACGATTCCGCTGTCGGGCCATATGTCGCCCGGACCGGCGGCTCCTCCAGGAATTTCCCATATGGCGACGCTGGGCCCGATGGCGCGCTACGTCGACGATCTCACGCTCGCCTACAACATCGTGAAGGGAGCGCATTGGAGCGCGCCGTATACGGCGCCGACTCCGGAAGCGCATCCGGAGCGGACCGATGTGAAGAAGCTGCGCTGCGCATTTTTCACGTCGGGCGGAGGCGAGACCCCGGTCGCTCGCGACATCCGCGCAGCTACCGAACGGGCAGCGAAGGCGCTCGCCAAGGCCGGCCTTACAGTCGAAGAGGTGCAGCCGCCCATCAAAGATGCGGGGCGACTCTGGATGGAGTACGCGATGGCCGATGGCGGCACTCTGCTGCGCCAAATGCTGGGCGACAAGGTCCACCTTTCGCGGGAACGGTTGCGTAACGGACTGCTCGCTCCGGGAGAACCAAAGTCAGCGGCCGAGTTTTTCATCGCGTCGATCGCTCGCGACACTTTTCGCGTCGAGCTTGGGCACTTCATGGATCGCTACCCGATCCTGGTTTGCCCGCCCTTCTGCAGCACCGCATTTCCTGAGGGCAAGCAGACGGTCGATATCGACGGCAAGGAGTATCCGCTGTTCACGGCCAACTGGCCGGTGCTGTTCGGGAATTGCGCGGGCCTGCCCGGCGCGGTGGTTCCGGCCGGACGCGATCAGCAGGGGCTGCCGACCGGAGTCCAGATCGTGGGCCGCGCGTTCGCCGAAGAGGAAGTGCTGGCGGTTGCAAAATTGCTTGAGCAGGAGCTCGGCGGCTTTCAGCGCCCGCCGGTATAAAGAAAAAGAGAAGCGGCCGGATGAACCATCCGGCCGCTCTTTCTGAAATCCGCGAAATCTCGCTTACGCGGTCTTTTCGATCTTGTCGGCGCCGTCGCGATTGAGGTCGGGCGAGGCTCGCTCCACGCGCGATATGCGTTCAGCTCGTTCCGCGCGTGCCGCCTTACCGGCGCTGTTGTTGCTGTGCGTCAAAACCTCGATAAACTTGCGCACCGCCGGCGATAGTTCGCGGCCGCGCTTGTAAATAATCGCGAGCGGGCGGGTGAAGGTTCCTTCCGAGAATTCCAGCATCCGCAGCGTTCCCCGCATCACTTCATTCTCGACCGTCATCTTCGGAACGATCGCGCATCCAAGCCCGATTTCAACGGCGCGCTTGATGGTCTCGATATTGTCGAACTCGAGCACGTACTGCGGCTTGACCCCATGATCGCGCAGGATACGGTCGGAAGCCTTACGGGTGGCAATGTCGCGCTCGTAGCCGACGAACTTCTGGCCGGACAGCGCACCGACGCTGACCTTGCCGTGCTTGGCCAGCGGGCTGTCGGGAGGAACGACCAGCACCAGCTCGTCGTGCCGGAAAGCGATCGACACGATCTGGCTGCGCTTGGCCGGATACGCCACCACGCCCAGATCGATTTTGCCCTCGACCAGATCTTCGTAAATTTTGTTGGAGCGCAGATACTCGAGATGAACGTTAACCGCCGGATAGTTGCGCAGGAACTCGGTGAGGTATGGCGGCAGCTCGTGCAAGCCGACGCTATACACGGTGCCGACGCGAATCGCGCCGGCGACCACCGATCCGATCTCGCGGAGCCGGTTCTCCAGTTCCATGAAACGCCGCACGATCTCCTTGCTTGCGGTATAAAGAATCTGTCCCGCGGGAGTTGGTTTGACTCCAGCCCGTCCGCGTTCTATCAATCGGCAATCGTATTTCTCCTCCAGGCTTCGGACCTGTTGGCTAACTGCCGACTGAGTTACAAAATTTTGCGAGGCGGCATAAGAAAAGCTTCCACTTTCGATTATGTCGCAGAAGACCTTTAACGTTTCTATGTGCATACAACCTTACAAATTGCTGATTTCTGGCATTAGGCTACGTGATACTCAAAAGTGAGGCAACCAGTAGCCGCGTTTAACTCCAACGGCCTTTCCAATTACCCTGCGGAAAGCGCAAACACGGGTCAAGGGCATCGCGGCCAGGAACTTAACCAGGCGCCAAACGGGCCTGCGGAAACTTAAAGCTGACGATCACTATTTTCCCTGTAAAACCCTAGGATAATCCCGCAAAACACGACACGGAGCGTAACATGGCGGATTTGTTAAGAGATCTCGATTTCTTTCATCTCGATGATCTACTGACCACAGAGGAACGGGCCACCCGCGACACGGTGCGCCGCTTCGTCAATCGCGAGGTCCTGCCCAGCATCGAGCGCCACTTCGCCGGCGAGACCTTCCCCAAGGAACTTATCCCGCACATGGCCGAGCTGGGTATGTTCGGAGCTAATCTTAAGGGCTACGGATGTGCCGGCATGAACAATGTCGCCTACGGCCTTATCATGCAGGAGCTCGAGGCCGCAGACTCCGGGCTGCGTTCCTTCGCTTCCGTGCAGAGCTCGCTCTCGATGTACGCGATCTACGCCAACGGCACCGAAGAGCAGAAGAAGCGCTACCTGCCCGAGATGGCCAAGGGCAAGCTCATCGGATGCTTCGGCCTGACCGAGCCCGACCATGGCTCCGACCCGGGCGGAATGGAGACCCGCGCGCGCAAGGACGGCGACGGATGGATTCTCAACGGGACCAAGCGCTGGATCACCAACGGCTCGATCGCCGATGTCGCGATCGTGTGGGCGCGCGTCGATGAGGGCATAACCGGGTTCCTGGTCGAGAGAGACACGCCGGGATTTTCCACGCGCGATATCCACGGCAAATTCTCGATGCGCGCATCGATCACGTCGGAACTAATCCTGGAGGAAGTACGAATCCCGGCCAGCGCTCATCTGCCGCAGGCGCGCGGACTCAAGGGTCCGCTGGGATGCCTCACGCAGGCGCGCTACGGAATCGCGTGGGGCGCGATCGGCGCGGCGCGCACCTGTTACAACTGCGCGCTGGATTACACGAAATCGCGCAAGCAATTCTCGCGGCCGCTCGCCGGCTACCAGCTCGTGCAGAACAAGCTGGTGAAGATGCTCACCGAGATCACCAAGATGCAGATGATTTGCCTGCGCCTGGCGCATCTGAAGGATGAGGGCAAGTACCGCCCCGAGCACGTGTCATTCGCCAAGCGCAACAACGTCAACGAGGCGCTGAAGATCTCCCGCGATGCGCGCGACATGCTCGGCGCCAATGGAATCGTCAACGAGTATCCGGTGATTCGCCATCTGCTGAACCTGGAGACAGTGAACACCTACGAGGGTACGTTCGATGTGCACACGCTGATCCTCGGCCGCGACATCACCGGCGAGAACGCGTTTGAGTGAGGGAATCGCCATGGACCTCAAGGGCAAATGCGCAATCGTGACCGGTGCGGCGCGCGGGATCGGACGGGGAATCGCGTTGAAACTTGCCGATGCGGGAGCGAACGTCGCGGCAGTCGATCTCGGCAGTCCGACAGACCCGACTCTTACCTACAATCTAGCCGCGCAGACCGAGCTGAATCGCACCGTCGAGGAAGTCAAACGGCGCGGTGTGAAGGCGGCCGCGATTCTCGCGGACGTGACCAAATGGACCGATTGCGAGCGGATGGCCAAAGAAGCAGAGAGCGCCCTCGGTGGCATCGACATCCTCTGCAACAACGCGGGAATCATCGCGATTGGCCCGGTGGAATCGTTCAGCGAGGAAACCTGGGACCGCATCATGGGCGTAAACGTCAAGGGCGTGTTCCTTTGCTCCAAGGCGTGCATCCCGGCAATTCGCAAGCGGGGCGGCGGCGC
>DATJWT010000244.1:0-3910 GCA_035500975.1 Binataceae bacterium (SeqCode)
GAGTAGACGGGGCTAAGCTGCTCAAGACCGCGCTGGATCCTTTCGACCAGCGAGCTTTTGCCTGAGCCGACCGGGCCCATGAGGTAGAGGACCTGGCGGCTTTCCTCGCCCTTCAGCGAGGCGGAATGGAAATAGCGGACGATCTGCGCGATGGTGCGTTCGATGCCGAAGAATTCATCGGCAAAGAACCCGTACACCTTTACCGGCTCGTCTTTGTAGAGCCGCTTGGTGCGGGGGTCGTCGTTTTCCTGGATGCTGGTTGCGCCCGCGGCGGTTATCATGTCGTAGATCCGCGCGTGCGAGAGCTTGGTGAGCATCGGGTCGGCCTTGACGACCTCCAGGTACTGGAGGAGCGTGCCGGTCCATTGCTTCGACTCGCGGGCTGCGCGGTCTTCCTTGATAACTCGTTCAAACGTGGAGAGATCGTCTGCCATCAGCCAAACTCCTGGTTTTGGACGTTATGAGGAGGAGTGCCTGAGGTCGGAGAGAAGAGAGGGTTGTGCTACTTTTAAAGCCCATCCCGGTAGAAACTATAACGGAGCGTAGAAATTCCAAGCAAGTAATTATATTTGACCGCTCCACAGTCTCGCCCGCCTGTTCATAAGTAGTCTTGGTTATGCTCCTTCGCGCAACCGCTGAGACACATCTATCCTTTGACTTAAGACGATGCGACCCCGGTCGTTGTTCACTTGCGCTGCGAAGACCGCGTCGTCGTGAGCAAACGAGAGCCACGTATTCTCCGCGACTGCGGCCGAAAGATAGCGCGCTTTCTGTTCCATGGTTGTGATCGCATCGAGATCGTATGCCTGGTTCCACGGGCCGCGGAGGTGCGAACGCGTCGGCACGATATCGGCGAGATGAACGAATGACGCACCGCCGTCGGCGACGCGCGCAATTTGATGGTCGCGCGTATGGCCGCCGGTGGGAGTCGCGACGACGCCGGCGATGATTTCCATCGAGCCTTCGAGGGGCTCGAGGCGCGGGCGGTTGGGCGCGAGAATTTCCATGGCGTGGCGATAGGCGGCGTGGAGCCGCTCGTTGCGAGGGTTCTCGGCAATTTCGAGCTCGCCTTTCTGCACGAAAATTTTCGCGTTGGGAAATGCACTCTCCAAAGTTCCCGACTCACGTTTGCGCACGAGGCCGCCGCAATGATCGAAGTGCAGGTGCGAGACGATCACCGCGGTGACATCGCCGGGTTCCATCCCGAGTGCGCGCAGATGGTCGGGCAGCCATCCATCGCCGTGATCGAAAATCTTGCGTTCCACGGAATCGAGGCGGTTGCCGATACCGGTATCGACCAGGATCGCATCGCGGCCGCGGACGATGAGCGGGCAGGTGAGGTTGAGGCGGATGCGGTTTTGGGTATCAGGAGGATGGTTATGCTTCCAGAGTTCGCGCGGCACGACGCCGAACATGCATCCACCGTCGTTGCGCCAGAGGCCGTCGGTGAGGAAGGCGACTTGGAAGGAGCCGATCTGCAGGGAGGGGGGTGTTTCAGCCATCGCAGACCTTCAGGGATAGCGAGATCATGTCGAGTTGACGCACAGATTCGTGGAGGATCGATGCAGGATCCAACGAGACGCGGAGAGGATGTTGTTCAATCAGACGGGCGGCTATAGCTTGATTTTGTTCAGGGATTTGTTCGTCGGAGCGTGTGGCCAAGTTCCGGATGCTAACATTTGCTAACATTTTTGATTCTCGCTCGACTCCGCTTCGCGAGCGCCCACGGCGCTGCGCTCGCAGACTCGCGCCCCTTCGGGTTGCAAGGTCCGGTCGACTACAACATTTGACAACATTTTTGGAGGGGGGGCGGCTCGCTCTGACGCCGGTTGCCAGAAAAATTCGCAGGCTATCCCGGGTGGAGCTGAAGCGGTCGACTAAGGCCATTCGACCCACCCCCTAAGCCCTTCCCGCGCGGGAAGGGGAACCTGAAGAAATCGCGACCATGGGGCGATAGTGCGCCGCCGGCATTTTGCTGGCAAATGAGTTGTGCACAGGGGTCGGCATCCCGTCCGAAAAAATCGCGGTGCGGGCGTCCCTGCGCGTGGATGAAGCGCGACTTCCTGGCGCGCATCCAATGAAGATTAATGGTGCCTTCGCACGCCGGTGAAGCCTGGAGGTGGTGAGAGGCTCGCTACGATCCACCTAAGTTTTGAATGTTTGTTCTCTTCGTTGTTCTCATTGGAGGTGCGACGAAAGATGTCGCACGGCATCCACGGGCAGGGACGCCCGCGCCACGATTTTTTCGGCTCATTGGCTTATCCGGGGCTAGGCTGAGGTCTGCGATGTGTGGCGTCTATTGTATTAGGATAATAGACAAATTGCGTTGAAGGTCACGGGCCTCAGGGCCGTTTCTGGCTGCGTGCAAACACGTGATAGGTGCTCGTGTCCCACGCGTTGTGGATGCCGACGAAGAGCAGGAGCAACGCGGCGCCTCCGATCCCGAAGAGGGCATCGTGAGCGTCGGCGGTGGTTGCGAAGGCGGAGAGTCCGAGGACCAGGTACGCGGCCAGGGGCAATACAAAGTGAAACAACCAATCTTCGAATTCCGGCAGATACACGGTCTGCCGGCGCATCCGGCCTGCGACGACGATGGTGTAGGCGACTCCGCAGGCGCCCGCGAAGCCGCAGATCGCGATAGGGTGGGCCAGCGAGAGCCAGGGGGCGCGCAGTAGCGCGGACAGCAGTAACACGGTCCCGAAGTGAACGATCGACGGAGTCGCAAAGGCGGCACCCGCTTCGGCAGCAGGCTGGGACGAGGGCCGTTGTGCGATCAGGGTGATGACCACGAACTGCAGGCCGATGAGTGCGCCGGCGGCGGAGCCGACGATCACATAGAAGCTGTCCCATCCGGCGAGTTCCGGCATGCCGCGATCTAAGCAAGTCGCGAGCGCCTCGCGCCAGAGGCAGGTGGCGTCGAAGAGCTCGATTCGGGCAACAGACGAGGCTCTGTGGACCGTAGGTGCGCAATGCTCGCGGGATTCTCAGGTTCCCATCAGCCAGAGGCCGAGGAGAAGGGCGATGGCGCCCATTAACGCGATGGCGGCGTGCATTCGCACCATCACGGCCACGCGATCGTCGAGGGCATCGAACGGCGCGTCGGGCCGGGAATCGTCGGGCAGCGCCCTCGATGAACGGGCAGTGTAGAGAAGCGCGAGAAACATCGCGACGAACAGCGCGATCTTGATGACGAGAATGCGGGTGAAGTCGCCGGAGAAGTTGAAGTTGCGCGCGATTCCCGCCAACACCAGGTTAAGTCCACCGCTAAGGAGCAGCAGGATTGCCGCCATCAGGTTGAAGCCGACGATTTTGGGCGCGGCGCGCAGCGCGAAGTTGCGTTGCTCGTCGCTGCCCGAGGCAAGCGCGAGCCCGGCGATCACGAAGCATAAACAGGCGGCGACCCATGCCGCGCCGGCGAGCGCGTGCATCCACAGGATCAAGGTTTGAAGCAGCATCGGCGACAGTGCGATTCAACCTAACCTCTGACTCCTTCGCTGAAAAGGAAGGGAAAGCAGAAAAGGAGGAGTTTGGCGGTTATGGAGATTTTCGGCTAACAAGCACGATTGGCGGGGGGCCTGACTGGAGGCGCGGGCTGGAGGCCTGTGCCGCGGAGGATACGCTGATGATCAACCCCTACATCGAAGCGACGGAACTGCGCGAGCTGATGCTCAAGAAGGAGATTCGGCCGCGGGAGGCGGCGGAATTTTTTATCGCGCGCACCGAGAAGCTGAATCCCAAGCTCGGCGCATTCATGACGATCACACCCGAGCGCGCGATCGCGGATGCCGACCGAATCGAAAAGCTCAGCGATGCGGAGCGGCGGCGCGCGCTGATGTTCGGAGTGCCGTACTCGATCAAGGACCTGCAGTGGACCAAGGACATCGTCACCAGCATGGGGTCGCGTAACTAC
>DATJWT010000245.1:0-6548 GCA_035500975.1 Binataceae bacterium (SeqCode)
CGTCAAGGGAGAGCCTTCGATGGAAACCAAGCGCATCGTCCCAACCAAGCTCGCTCATTTCGTGCTACGCAGCCGCAATTTCGAGCAGATGAAACAGTGGTACATGACCGTGCTCGAAGCGCGCATCCAGTTCGCCAACGAATTTCTCGCCTTCCTGACCTACGACGACGAGCATCATCGCCTGGCGCTGGCAAACATGCCCGAGCTTCCCGAGGGGGGTAAGACGGCAGGCCTCGACCACGTGGCATTCACTTACGCATCGATCGGCGACCTCGTGTACACCTACAAGCGCCTGAAAGCGGCCGGCATCGTACCCCGATGGTGCGTCAATCACGGGCCGACGACGTCGATGTACTACAAGGACCCGGACGGCAACGGTATTGAGCTGCAAGTCGACAATTTTCCCGATGTCGAGTCGCTAAACGCGTGGTTTCATTCCGGGGAGTTCAAAAAGAATCCCATCGGCACCAACTACGATCCCGACCGTCTGGTCGAGAAGTATGAGTCAGGGATCCCTGTCGAAGATCTGATTCGCCCGGGGGCCATCTAGGCGCCCCAGTTCAACCAGCCTTCCTTCTCGTTTGAGTCTCTCCAGATTGACCCTCGGATAGCCCTCCCCAAGAGACAGTAGAACGCCGTTCCAGACCTTAATTCGAGGGCTGAGGACGCTTCGCCCGTCGGCCTCCAGCCGATTGCGAGACTACGCTATGTATAAGTATACTACGCGGCTGATATCCGCTCTTAGGCCGAAGGGCTGGACGAAGGCATACACTTGGATAACTTCGGCTACATTGAGTTTTTTCGTCACGGTATGAGCGATCTCAGGACTGCCTGAGACGACGTTGCAAATGTCTAGTGCCCTGTCACCATACTCGCTTCGCGCAGTTCCCGCGCAAGTGAGCAGAGACGACGGTGAGTTTCAGCCGTTCCCGGAACCTCCTCCGGAGGGTGGAAATCTCGATCTGCTTCGATACTGGAAGGCCGTCCGAAAACGCCTGTGGATAGTGATGACTGCCCCGCTGGTCGCGGCCGCCTTCGTCGGGTTTCGAGAGCTGCGGCTACCAGATCTATACACGGCATCTTCCACCATCCTTATCAGGTCCAGCGCGCCCAAGGTGTTTGGGGAATCAGCGGTTCCGATCCAGGCAGCTGGTTCGGATTCGGAAGGGGGCGACACCGACATGGTCCTGGCAACCAAGTACGAGTTGCTCCAGACCCCGGACTTGGCGCTCCAGGTAATCAGGGCCGACGACCTGGTTCATAACGACGCCTTCACGGGCGTAGCGCTCAAGCCGACCATCCTCGGACAGATCAAGGCGCGTATCTTGGGCGCCAAACGGCATCCCCGTACCATGCAGGCAGGTCCGCCGGAGGATTACGTCGGCACCTACCTAGGCTCGCTGGCAATCGAGCCTGTGACCGGCACCCAACTTGTCCGGGTATCGTTCACGACGCAGGACCCCAAGCTTTCCGCGGAGCTGGCCAACGCGCACGTACGGCAATTTATCGCGCAGGGTATCCAGTTGAATGCGCAGGCATCCGAGGATGCCGAACGTTTTCTGCGCAACAAGCTCTCGGACCTCAAGCGAAAGGTTGAGGACTCGGAAGCCGCGCTCAACAACTATCGTCGCGACAAAGGTATCGTCCCCGGCCTAATCACGGTCGATGGCAAGGAAGACGTAGTGCTCGAGCGGCTCAACCGGCTTAACGAGCAACTGCAGGACGCCCACCTGAAGACAATCACGCTGGGCGCTCGAATCACGCTTATCAACCAGGGCCATGCGGATGCGCTTCCCGCTATCGCGGACGACGGTGTTGTGCAGAAGCTGAAAGATCGCCGCGCCGAACTGGAAGAGCAGTACGCGGCGATGGCGAAGGATTTCAAGCCGAACTATCCGCCCTTGCAGGAGATCAAGGCGCGCATCGACGACACCGATAACGCGATGAAGGCGGAGGAAGGCGGCGCGATCGCGACTATCAGGACCCAGTACCTCGAGGCGCAGAAAGACGAGCAGGACCTGGAAGAGGAACTCAAGAAGCAGAAGGAATTCGCATTGGGCCTGAACCAGGCCGCAGTCCGCTACCAGATCCTGGCGCGCGATGCGGATACCAATCGCGAGCTGTATAACTCGGTCCTGAAGCGGCTGCGCGATATTGAAGTCACGGGAGACGTGCATACCTCGGATGTCTCGATCGTCGATCAGGCGCAGCCGCCCGGCGGTCCCTCGAGCCCGGACCGCGCGCGCGCGGTATTCGATGCGCTTGTCGCCGGATTGGTGGGCGGATTGGGCATGATCTTCCTGCTCGAGCAGCTCGACAACACTCTCAAGGATGTCGAGCAAGTCGAGCGCTATCTGGGAATTCCCAACCTGGGAACCATCCCGAACTTCCTCGGTACCGGCGAGAAGTCCCCGGCCGTCTATGCGCTGCGCGGCGGTAAGGATCTCCAGAAGACCGATGCCGACTTCAGCCGCGAAATCGTGCTCTCGTACGGTTCGTACTCGTCAGCCGGCGAAGCCTACCGGATGCTGCGAACGGCATTTGTGCTCTCACGCGCGGGCGGACCACCCAAGACCGCGTTGATAACCAGCGCCGTAAAGGGCGACGGCAAGACCGTCACCGCGGTGAATCTGGCAATCATGCTCGCGATGACGCATCGCAAGGTCATCCTGGTCGATGCGGATCTGCGGCTGCCGCGCTGTCACGATTTGCTGGCGCGCGATAATTTCTCGGGCCTGACGGAAGTGCTGACCGGAGCGCGCAACCTCCGCGAGAGTATCCAGGACAGCGGAATCGAGAATCTCGACCTCCTGAGCTCCGGGGAAATTCCACCGAATCCCAGCGAGCTGCTCGGCTCCGAGAAGATGCGCGCGGTGCTCGCCGAGCTCGAGGACGTCTATGACTACGTGATTATCGACAGCACCCCGGTGACGCAGACCAGTGAGAGCATGCTGCTGTCAACGCTGGTCGATGGGGTGATAATCGTGGCGCGCACCGAGTCGCCGCGCCAGCAGGTGCGGTCTGCGCTGGCGCAACTACGCTACGCACGGGCCAAGATCCTTGGCCTGGTACTGAACAAGACCGGGGCTTCGGATACCGACCGCTATCATTACCAGTACTATTCGGCTTCCACGCCGCCGCAGACGCAGGAGTAGGTTCAGCCCACTGGCTCAGCCGGAGGCTTGTCCTTCAGCGGCAGCAACACAACCCACGACGCCAGCGCGCCCACCAGCGAATAGACGATCGCCCATCGATAGCTGCCACTGCGGTCGATGATGATGCCGGCCAGCGGCGGTCCCAGGAGGGCACCGACCCCGCCGCTGGTGTAGAGCAGACCCATCATCGTGCCCAGCCTGCCGATTCCAAACAGCTCCGCGATCACCGCGGGCGACAGCGCGACGAACCCTCCATATCCAGCACCCAGCACCAGCGCGAAGATGATCAGCACGGGATAGGAATTGCCCACCAGCCAGATGGCGAAGCTTATGGTGAGGACCAGGTAACAGACCTTCAGAAGGAACATCACGCCAAACCGGTCCGCGAGTGCGCCGAGTCCCAAACGCCCTGCCACGCTCGCCCCGCCGATCACGCCGACCAGGGTCGCGGATGCGACCTCGCTGACGCCGTGATCGTGCGCGAAGGCAGGCAGGTAAACGAACGGCACGAACAGCGCGAGCGAGGACAGAAACGAATTCAGGTACAGCAATCCGAACGCCGGCGTGCGAATCGCCTCGCGAATCCTGATTTGGCTCGGCACCACGTGCACGGGGGGCCGTTCGATAACGGCGGCGCATCCCAGCAGGATGCTCGCGCCAACCAGCCCGAACGCGACGTCGGTCGTTCGCCATCCGAAGCGGTTGATAAGTGCGGCCGCAAGGGGAGCCACCGTAACGGTTCCGCATCCTATTCCTGCGACTGCGATTCCCAACGCCGAGTTGCGCCGCTTGAGAAACCATCCGCCGACCACCGCAATCATCGGAACATAAGAAGTCGCGATTCCGGTGCCGACGCCGAGGCTGTAGGTGAGGTAACCGATCCAGAGCTGGTGGATATAGCCGGTGGAAATCAGCCCGATCGCCATCACCACCGCGCCTACTGAGACCACGACGCGCGGGCCGTAGCGATCGGCCAGGTGCCCGGCCAGCGAACCGCTCATCGACCATACGAACACCGTGAGCGAGAACACCACGGCGGTCTGGCTGCGCGCCGCGCCGAACTCCGCCGTCATTGGCTTGAAGAAGGCGCCAAAGCTATACGCGATGCCGTATGAGGCGAACATCGCGACGAACGCCGCCGCGGTCATCCGCCACGCGCGCGGCGAGTCGAACAACGCCATCGCGTGCGCCTCATCGCGGCCGAGCGGCGCAGCCAAATCAGAAATATCCATGCGCCCGAGCAACGTCACCCAGATATCGACTCGATGCAAGTGCGGCGCGACCTACGCAGCGCCCGGCTCTTAATCTCCAACGCGAAACCGGTAGTATCGTCCTTGATGTCGTCGCAACCTCGTCGCACCTTGCGCTATGGGGCCCTGCTCGGCTCGCTGCTGGTGCTTGCGTTGATCGTTCCGCTATTCCAGGACACGGCGGTCGGATCGCTTGCGATGGATATCGTCGGCACGGCGATCCTGGGGGCGGGCGTGTGGGCCGCCGGGCGTTCCCGCCGCGATCTGCTGATCCTGATCGCGCTGGCCATCCTGATGACGGCGCGATGGCTTCCACTTTCGGAGCACAGGACGACGGTCCTGGTATCAGCCGTCAGTTCCATCGTATTTTTCTGGTACGTGGCCATTATCATTCTGCTCGATCTCGCCGAGGCCACCGAGGTGAGGCTCGATACGATCGGCGGGGCACTCTGCGGCTACGCGATGATTGGAATAGCGTGGGGTTCAATCTATTTCGTGATCGCGCTGCTCAATAGAGCCGCGTTCACGCTTCCCGGCCCGGAGCCGACCTATGCCTCGCTGCAATCGGATTTCATGCGAGTGATGCATTACAGCCTTTCCACCCTCACGACGGCCGGCTACGAATCCGTCCGCGCGCAAAGCCTGCTAACGGAGAATCTTTCGGCAATCGAGGCAATGGTTGGACAGTTCTATATCGCGGTGCTGGTGGCGCGCCTGGTAAGTCTCCAAATCATGACGCGACAATCGAAATGACCCGGGGATTTTGCGCGAGCGCACCGGGGTAGATAGGTTAGGCGCATGAACACGGCCGAGATTCGCACCTTCGTCGATCGCATCTGGGAAAACGAAATCATTCCGGCCCTGATGGAGTTCGGGCGTATCCCGAACAAGTCGGCGGCGTTCGATCCCGAGTGGGCGTCGCACGGTCATATGCAACGCGCGGTCGACCTGCTGGTCAAATGGGCGCACGCGCACGCGATTCCCGGCATGAAGCTCGACGTGGCGCGCATCGAGGGACGCTCCCCGCTCATCATCATCGATATTCCCGGGAATTCCGACGATCGCATCCTTCTCTATGGCCACCTCGACAAGCAGCCAGAGATGGCTGGATGGCGCGAAGGATTGGATCCCTGGGAGCCCGTACGTGAAGGCGATCTGCTTTACGGCCGTGGGCTGGCAGACGACGGCTACGCGATGTTCGCATGCATCGCGGCGATCGGGGCGCTGCACGCCGCGAAAATTCCACACGCACCCTGCACGATCATCATCGAGGCATGCGAAGAAAGCGGCAGCTTCGATCTGCCGCCCTATATCGAGATGCTCGCCGATCGGATCGGGAAGCCGAGCCTGGTTATCGCGCTCGATGCCGGATGCGAGAACTACAAGCAGCTCTGGTGCACGACTTCGCTGCGCGGATTGGCGGGCGGCACGCTAAAGGTGGAGCTCCTGACCGAGGGAATCCACTCAGGAGCGAGTGGGCAGGTTGCGGATACCTTTCGCGTGGCGCGACGCCTGCTGGATCGAATCGAAAATCCCGACACGGGGTCCGTGAGCGACCCTGCGTTCAACGTCCCGGTTCCTTCCGATCGACTGAACGAGATCGAAGAGTCGGTGAAAAACTTGAAGCCCGGCGCCACCGGGCTTCCGCTGCTACCCGGCGCGACTCCGGTTACTCCGGACGCGGTCGAGCGAATCTTGAACAGCACATGGAGACCCGCGCTATCGATTATCGGCGCGGAAGGATTGCCGCCTGCATCGAATGCCGGCAACGTGCTACGCCCAATGACGGCGCTTAAGCTGTCGCTGCGATTGCCGCCCGGCTGCGATGCGGTTAAGGCCAACGCGCGCATGAAATCGCTGCTGGAAGACAGTCCTCCTTACGGCGCCAGGGTTACGTTCGAGACCGATTGGGCGGCGGAAGGATGGAACGCGCCCGAATTTTCACCGTGGCTGAAGATGTCGATGGATGCGGCGTCGAATGCATTCTTCGGTAAGCCGGTCGCATACATGGGACTAGGCGGAACGATCCCGTTCATGGCGATGCTCGGTGAGCGCTTCCCGCAGGCGCAATTCCTGATCACCGGGGTATTAGGCCCGCGATCGAACGCACACGGCCCCAACGAATTTCTCCATCTCCCGACCG
>DATJWT010000246.1:0-13587 GCA_035500975.1 Binataceae bacterium (SeqCode)
TTGTCGCGCGTGTTGAATCCGAGCAGCAACTGCTCCTTGTCGTGGCAAGGCGGCTCCAGGATCGCGTGTCCGAACTGGCGGATGAACAGGGCCGCGAGCCCGAGGCATACCGCCGCGGTCAAATCGAAGAAGATCAGCGCATAGCAGAAGATAAAGGTGCTGGAGCTGAGCAGATGGAGCGCCTGGTTGATCACGTTGCTGTGCGATGCGAGGTGATCGTCGTGCTTGCGGCGCATGATTTCCGTGTAAAAGCCGGTCACGGGTTGCGGCACCAGGCTTCCGGCGAGTTCGCGTACGAGTCGGGTTTTCATCAATTTGTCTCTCTGCGGTTGTTGTTGTTCGTTGAGCCACCACGCGTCACGCTTCATTTGCTGGGCGGCGCTCAGCAACTTGGCTTGCAATTCGCGATAGTCGTCTTCCGAAAAATCCAGGCTGGTCATGCAGCGTCCGGTGCCGACCCAGCTCAACGTGATGCCCTCGGTGCGCAGGTAGTATTGCAGCAGCCAGTTGTAGCGGCCCGGTTCCTTGAAGAGCACGGTCCAGATAGTCGCAAGCTGCATCACGCGCACCGGCAGCGATGCGTCCGCCAGCATCTGGTTGGTTTCCCGAGCCCACACTGCGCATCGACGGTTCGCGGTTTCGTATGCCTGGGCGGCCTGCGGACCGGTGAGCCACTTCAGGAATTCGTTCATCGCGCCCATCACGACGGGATGCGCCGAGAACGTGCCGATTACGTAGGCGATGCGCATCGGGTGATCGGGATCGAACCGGCGCATCAAATCCTTCTTGCCGCACACCAGGCCGATCGGCATTCCGCCGGCTACCGTCTTTCCGTACACGACCATGTCGGCCTGGACGCCGAAATATTCCTGCGCGCCGCCGGGAGCGAGGCGAAAGCCGCTGAACACTTCATCGAAGATCAGCGGGATACCCCGCTCGGTGCAGACCCGCCGCAACTGGCGAAGCCATGCCGCATATTCCGACGTGGAGTCGCGTGTCTCGCGAACCGTGCTGGTAAGCAGGATCGCATCGCTCGGCGGGGGAGAATTCGGGTGGAACGACTGCACCGGGTTGATCAGCACCGCAGCGATTTCGTGCGAGCGCCAGCGGAGGACATCGAGCGACGCGGGATCGAGGTCTTTCAACGCCAGGCAATCATCGATCCGCCGTTCGCTGCCGAGCCCGGGCTGCACGCCGTCCCACCATCCGTGGTACGCGCCCGAGAAGGTTACGATCAGCTTGCGCCGGGTATTGAAGCGCGCGAGCCGAATCGCGGCCATAACCGCCTCGGTGCCGCTCATATGGAACGAAACTTCATCGAGTTTCGAGACCGACTTGAGCATCGCGATATTTTCCGCGACCAGGGGATGCAGCGGGCCCAGCACCGGACCGAGGTCCTTCACCCGGTCGAGGCCTTTCTGCATCCAGTCCTTGTAGCGGTCGAAGCCCGCGACGTTCAGTCCATACGAGCCGCTCACGTCGAGCGACCAGTTGCCATCGAGGTCGCGCAGATGGGGACCGTTCGATGCGGTCACGACGGAGCACACGCTGAACTGGTCGCGCATGACGCGCATGAAAGGGAAGGGGACCCGATTCGCATCGGTGAAGCGCAGGTCCGAGAAGCTGTCGCGAACGCTGTTGCCCCATTCGATCGACTTCGCGAAGCGTGCCCGGAATAGCCCGGCCAGTCGATCGATCGCCTGCCTGCGCACGCCCGGCCATCGATCTCCCGCGCCGTCGGCACGAAAGAACTCTTCAGGCGAATAGCTGGTCGCCTTCAGCCATCGCGATAGCACCCGCGACATCCGCGGGGTCATCGCGGTCGCGCGCATCGTGATGACTGTTGCGATCAGCTTGCGTATGGCGGCAATCGCGAGCGCCAACAGCAGCCCCGCCACTATCAGCATCGCGACGGTCGTCCATCCCGACTCCGTCCACTTCATCAACGCCCTCTCCGTGAGCATCGTTTACACTCTCCCTCTCGCGACCGCGGCCAGGTTGCGCCTTCTGACCATCGGCGCGATTGCAGATTGATTTTGCTCTCCATCGCCGCTCAGCAGCGCCGCGAACCGCTCAACCACCTGTGACCATCCGATCGAGACCGAGTATTGGCGCGCCTGCCGGCGAATCTTCTGAAGCATCCGCGGATCGCGGATTAGCTCGACCGCGGCGGAAACGAACGCCTGCGCGTCGCCAAACGGCGCCAGCACGCCGGTCTCCCCGTTGGTGATGTGCGATCGCGCGGCAGCGTAGTCGTAGGCGACGACGCCGAGCCCGCTTGCCATTCCCTCCAGGACCACGTTGCCGAAGGTTTCGGTCTCGCTCGGAAATACGAAGATGTCCGCCGACGCGTAGTGGGCAGCGAGCCGCTCGCCCCTCTGAAGTCCGCAAAAGACGATGTCGCGATGCTCTGCTTGCAGCGATTCGCGCAGCGGTCCGTCGCCGACCATCACGAAGCGCAGCGCGGGATGGCTGTGCTTCATCGCGCGGTACGCGTCGATCGCCAGGCCGAGGTTTTTCTCGCCTGCGAGTCGTCCGATGTAGCCGAGCACAGGCTCGTCGCCGGTGACCCCCCACCGGCGGCGCAGCTCATCGCTGCGGCGCTCGGGGTTGAACAATTCGCTGTCGACGCCGCGACCGACGCAGCCGACGTTGCGAAATCCACGCGCCAGCAGAAGTTCGCGCAAGTCGGGACTGGGCACGAACGTTCCCCGGCTGCGATTGTGGAACCATCGCAGGTAAGTCAGGACCACGTTTCCGAGCCACCCCAGTCGATAGTGTCGCGAGTAGCTGTGGAAGTTGGTGTGAAAGCCGCTGAACACGGGGATAGCGAGGCGCCGCGCAACGCTCACCGCTGACCAGCCCAGCGGACCCTCGGTTGCGACGTAGATGACGTCCGGCCGCCGGCGCATCCAGAGCGCCTTCAGCATCCCATCGCAAGGCACCCCGAATTGCAGACCGCGATAACCGGGCAACGGCAGCCCCTTCACCAGCGCGACATCGTTTTCGCCGTGCGAGTCGGCGGACTGCCGCGGCCTCACGATCGACACTTCGTGACCGCGCCGTCGCAGACCCTTCACGAGATGGCCGAGCGTCAGGGTTACGCCGTTGATTTCCGGAGGATAGGTTTCGGACACGACGCAGATGTGCCGTGTTTTGAGTGAAGCGCTATCTTCGTTCAGCCGGTTCTCTTCCACGCCTTTGCCTCATCAACCATACGAACCGGGCGGCTGCAGGAAAGCGTGGGGTTGAGCTTAGAGAGTACTGATGAAAGAGGCGATACGGTTACTTTGCGGTCTCTTGAAGATTCGAAGCGACTAGTATGAACGAGGAATTCGATGGGATACTCACTTCGTTATACACCCGAAACAAGTGAGTAATCGAAAAAGCAAGGGGCGCTGATCCGGTTGTGCCGAACCAGCGCCCCGCCGATGCGCAACTGAAAGCTTACCAGCCTTCGGCGTCAGGCCAGGTCGTAGCGGTCAAGGTTCATAACCTTGGACCACGCCGCCGCGAAGTCCCTGGCGAACTTCTCACCCGAATCCGAGCATGCATAAACCTCCGCGAGCGCGCGGAGCTGGGAGTTCGAGCCGAAGACCAGGTCAACGCGAGTGGCCGTCCAGTTCGGCTTGCCGGTCTTGCGGTCTTGTCCCTCGAAGACGTTTGGATCCGACGTCGCCTTCCATTCGGTGCGCATGTCGAGGAGGTTCACGAAGAAGTCGTTGGTCAGCGTGCCCGGTCGCTTGGTAAAGACGCCGTGCTTCGACTTGGCGGCGTTGGCGCCCAGGACCCTCAGGCCACCGATGAGCGCCGTCATCTCCGGGGCGGTCAGTTTGAGCAATTGTGCCTTGTCCACCAGCAATTCTTCCGGCGACAGGGGCTGCCTGCCGCGAGCATAGTTTCGGAAGCCGTCTGCCGTCGGCTCGAGGACGGCGAAGGAATGGGCGTCGGTCTGCTCCTGCGAGGCATCGGTGCGCCCGGGAGAGAAGGGGACCTTTACCTTGTATCCGGCCTTTTTCGCGGCCTCCTCCACCGCTGCGCATCCCCCTAAAACGATGAGGTCGGCGAGCGATACTTTCTTCTTGCCCGAATTGAAGTCTTTCTGAATCTTCTCGAGCGCACGCAGCACCTTGGCCAGGGCGGCGGGCTGGTTGATGTCCCAGTCCTTTTGCGGTGCCAACCGGATGCGGGCCCCGTTGGCTCCGCCGCGCTTGTCGGTACCGCGGAAGGTCGATGCCGAAGCCCAGGCGGTCGAAACCAGGTCGGAGATCGACAGGCTCGAGCCGAGGAGCTTGGACTTCAGGGCGGCAATGTCCCGCTCGCCGATCGGCGGATAATCCGCCGCGGGCACCGGGTCTTGCCATATCAGCTGTTCTTTCGGAACGAGCGGACCGAGATAGCGGGAGACTGGGCCCATGTCGCGATGGGTCAGTTTGAACCAGGCCCTCGCGAACGCATCGGCGAACTGATCGGGATGCTCGTAGAAGCGCCGGGAGATCTTTTCGTAGGCGGGGTCGTACCGCATCGAGAGGTCCGTCGTCAGCATCGCCGGCGCGCGGCGCCTGGTCGGGTCCTCGGGATCCGGCACCGTACCATTGGCGCTGCCATTCTTCGGTATCCATTGATTAGCGCCGGCCGGGCTCTTGGTGAGTTCCCATTCGTAACTGAACAGGTGCTTGAAATAGTCGTTGCTCCACTTGGTTGGGGTCGTAGTCCAGGTGACTTCGATGCCGCTCGTGATCGCGTCGCGACCGTGGCCGCTGCCGAATTTACTCTTCCATCCGAGACCCTGTTGCTCGATGGGCGCGGCTTCCGGATCCGGGCCTACCAGGGCTGCATCGCCGGCGCCGTGGGTCTTGCCGAAGGTATGGCCACCCGCGATCAACGCGACGGTTTCTTCATCGTCCATCGCCATGCGGGCGAATGTCTCGCGGATATCGCGCGCCGCGGCGACCGGGTCCGGCTTGGCATTGGGCCCCTCGGGATTCACGTAGATCAATCCCATCTGCACGGCGCCGAGAGGATTCTGCAGGTCGCGATCCCCGGTGTAGCGTTCGTCGGCCAGCCACGTATGTTCCGGTCCCCAGTAGAGCTCCTCCGGTTCCCAGACATCTTCGCGGCCGCCACCAAAGCCGAAGGTCTTGAAGCCCATCGATTCGAGGGCGACATTGCCGGTGAGAATCAGAAGGTCGGCCCAGGAGATCTTGCGGCCGTACTTCTGCTTGATGGGCCACAGCAGCCGGCGCGCCTTGTCGAGGTTTGCGTTGTCCGGCCAGCTGTTGAGCGGTGCAAAACGTTGCTGCCCGCTTCCTGCCCCGCCACGACCGTCGGCGATGCGGTAGGTGCCGGCGGCATGCCACGCCATCCGGATGAACAGTGGCCCATAGTGGCCAAAGTCGGCAGGCCACCAATCCTTCGAGTCCGTCATCAGTGCATGGAGATCCTTGATGACGGCTTTCAGGTCCAGGCTCTTGAACTCCTTCGCGTAATTGAACGACTCGTCCATCGGATTCGACAACCTCGAGTTCCGACGAAGACCGTCAAGGTTCACCTGGTTCGGCCACCAATCGCGGTTGGTCTGGGCATGACTCGCGCCCGTCACGGGGCACTTGGCCCCGTTTGAGGAGATTTCCTGATTTTCCATGTGTTTGTCCTCGCTTACTTTCGTTGATGGATTTGAGTTTGGATTTTTCCTATCAGCCTTGGGATTTCTCCCTGGACCTTTCCAACATTTTCGGATTGACGCGAGACGGAGGTTTGCGGCGCGTGCGTTTCTCGGCAGCCTGGCAGCGCTTGCAAAGCGCGTCGATTTCCAGCGAACAGCGCAGCAATGCGAATTGTCCCAGGCTGGGCGCGCCTTCGAGAAGCTTGTCCACTTCGGGTACCTCGATGTCGTGTACCCGCCTGCATCGGATGCAGAGAACGTGATGATGCGGCTCGACGTTGCCGTCATACCGGGCAACATCGTGAAGCAGCGTCACCTTGCGTGCCTCTCCTGCCTCGCAGAATTCATTCAGGATGCGATGGACGGTTGCCAGCGATACGTGGGGATGCGTGCGACGCACCGCGGCGTAAATCTCATCCGTGCTCGGATGGTTCTCCGAGGCCAGCAGCGCTCGTATGACCGCGAGGCGTTGCGGGGTGACGGCGATTCCGCGTTCGTGGCATCGCGCGACAAAGTCCCCGAGTCGACGAACGGAGTACCGCTCGTGCCAGGGTCGATCCAACAGCCGGAGCTCTCGCATGCGTCACTCCTGCCCGACCATCAACGTATGGAAGCGGCGCCAACCCGCCAGAGAGAAGAGATTACCGGTAAGCAGCTGGGGTGCAGGTTCGTCGACGCCTCTCACCTGCAACTAACAACTACACCGTCCTCCATATCAGATGAGAATGTCAACCCTGGCAGGATTTCACGCGAGGATTTGTCGATGGAAAGCGCAACGCCAGGCTAGGAGCGCTTCTTTGCTTCTTCGCGCTTGCGCAGCTCGACGCGGCGAATCTTGCCGCTTACGGTCTTGGGCAGATCGTCCAGGAATTCGATCTCTCGTGGATACTTGTAGGGCGCGGTTGTGCGCTTGACGTGCTCCTGCAGCTCGCGAATTAACTCGTCGCTCCGCTGAACATCGGGCTTGAGCTTCACGAAAGCTTTCACGATCGCGCCGCGGTCCGGGTCGGGACTCGCGACTACCGCGGACTCCAGTACGTGCGGATGCTCCAGCAGGGCGCTCTCGACCTCGAACGGACCAATCCTGTAGCCCGCGGAAATGATCACATCGTCGGCGCGCCCGACGAACCAGAAGTAGCCGTCGCCGTCGCGCGTGGCGTGGTCTCCAGTCAGGTAGTAATCGCCCTGGAAGACTGCCTCAGTCTCCTCGCGATTCTTCCAGTATTCGAGAAACAGCGAGGGCGGGCGTTGCGGCTTAACGCGGACTGCTATCTGTCCAACCGTGTCCGCCCCGACCTCCTTCAAATCTTCGTCAACGACGCGAACATCCTGCTCCGCGAACGGCAATCCCATCGAGCCGGGCTTCATCTCCATCCCGGGCAGGTTTGCCACCAGGATGATCGTTTCGGTCTGGCCGAAGCCGTCCCGAATGGTCAGTCCGAGCTCTTTCTTCCAGACTTCGATCACTTCGGGATTGAGCGGTTCACCTGCTCCGGTGCAGGATCGCAAAGCAGGAAACTTATGCTCTTTCAGATTCTCCTTGATTAGCATGCGGTACTCGGTCGGCGGCGCACAGAAGCTCGTGATGCCGTAGCGGCGCAGCAGCTCCAGCTCCTTCTTCGGCTCGAAGCGGCCGTTGTACATGAACGTCGTCACGCCGTTCATCCAGGGGCCGAACAGCACTCCATACGCGGCCTTGGCCCATCCGGTGTCCGACGTCGTCCAGTGGATGTCGCCGGGTTTGATGTCGAGCCAGTCCTTGCCGGTGTACTGATGGCTCCACGTATAGGCGTGGCTGTGCAGGACCGCCTTCGGTTCCCTGGTCGTGCCCGAGGTGTAGTAACAGATCGCCGGTTCATCCGAGCGGGTAGCGATTGCGCGATGCTGCGTCGATGCTCGCTGCATCTGCTCGGGCAACCCGAGCCATCCGGTGCGCGGGCTACCGGCGATCAGGTAGTGCGCAATCGTCGGGCACTGATTGCGCAATTCGCCGACCATCGTAGCGCTGTCGATGCCGGCGATGATCGCGCGCGCGCCCGAGTGATTCGCGCGATAGACGAGATCCTTCTCCCGCAGCATGGCGGTGCACGGGATCACCAGCGCACCGGCCTTCAGCGCGCCGATGTAAGCCGACTGCCATAGCGAAATTCGCGGCAGCACGAGCAGGATGGGATCGCCGCGCCTGATGCCGAGTCCGGTGAGCATGTTCGCGATGCGGTTGGATTGATCGCGAATGTCGGCGAAAGTCAGCCGCGCGCGGCGGCCGTCCTGGTCCTCCCACAGCAGCGCGACCCGGTCAGGGTCTTCGGCGAAATGATCGATTGTCGCGCCGAAGTTGAAGTGCTCGGGCGCGGCCCAGCGATGCGCGTGCGGCTGGGTCATCGGGCGGAGCTCTTTTTGGTTGCGCGCGGAGCCTGGGATCGCTTCGCCGCGGCGCGGATGTATTTAATCGTCACCGGTGACAGGTCGTCGCGTTCGACCCTGACATCGATAATAACAAAGCCGGGCGACTTGTCCGCTGCCGCCAGTGCATGCCGCAACTGCGAGAGCGTGCCGACCTCGAAGCCCGATCCGCCCCAGTCGCGGGCCAGGTTCGCGTAGGGCCACGGCGGAATATCCAGCAACTCGCGGCGTTCGACCACCGGGCGGAAGATTCCCCATCCGCCGTTGTTGATCAGCAGAACGATCGGGTTGAGCTGGAGCATCGGCGCGTGGGAAATCTCGGGGCCGGTCATCTGGAAGCCGCCGTCGCCGCACAGGATCAGGGGGCGCAGCCCGCAGCCAATCTGCGCGCCAATGGCGGCGGGCACCGCAAAACCCATCGATGCGTAGAAGCCCTGCGCCAGGTAAGTCCCGTGATGGGGCACGCGCACATCGAGTCCGCCGAACAGCATGTCGCCCGATTCGGTGACGACCATGTAGCGGCGATGCGCGGCGAGAAATTCGTTCACCGCAAGCAGGATTTGCCCGACCTTGATCTGGTGGTCGTTGCGCGCCGGCACGTCGCGAAGGTTGTCCGCGTATTCGACGCGCTCCCGATGGCGCCGGAGCTTTTCCTTGCGCAAAGCGCGCACGAAGTCGCGCACCCCCACGTCGGTGTAGGTGTGGTACTTCACGTCCGCCCGGCGATCGACCGCCCAGACCGTTTTCCCCTGGATGTCGCGCGGCGGGCGGTTGCCGAGGTTCATGTCGGTCTTGAGGCATCCCAGGTTGAGCACGAAATCGGCCTTGTCCATCCGTTCCACGATCGAGGGCGGACTGATGGGCCCGACGTGCACGCCCATGTAGAGCGGATGGTCCATCGGGAACGCGCCTTTCCCGAGCACCGTCGTGCAGACCGGCGCGCCCATCGTCTCGGCGAGCTCGATCAAATCGCGCGATGTCTTGTAGCGATGAATCTCGATCCCGGCGATCGTGATCGGATGCCTGGCCTGGTTGAACATCATCGCGGTCTCGCGCGCCGCCTCACTGACCTTGCGCGCATCCGACTCGCGAAAGTTCAGATGCCCGTCCCACTCGATGATCTCATCGGGCACCTCGACGATCTGGTCGACCATGTCGCGATGGATTTCGATGTAGCCGGGGCGCTGCTCGGCCCAGATGGCTTTCACGACCTGGTGAAATTCGCGCGCCGCGCGCAGGGGGTCGGTCAGCACGCGCGAGGCGCAGGTAACTTCCTGGAAAATGCGATGCTGCGATTCGATTTCGCGGGCCTGGTGATGGATGAGGGTGCCGAGCTTGCGCTCTTCTTCGCCGGGACCGCCGGAGAAGACGAGAATCGGCACGCGCTCGGAGAACGAGCCGGCGACCGGGTTGACCATGTTGTGTCCGCCCGCGCCATAGGTGACGCACGCCACGCCGATTTTCCCCGTGGCGCGTGCATAGCCGTCGGCGGCGAAGCCCACTCCGGGCTCGTGGGAGAGGGTGACAATCCGTATTCCGTGTTTGCGTCCGAGCGCGAAAAACAGCTTCAGCGCCAGGTCGCCGGGAATGCCGAAAATATGGTCGACGCCGATTTTATGAAGATAGGCGACCAGGAAGTCGCCCAGCGCCATATGCCGTTTCAATCCGTCCCCCTCCTCTTCAAATAAGTCTACCACGAGCCGCCACGGAGCATGGCATTTACCGCCCAACGGTGTGATAGATTGAAGTTACCGGACGTCACCGATGTTTTGGCAATTCCTGCGCATGCGCCTGCTGCCACCGCTCCAGATGGGCCGGATGGTAGGTTATCTTCCGCAGTTCGTCCGCGTCTTTATCGCCCTGATGAGAGACGCGCGGGTATCGCTGCTCGCGAAAATGGTGCCGGTGCTGGCGCTGCTGCTGATGTTGTCGCCGCCGGCGATCGAACTCGACATCGTGCCCATACTGGGCGAGATAGGATGGATCGTGGTCGGTATTATCGCATTCAAGCTTTTCGTCTGGCTTAGCCCTCCCGAGGTGGTGCGCGAGCACGTGAGCCGCATCGCGCGCGGACAGTAGATCCACCCACATGCGACCACGCACGATTCTTCTGGGCCTGGTGGCGATCGCCGTCATCGCGATCGCCGTTCTGCTCTCGATAACCGATCAGTTCTTCGTCGATCTTCTGTGGTTTCGTTCGCTGGGCTACGGAAGCGTTTTTGCGACCTACGTAAAGGCCGAAGTAGGCATCTTCGTGATCGTCTTCCTGGTCGCGTTCGCGGTCATCGCGGTCAGTGGCCTGGCCGCCCTGGGCGCGAGCCCGGATCGCGAACGGCTACGGGTCGTGCGCAGACCGGGAGACGCGGTCGAAGTGAACCTGCCCGAGCTGTTCCGGACCCTCGGCGACCGGGTCCCATGGCGGGGAATCGTGCTTATCGGATCCGCGCTGCTGGCGATTTTCGTCGCGCAGGGCGAGGCGTCGAGCTGGGATGTCTACCTGAAAGGCCTGTACGGGTCGCCGTTCGGCGTGAAGGAGAGCGCCTTCGGCCACGATGTCGGCTTCTACGTCTTCACGCTGCCGTTTCTTGAGGGACTGCGCGACCTTGCGCTGCTGATCATCTTCATGGCGGCGGCCGTCGCGGGTGGAATCTACTGGTCGCGCGGCGCGCTCGATCTCCGCGAGACTCCGCCGCGGGTCGCTCCACCGGTGGCGGCGCACGCTTCGATTTTGCTCGGCTTCTTTTTCCTCGAGCGCGCCTTCGGTTTCTGGCTCGCGCGGTTCAACCTGTTGCTGCACACCAACGGCGTGGTCTTCGGACTGCGCTACGTCGACTCGATCCTGTGGCGTCCTGGCCTGTGGGCTCTCGTCGCGCTGGCGCTCCTGGCGGCGGTGATCTGCTTCAGCAACATTTCGCAGCGCACGCTGAGCCGCCTGGTGGTCGCGGCGGTCGTCTCCTTCGCACCTTCGCTGCTGCTGAATTTCGTCCAGCCTGTCATCGAGCGGCTGTGGGTCAAGCCCGATGAACTTCGTATCGAGCGTCCCTTCATCGAGCAGAACATCGCGATGACGCGCCGGGCGTACAAGCTCGATGGGGTAGATGTGAAGCCGTTCGGCGGACTCGGCAAGCTCACGATGGCATCGATCGAGCAGGACTCCCCGACGATCAAGAATATTCGGCTATGGGATCCGCGCCCTCTCCTCGCGACCTATCGCCAGCTCCAGGAAATCCGCCTCTACTACGATTTCAGGGACGTCGATATCGACCGCTACACGATCAACGGCAACTACACCGAAGTCCTGCTTTCGGCGCGCGAGATGAATGTCGATCAGCTCCCGGAGAACGCGCAGACCTGGGTCAACCAGCATCTCAAGTTCACCCACGGCTCGGGGCTCGCGATGAGCCCGGTGAATGAGAAGGACTCCGAGGGTCTGCCGATCTTCTACATCAAGGATATTCCCGCGATTTCGAAGGTGGGTTTCAAGATCGATCAGCCCTCGGTGTATTTCGGCGAGGAGCCCGACAACTACGTGGTCGTCGATTCGGCCACTCCCGAGTTCGACTACCCCAAGGGCTCGGACAACGTATTCAGCTTCTACCAGGGCTCGGGCGGCGTGCCGGTGTCGGGCTTTCTGCGCCGCCTGCTGTTCAGCATCTTCTACAAGGACATCAACCTGCTTGTGACCGAGAACATCGTGTCCAAGAGCAAGATCATGTTCCGGCGCAACCTGATCCAGCGCATCCAGTACATCGCGCCGTTCCTGAACCTGGATCGGGACCCGTACCCGGTGGTGCGCGATGGGCGCATCGCGTGGATCATCGATGGTTACACGACGAGCGATCGCTACCCGTACTCGCAGCGCAACGCCGATCAGATCAATTACATCCGCAATTCGGTAAAGGTCGTCGTCGATGCGTACACCGGTGCGACCGACTTTTATGTCGCCGATCCCAGCGATCCGATTATTCAAACCTGGGAACGCATCTTTCCGGCCCTGTTCAAGCCGATGTCGCAGATGCCGGACGATCTCCATCAGCACATTCGGTACCCGGAAGACCTGTTTCTCATCCAGGCCGATATCTACCGGACCTACCACATGACCGACCCGCAGGTGTTCTACAATCGGGAGGACTTGTGGGGATTCGCGAAGGAAAGCTACGGCGACCAGACCATCGCGATGCAGCCCTATTACGTCATCATGCGGCTGCCGGGCGAGAGCAAGGCGGAGTACATCCTGATGCTCCCGATGGTGCCGTCGGGACGCGACAACATGATTTCGTGGCTGGCCGCGCGATGCGACGGGACCGACTACGGCCATCTCTTCGAGTATTCATTCTCGAAGGACCGGTTGTTCTACGGGCCGTACCAGATCCAGGCGCGTATCAACCAGAACCCGGAGATTTCGCGGCAACTCTCGCTGTGGAACCAGATGGGCTCCAAGGTGTTGTTCGGCAACCTGATCGTGATCCCGATCCAGGATTCGCTGCTCTACGTGGAGCCGCTCTACATCCGTGCCGAGAACGGCCAGCTCCCGGAGTTGCAGCGCGTGATCGCGTCATACAGCGATCGCATCGTGATGACGGAGACGCTCGATGCGGCAATGCAGGCGCTGTTTACGGGCGGCCCCGCGGCGCCGGCCCCGGTGGTCTTGCAGACCGAAGCACCGGCGGCTCCGGGAGTCGCTGCTCCGGCTGGAAGCCTGAAGGGTGCGTCGGATCATTACAATCGGGCGATGCAGGCGCTGAAGTCAGGCGACTGGAACACCTTCGGCGCGGAGATGCAGGCGCTCGGTCGCGAACTGGGTTCGCCCGCCGCGCAACCCAACCACTAGACCGCCCGCTCTGCCGTGCTCCGTGGTGGCGCGCGGCTCGCCGGCCGACGCGTCGCTATGCTGGACGGCAATGACTTCTCGCCAGGCGAGCGCGCCGCCCGCCGTCACTGAGGATTTTCACGCCCGTTCTCGCTCAATGTTTTGACAAATCCTGCCGCAGGTAGTTAATTGATGAGCAGACAGTCTGAACTATCGTTCAGGAGGACTCAGCGATGAAACGCACCGGAGTACATCACCTCGGACTCGCCACCCTCGATATCGACAAGACCATCGAGTTCTACACCCAGAAGCTCGGATGGGAGATCGCGTGGGCCGACATCCTGAACACGGGCGGCGAGGGCAAGATCAAGCACGTCTTCCTCAACACCGGCGACGGCTCGCTGGTCGCGTTCATGTGCCCCGAGAAGGTCCCGGGCATTCCGGAAGAGTGGGCCACCGACATCAATAGCGCGCAGGGACTGCCGGGGGCGTTCTATCACTTCGCGTTCTGGTGCGATGACATCAAGGCGCTGGAAGAGAAGCGCGCGTTCCTGGTCGACAAGGGTATCGATGTGACCCCGGTGGTCGATCACGAATGGTGCCGATCGATTTACTTCCGCGATCCGAACGGGCTGCTGCTCGAGTATTGCTGCACGGTCCGCGAGTTCACTGAAGAAGACAAGATCATGCGCCATCACGATCAGCCGGG
>DATJWT010000247.1:0-10761 GCA_035500975.1 Binataceae bacterium (SeqCode)
CCGGTGACATCTATTCAATCGACATGGTCGGCGCGCGCGCCGCGGGAATCGAGGCCGCGCTCATCGATCAACACGATCGCTACCACTGGGTCGAGCATCGCAAGATTCGCCACGTCCGCGAGCTGCATCCCCACGAGTGAGCCGCCTTCCGGGGCATCGGTTGGGCGCCGGCCCTCTGACCTGAACATCCAATCGCCAACGTTGGTCTGAAAGAGGCCGCTTCGGGTCAGCGGACGGGCCGCCCGCCACCACTGGCAAGGAGGCGGGAACAGCATTCGCTGATCCCGCCATCATTCAAATCGCGTAGGTCCCGGTTTTCCGACCCGCATAGTCTAGGTCGGCTTGGCGGTCTTGGTCGCCGTCGGTTTGGCCGTTTTAGTTGGCGTAGGCGTCTTGGTCTTGGTTGGTTTCGGCGTTTTGGTAGGCGTCGGCGTCTTGGTCTTGGTTGGTTTCGGCGTCTTTGTAGGCGTGGGTGTCTTGGTTTTGGTCGGAGTAGGGGTTTTTGTCGGTTTCGGAGTCTTGGTCTTGGTCGGCGTAGCGGTCTTGGTCGGCTTACCCGTCGAAGTCGGCGTCTTGGTTGGAGTCGGGCTGGGCGTCAACGTCGGAGTCAGGGTCGGATGCGCGGTGGCGGTCGCCGTCGCGGTCGGCGTCTGCACGAGGGTTGCCGTAGCAGTCGAAGTCGCGGTTGGAGAAGCCGTTGCGGTCGCCGTAGCCGTCCTGGTCGCAGTGGCCGATGCAGTCGCGGTCGAGGTAGCAGTAGCCGATGCAGTCGCGGTTGCGGTAGCTGTTGCGGTCGGCGTCGCAGTCGGGGTGGCGGCGTTGTTCACGAACTGAAGGACGCGATTGTTGAGCGCGTCGGCGACGAACACGTGGGTCGGATTCGATGGGTCGACGGTAACGCCCCACGGATCGGCCAGGGTGGTCGAATTCGGGTACTGATTGTTTTGATTGGCAAACCCGGAGAAGAAGTCGGTCTGCCCGAGGACCACATCTGCATTTACCGCGGAGCCGGTCCCGTCGTTAGCCAGGGGCGTCTTGAATTCCAGCACCCGGCTGAATCCCTGATCGACGACGTACAGGTGGCCGGACGGATCGAGGCCGAGACCCGTCGGATTGCAGATGTTGGTCTGCGTCGGGGTGGCGCTGTTCAGGCAGACGAAATATTGAAAGAGAGAAGAGCCTGAGAAGGCGTTGACGCCCAGGATGTGATTGGCCGCGTTGCTGGTCGTGGTCATGGTCGCGGCATCGAATTCGACTACGCGGCTCTCCTGGGTATCAGCCACGTAGAGGTTTCCCGAGGCATCGACCGCCACCGCTCCCGGCTTGCAGAGCCTGGCATTACCCGGCCCCGGCGGCGTTCCCAGGCTCGGGCAAGAGGGGTTCGTCGTGAAACTGGTGTTGCCGAAAACTGCGTCGGCATTGCGGCCCTGGGTGCTCGAGGCGGTCACGTCGAAATATTCGACCACGCGATTGTTGTTGCTGTCTGCTACGAACAGATTTTCGTTCGCATCGACTGCGACACTGGTTGGAATCCATAAGCTGTTCTGAAAGGGCGTGGACGAAGCCGTGTTGTGATTGACGCCGCCCGAGACGAAATCCGCCTGCCCAAAGACCACGTTGGCGTTGCCCACGACGCACGATTGATTGTTGCAGCCCGCAAACGGCGTGTTGAACTGCAACACGCGGTTGTTGCCGGTATCCGCCACGAACAGGTTACCGACCGGATCAACGGCGATTCCCTGCGGCAGCGCCAGTCCGGATGCAGTTGGAAGGTCGTTGGGCGTGTTGGAAAAGTCGGTTATGAAGTCGGCTTGACCGATTACCAGGGAAGCGGGGTCGCCATTGTTGAACGACGATGCGCTCGGCCATCCGAGAACGCGGCTGTTCAAATAGTCCGCGACGTACAGATGGCCCGCCGAATCGATCGCGACGCCGCGCGGTTGCCAGAAGCCGATGTTGTTTACGAACGGCGCGCGGATTCGTGTAAATGCCGTCTGCCCCAGCACGGCGCTGGCGCTGGCGTGCGTGCTGAACCCGCTGGTGTACCTGAGCACCCGATTGTTGTTGGCGTCGGCCACGTACAGGTTGCCGGACGAATCCAGCACGGCCGAGCTCGGGTAGCAGAGACCCGACGCGCTCGAGACGTTGAGGTTGCTGCTGCCGCTGTCGAAGCCGCCGTTCAGGCCCGTACAACCGCTCATCGTCCGGTGTGTCAAGTCAGCTTGTCCGATCACGCTGCTGGCTGCCGGAGCGGCGGTGGGAGAGAGCGTCGGTGAATTGAAGATCAGGATGCGCGCGTTCGAAGTGTCGGAGATGAAGACATCCTCGGTCGTGGCCTGGACCCACACGCTCATTGGCCCATCCAGGGTGTTCGCCGCCACGCTGCTATTCTGATTCTGGCCGCCCGCGGTGAAACCGTTCTGTCCGAAAACGTTGCTCGCGGGCAGGCTGTTCGACATCGAGGTCGGCTGGTCGTACTCCAGCACGCGGTTGTTGCCGGTGTCGGCGACCCAGAGCCGCTCCATGTCATCGACAAATACGCCTTCCGGGAAGTCGAGCGCGGTCTGGCTGAGGCCCGTACCGGACCCGCTGAGACTGGCCTGGCCGATTACGACGTTCGCGGTTTGATTCGCTCCCGACTGCGGTGAGGTAAATCCCAGCACCCGGTTCTGCACGGTATCGGCGACCCACACCGCACCCGAAGTTTGATCGACGGCTACGCCGACGGGGGCGGCCATGTTCGCGGTTCCCTGGCTGTTGCCGTTGAAACTGCTCTGGCCGAAGACCTTGGTCGCGCCGACCGAATCGACGCAGGGGAAAGTGTTGTTGCACTGCGCGAACGGAGCTGGAAATTCCAGCACGCGGTTGTTGCTCTGGTCGGCCACGTAAAGGTTGTTGCCGGAGTCGAGCGCGAGCCCGGCCGGTTGATTCAAACGGCTATTGGTCGGAACGTTGCCCGAAGCCTGGTTGGCGGTGATCGATCCGAAATCCGGCTGGCCTATAACGAGGTCCGCCGATTGCCCGCTGGTGAACGACGATGCGGTCTGCCAGCCGAGAATTCGATTGTTGCCGGTATCGGACACGTAGAGATGTCCGTTGGAGTCCACGACCACGCCGGCGAAGTTCTGAAAGTACATGCTCAGGCTGGCGCCGCTCAGCGCGTTGCGTCCCCCGTGTGTGAAATCCAATTGACCGAGCTGCTTGTTGGAATCGGCCAGGGCCTTTGCCGCGAGGAAGGTTGAGATCGCGAAGGCGACCAGGGCAGGTATCCGGACCAGACGAGATTTCATGCGGCGTCCCCATGGCATTACAGAACCTATCGAGGCGAGAAATTTCGCCTTGTCTCAGGTCAAAAATGACCTGGGAGCGTCGTAGCCTAATTGAGAAAGAGACCGAGCGAAAGCCGGTATGCGATCAAGCCATCCAAAAACGTCAAATAGTCCGGCATGGTTGTGGATTCCTCCGGGCTTACGATGCACGTCTTATGCATCCTAAGTCATTCGCGGGGAATTATTGTCTGAACCCGGGGCGTCTCACCCGCATATTGCGGGGCGGCACCGGCCGGAACCCGCGCCACTTCGCGCCGGTTGCGCGGCTTCGGCGATGGGGCGGATAATTCGCGGCGGTCTTAAAAATGGGATCAGTAAGAGATAATTCCGAGAAGCTGCTCAACGGCGAGATCACCACCCGCGAGTTTCACCCGCTCGCCCCCACCGGCGAAGAAGAGGAAGTCGCCGATGGCGTGATGTTCTACCGATGGTTTGCCAATGTCACCGCGATCAAAACCCGCGAAGGGCTCGTGATGGTCGACACGGGTGCCTATTTCAACCAGCGCGAGACGCTCGAGCTGGTGCGCAAATTCTCGCCCGACCGCATCAACACCGCCATCTACACTCATGGTCACGTCGATCACGCGTGCGGTACCCCCGCGCTCCTCGATGACGCGCGGCAGCATAACTTTGCGCGCCCGCGCGTGGTGGGACATCGCGCTATCGCCGCGCGCTTCGATCGCTACAAGCGCACGCCAGGATACAACGCCGCGATTAACACGCGGCAGTTCAGCCGCCATTCGGTGTGGCCGACCGAGTACGTCTATCCCGACACCTATTTCGACAACCAGCTCAACGTCGTCGCGGGCGATCACAAGTTCGAATGCCATCACGCACGCGGCGAGACCGACGATCATTGCTGGGTGTATATCCCGCAACGCAAGGTGCTGTGCACCGGCGACCTGATCATCTGGGCGGTTCCCAACGCGGGCAATCCGCAGAAGGCGCAGCGTTATGCGCGCGAATGGGCCGAGGCGCTGCGCGCGATGGCCAAGCTGGGCGCGGAGGTCCTGATCCCCGGCCACGGCTACCCGGTCTTCGGCGCGCTCAAGGTCAAGCGCATGCTCAACGACACGGCGGAGTTTCTCCAGGACATCTACGACAAAACGATCGCAATGATGAATGCCGATGCGACCCTGGACGAGATCATCCATACGGTAAAGCCGCGCGCCGACCTGGCCGGGAAGCCTTACCTCCAGCCGGTTTACGACGATCCGGAATTTATCGTGCGCAACATCTGGCGGCTGGAGGGCGGATGGTACGACAGCGTTCCGTCGAACCTGATGCCTGCCACGGTCGAAGAGCGCGGGCGCGAGATTGCCGCGCTGGCGGGCGGAGTGGGCAAGCTGGTCGCGCGGGCGCTCGAGAAACTCGCGGCCGGCGACCTGGCGATGGCGGCACATCTGATCGATTGGGCAATCGCAGCCGCACCCGACGACGGTCCGGCGCACGAGGCACGGGTCTCGATCTATGAGGCGCGCGCGGAAGGCGCGGCGTCAACGATGGCGCACGGAGTTTTCAGGTCCGCGGCGGTCGCCTCGGCGAGGAAGCTCGGCAAGGATGCGCCCCCTGACAAGCGCAGCTTCTGAGATCGGTTCGCGAGGCTAGCCTCGGCTGAACTGGTAGCCGTCCTCATGGCGCTTGGGGCGCCGGGTCAGGCCCAACAGCTCGGCGCCGGCGGCGAACAGACCCGAACCGGTGGGGAAATCGAGGGAGCCCCGCTCGCTGATCGGGTCGGGCTCTATCGTCACCTTGCGCCCCTTGTGCCATTGGACGGTCAGCATGCGATGCGCCACCTGGCGTCCCGTGTTGGGATCGATTCCAAACGCACCGAACAGCGTGCCCGTGCGCAATCTCGAGAACTCCTCGCGCATCCGCACCTGGTCGCAGGTCCCGAGCTTCTGCAGGACTGCGGCGACCAGCACACCTGCGCCATAGGCCTGCGCGGCGATGTAGTCGCATTCGCCGGTGCGCGTTTGCGTACGCATGCGATGGGTAAACTCGCGCGGGTCCGGTCCGAGCTCGGGAATTGCCTGCGAACTTGGTTCCCACTGGCTGGTTCCCACGATGCCTTCGACGCGATCGTCCAGATCGTTGCGAAAGCTGCTCAGTCCCGCGGCCACGCAGGCGAGGACCGGAATATTCAGCTGCGATTCCAGGACGGTGCGCACGACCGCGAGGTCATGCCCATAGCTGCCCGCGCTGACCAGCGCGTTGATCCGGTTGCGGCGCAGGGTAGTGATCAGCCGGTCGCCGCTCTGCTCCGGATCGAATCGCTCGTCCCATTTGACGCGGATCCGCACCCCTTTGCGCCGCAGGGCACGCTGCTCGGCGAGCGCCTGCGCTCCGAAGGCGATCGCGTGCGCGAAGGTGCTTTGTTCGGTAACCAGCGCAATCCGCTTGCGCCAGAACTTGAGCGATGCGAGCAGGCCGAGGAATTCGTTGAGGTACTGGCTGGCCGGAGTCTGCAGCCCGACGATCATCTTGTAGCCGTGCTGGTAGAGGTCGTCCGCGGCGCCGGCGTGATTGATAAAGAGCCGCTTGTGCTCCTCGGCGATGGGAGCGGCGACGGCGGTTAGTTCGCTCGAGTAGGGGCCGAGCACGACATCGGTGCCGGTGCCGCCGCAGAGCTCGCGATAGATCCCGGCGCATCGGGTCTTGTCGCTGCGATCGTCATGGCATCGCAGTGCATAGTAGGAGCGCTCGCCGTCGATGGTCACGGCGCCGGCGGCATTGATATCGGCGATGAACAGGCGCAGCGCGTCTTCTATCTGCCGTCCGATCGGCGCGAATGCGCCGCTCAGCGAGAGGGACAGACCCAGCGTTATCTTCACTGCCGCACCCTCATCGGACCGAAACCGGACCAGACCCGGCGCTCCTCAGTGCCATAACGGACTACGGCTGGAGAGACAGAAATATCCGGCGCAGACAGCATCCCCAAACGCGGACTCGCAAAAAACCGTTGCTACAATCTGAAAAATAGTCTGACTATCAGTCTAATTTTGTCAATCGTTCACGCAAGGTGAGCGAAGAATGCTTAATGCGGACCATCGCTGCCAAGGTGGGGCAATGAATCGCCGCGTACGCGCAACTTGGCGAACGATGCCTGGTCTCATGCTCCAATCTCGGCGACCCCGTCGCGAATTACCGCCTGTCCCTCCGCCGTGACGGTTTCAAAAGCGTAGATCCGCCGCCCATCGCGCTCCCCGTCGGCCCATACCCGCGTCGTGATCGTCTGGCCGGGCCGGACCGGCCGCGAAAACCGCACCCGCAACCGCTTGAGGCGCATCGGATCACCGCCGCAAAGACTATCGATCATCACCTTGGAGGTGAAAGCCATCGTGCACAGCCCGTGAACGATTATTCCCGGCAGGCCCGCCATCCTCGCCACATTCTTGTCGACGTGAATCGGGTTGCGATCGCCCGATGCCTCGGCGTAGCGGACGGTCTGGTCCGCATCGATCGTCTGGGACACCGTCACGACCGGCTCGCCGTGCGCGGGAGCCTCCTCGGAGCGGGGTTCCGGGGCCGCGCCGCGTCGCCCGCCGCCGCGAATGAAGGCGCTGAAGATGGAGTGATTCACCGCAACACCATCCTGGTTAACTGCATCGAGCTCGACGGTCATCGTCTCGCCGGTAGCCTTGGTCTCGATTGCGGTAATCTTCGCGCGCGCCGTGATTCGATCTCCGGGGCGGATCGGCGCGAGAAAGTGCATGTCCTGCTCGCCGTGGACCAGCCGCAGCAGGTCGGCGCCCGCCTCGGGATCCATCACCGCGCTCATCGTGGGATTCCAGGTCGCCACCACCGCGAACATCGGCGGCGCGACGACCCCGCCCGGCCGCGCCGCATCGAAGAACGCGCGATTGTCATCGTTACAGGCACGCGCGTATTTCTGCGTGGCCTCCGCGGTGACTTCCACGGTGGTGGGCGGATATTCCTTGCCGATACAGGCTTTGTTGAGCGGCATTAAGTCGTCCTTCGGGTCTTTCCCTATGACAATCTGTCAGGTCAGTTCGCGGCCGGCGACGAACACCGCCCGCAGCTCGAGTTTTCGATTCACGATGATCATGTCGGCCCAGGTGCGCTGCACCAGTTGCCCGCGGTCGCGAACCCCCAGCACCGCGGCAGGATTGGTTGCTGCCATCACCGCCGCCTCGGCCAGCAGAACGCCGACTTCATTCACCATCAGGCGCACGCCGTCGAGCATCGAGATGATGCTGCCGGCCAGCGTGCCGTCCGCGAGTCGTGCCGCGCCGCGATCGATCCCGGCGCGGGCGCGCCCAACTTCCAGGGTCGCATCGCCGCTCGTGCCCGCCAGCGAGACCTTGTCGGTGGTAAGGACCAGGCCGGGAGTGCCGCGCGATCGCCATGCCAATCGCAGCATCTCGGGATCGACGTGAACGCCGTCGGGAATGAACGCCGAACGTGCGGCCGAAGGGCCGAGCGCGGCCGCGATGACGCCGGGATCGCGATGGTTCAGCGGGCGCATCGCGTTGAACACGTGGGTGAACATCGATGCGCCCGCGGCGATTCCCGCTCGCGCCTCTTCCAGGGTTGCATCGGTGTGCCCCATCGATACCGCGACCTTGCGCGCGACGAGCTTCCGGATCGCATCCAGCGCGCCCGGCAGCTCCGGCGCCATCGTGATGAGTTTCAGCGCCGGAAGCGCGGCGAGGCGTTCGAAGGACTCGCCGCGGGGTTCGAGATTCAACGGTGGATGCGCACCGAGTCGCCGCGGCGAGATGAACGGCCCTTCCATGTGCATCCCGAGGATCGCCGCCGCGTCGGTTGGTGCCTCATCGCCGGCAAGAGTTGCGGCCGCATCCGCGATCGCTCCGTGTGCCCGCTCGATGCGTTCGACCGGCGACGTCACGGCGGTCGGCAACCATGCGGTGGTTCCTTCGCGCGCGAGCTTTTGTCCGATCGCGATCAGCGCGTCGGTCGATGCGGTCATCACGTCGATCCCGTGCGAGCCGTTGACCTGGAGATCGACAAAGCCCGGCAGGATGTAGTCGTCGCTCGAGGTCGGCGCGGTATGCACCTCGACGATTCGATCCGAGAAGGTTATCTGGCCACGGGTCAGGGTCCCGTCGGGCTGAGCGATCTCGCCGCTCAGCGTTCTCATTGCGCGACGGCCCATTGAGGTCTCCGCCGCCTAATTCGCGCGAAAGCGCTCGGCGAGCAGCCGGGAGAAGCGCGGCAGGTAGATTATGTCGAAGGTCTCTTCCTTGCCCGGAAACATCGAGACCGCCGCGCCCTTGAGCGCGACAACGTGTTGCCAGGCTTCCTCGAGCGTCATGTCGTAGTCTTGGACGATAGTCGCGAAGGTGAGGTCGACCAGGAACCGCAGGCGGCGAATCATCTTGTTTTCGTTTTCGATCGCGGCTTTGAGATCGGAATCAGTCATCGATCTGCTCCTTGCAGCCAGCGGGAAGACACTCTTCCACGCTACCGGGACGTGAGCGCGAAATGAAGAGGACAGGATGAGGCGAAATGTCCCGAACCGGGCGCATCCGTCGCGCTAGCCTGCTCCGGGGCTCGGACTTGTCTCCTGCAAAGGAGGATGACAACCTCTGCCGCGTGGCGAAGACGCGCCTGAAGAGCAGCTTCATCTACCTCGCCAACGCGGTAAACGACCTCCGCGGCAACTGGGACGTTCTCGCGATCGTGATCGCGCCGCTCGCGTTGGCGGTGGCGCTGTCGCTGCTGCCCGATGCGCTCCGCCTGCAGCATCGCGTGGTGCAAACCTTCGAGAACGCGGACGGCCAGACCGTCAGCTATGTCCCAACGCAGGCGCATCCGGATGCTCCTGCGCCCGGTCCCGGGTCGGCCATCTACCCAATCTTCTTCAACATCACGTTTCATCCGGTCGTCATCATTGTAACCCTGATCCTCAAACTGGTGGTGTTGTGCGCGCTGCAGCGGATGCAGGCAAAGCAGCGCGAGCCGACCGCGATCGCCGAGGGTATCGCGGTTTACCGCCGCGCAATCCAGCTCGCGCCCGCGTTTGGACTCATCGTGCTGCTGCAATGGCTGGCGACTGCCGTGGGTCTCGTCTTGCTCGTGGTGCCCGGACTGCTGGTTTACGTGTGGCTCTACTTTGCGCAGTACAGCCTGGTCTTCGATGACCGGCATAGCTGGCCGGCATTGCTCTTCAGCCGCGACCTGATGCGCAAGCGATTCTTCAAGGTCGCGACGCGCATAGCAGTGTTCCTGGCGGTGTGGTCGGGTTACAACTCGTGGGCGGCCGCGGTTTTCTTCGGAGCCAGCTTGTTACTGGGGCCCGTGAGTATCATGACCAATTCGATCGCGACGACCATCTTTTTCGTCGACTTGTTCGCGGTCGTTGTTAGCTACGCGACCATCGCATTCTTCACCGCCGCGGGCGTGCGGCTCTACCAGGACTTGTGCGCGATCGCGCAGGAGGACGCGCCCGAGCATGTCACCGCGATGGCGGGAACCGCGCCGCTTACGACCACCTCAGCTCCGATCGCATAAACGCGGGCTAACCGCTCACCAGGGGCAACACCTCGTGCACGAGGCGCTGAAACTGTCCCTGCTGATCCCATGATGTGATGCGCAAGGTGATCTCCTTGGCGCCCGCATTCACCATCGCGCGCAAATCTTCCGCGCATTGCTTCGGACTGCCCGCTGCGGTCCATCCTTCGATCATTTGCGGCGCGAATACCGGGCCGTAGTACTCATCGAGGAACCGCTTCGATTCCTCGAGCGCGGCGTTGCGGTCGGGATTGATGTTGATGTTGTGGTAGGCGATGGTCGGATAGGTCGCGGGGTCCTTGCCCGCTTCTTTCAGATAGACCGCCACCTTCTCCCAGTTCGCGGCGAACAGTCCGGGGAACGCGTTCGCCGACATCCATCCGTCGGCCAACTGCACCACGCGGCGCAGAGGCTTCTCGGCCTGATGCGGCTGCGGATTGGCCGCGATCCAGATCGGGCACGGCTGCTGGACGGGATGCGGCAGGATCGTGACGTCGTTGAAGGTGTTGTACTTGCCGTTGAAACTGACGTGGTCCTCGCTCCAGAGGCGGCGGCAAATCGCGATATTCTCCGCCATCCGGTTTCCGCGCGCGCCGTCCTTGATTCCCCACACTCCGCCCTCGCGCGCGCTTACGCCGCCGGCGACAATTCCGGTGCAGACCGCCAGCAGCATCCGGCCGCCGGAGATCAGATCGAGTGTCGCCCACTGCAGTGCAAAGACAATCGGATCGCGGATCGGAAAACTCGCCATGCATCCGACCCCGAGCTTGACGCGCGCGGTCGCCGCCGAGAGCGCGCCGAGCAGGCCAATCGAATCGGGGCGCGGCTTGGCCATCACGCTGTCGCCGACCCAGATCGAATCGAACAGCGCGATCCGATCGACCTCGCGCGCCATCGCGATCATCTGCGGCCAGGTTGCGATTCCGAAGAACAC
>DATJWT010000248.1:0-3890 GCA_035500975.1 Binataceae bacterium (SeqCode)
AAGACAAGCGTGAACTTTCGGTTCTCCTGAAACCGCTCGCCCCCGGTGACTATCACGTCAAGTGGTCGGTGGTGGCCGAAGATGGCCATCGAACCGAAGGAGGATACTTGTTCACCGTGGCGGCCGGCTCGTGATGGCCCCCTTCTACGGCCGGGCCGTGCTGGAGTGGCCGCTCGCGTTCGCCTCATTGACAATCTTCGGAACGGCGATGTTCCTACTGGCCGCGCGCGGCTTCTCCGAAATGGAATTGCAATCGATGGTCGCGGCGATGCTGCCGGCATGGCGCGCGATGGCGCTGGCAATCGTGATCATCTCGCCCTTGTTGCTCGTGAGCATCACCTCGGAGATGGCAGCAGTCTCGTGGCCGGCGGCGGTTCCGCTGGTGCCGCAGGTGATGGCGCAAACGCATTCGGGCGAAGTGTGGCGTTGGTCGCTACCGGCGGGACTGTTGCTCCTGGCGGTGACAATCGTGCCAATGACCGAAACCGCGAGGACATTTCTGTTAGCGGGCCTGGGCGGGACGCTGATGCTGCTGGAAGCGATGCTCAGTCACGCCGCCGACCGGGGAGTTATCGCGGTCCTCGTTTACCTGGTGCATGAAGCGGCGGCTGCGACCTGGATCGGAGCGCTGCTGGGATTCTGGATGATCGCGCGGCGCGCGCACGCCTCGCCCGCGTGGACTTCGCGCGCTGTGCGGTTGGTCTCGACGACCGCCGCCTGGAGCGTGGCGGCGATCGTGGTGAGCGGATGCTACACGGCGTACCAGGGCGTGGGCCTGAGCATCGATCGCCTGCTTTTTTCCAGCTACGGGCGAACCCTGCTTGTCAAGGTAGCGGCATTCTGCGCGGTGCTCTCGATTGGCGCATACAACCGGGAACGATTGTTGCCGGACGTGACAGACGCCAACGCGCAAAGGCTGCTCTTGCGCAATGTCGGGATCGAATCGCTGCTGCTGGGAACCTTGGTACTCGGACTTGCCTCGCTGTTGGCAAATACCTCGCCCGCGAGGGGACACATGATGTCGCATCCCGGGATGGAGATGTCGTTGCGGAGGGTCAACGGACCCGTGGGACAGCCGATCGAATCCAGTAGCCGCCGGATCGTGCGGGCAGCCGATGAAAGGTTGACTCGAACCGCAGGCGAGTGAGAGCGTAGACGGCAGTGACGCGCGGCAAATCGAGATTTCTCGGGCGAACCCTCATTGCGTCAGCGATCATCCTGACCGCTGGAGCACTCGCGCTGGCCGCGGCCGGCATTAGTCCGCCATTCACTCACCTCAACGGACGCGACTCCGTCACGATTTCCGGTGCGAGCCTCGACAAGGGCAGCATCCGCTTCTATTCGTATCGCGACGACGCCGGCAAAGACATTCGCTTCATCCTGGGACGCGACCAATCGGGTCGGGTGCATGGGGCTTTCGATGCTTGCCAGCGGTGCGCGCAATACGGAAAAGGCTACACAGCATCGAACGGCTACCTGGTGTGCCGATTCTGCGGAAATCGCTACCGGCTCAATTCGCGGACCGGGATCGGATCCTGCGCACCTATAGAGCTGCCCGTTCACGAATCCGGAAATACCATCACGGTGGACACCTCGGAACTCAAGCGTCAAAGGAGCCTGTTCTAGGACGGCGCGATGAATCTTCTATTCGCGAAGTGCCGTTCTCGCGGAATGAGCGCCGTTCTCGCGGCGGTGATTCTGCTGGGCAGTGTTCCGGCATTGAGCGGCGCCTATATCGCTCGCGGTCCCGAGCATCCGCAAATAACCCTGGATGTGTGCAATCCGCTGCAGGGCCCAAGCCCCGTAAGCAAAGTCTTCCTCGCCCATCCTGGCTCTGGCGCCCTTGAGGAGCCGGTACTCGAGTTTCAGGGAACGATTCCTGAGAGTTCTACTCGCAGATTGATCGATCTCGCTTTCGCTCCGGACCCTCCTCCTCCAAAAGCGCCGATCTAGCGCGCAGCTCGTTTCGTACAATTTTTTCGATGGCGCGGGCGTGCTCGCACGGTCGCGCCTTGTATGGCGGGCAACCGAGATGGTTGCCGGAGGATTGAGAATTGAATTCAACGATTGCGCTTTCGTCCCCGGGGAGGGACGGGTGGAAGTGCACATTCATGCACGCGGCTGTCCGCGTTATCGCGGTGGTCGTTCTTCTATTGATGGTTGCGCCCGGGCTGGTTTGGGCGTGCGCCTGCGGATGCGGAATTTTCGATGTTGGCACCCCTTCGATCATTCCGCAGGGCGCGGGCGGCACGGTTTGGTACGAGTTCGATTTCATGAATCAATACATCAACTGGCACTCGTCCCGGCCAGCGGGCGCCGCCACTAACGACGACAAGCAGATCAAGACTTACTTCAACACGGTCGGCGGCCAGTACATGTTCAACCACGATTGGGGAGTGATGGTGACGGTCCCATACACGGCCAGGGTCTTCCGAACCGCCAACGATTCGGGTGGCGCCGATCAATTCGAGCACGGCAATTTTGGCGACGTCCGGCTCTGGGGCATGTACACAGGCCTCCTGAAAGACATGTCGCTGGGATTGTTGCTCGGAATAAAAACTCCCAGCGGAGACTGGACCTACCCCCACTTCGATCGGGACACCTCGATTGGAACCGGAAGTACCGATCTGCTCTTGGGCGTCTACAAGACCGGGACGTTGCCAAGTCACATTGGCAAAGTGAACCTCACCCTTTGGGAGCGGCCCTTCCAGTATTACCTGCAGGGCCAGTACGAGTATCCGTTTCTGCAAAGCGACCACTACATGCCGGGTAAGGAATTCGACCAGGCCTCAGGCATCATCTACAACTTCGGCCAGACCGGACCTTTAAACGAGCTGGCGCCCCTGCTCACCTTGTATACGTCGGTACGTACGCACGATCAGGGTTCCAATGCCGATCCGCCCAACAGTGGATACACTCGAATGATGCTCGCTCCCGGGACTGAAATCGGATGGGGTCCGTTCCGTTTGTATGGCGACATGGAGTTTCCGGTGTTCCAGTGGGTAAACGGTCATCAGTTGACCGCGCCTTTCCTGGTCAAGACGATTCTCAGCTATAGCTTCTGAGGCTGGAGTAACGATGCGACGGAGATTCGCCTCGATCTTTGGGGCAGTTGCGTTTGTGGCTCTCATCCCGGTTGCCGCACACGCGGCGGCGGAACTCGGCGAACCGGCGCCGGCACTGGTGGTCCAGGAGTTGAACGGAGAGACCTTCGATCTCGCCGCACTGCGTGGGAAGGTCGTGATCATCAACTTCTGGGCCACGTGGTGCCCTCCCTGCCGGCAGGAAATGCCCGCCCTGGATGCGTTCTATCGCCGCTATCATGCCGATGGTCTCGAAATGATCGGGCTCGCCGCGAACCGCACGCATGAACGATCGGATGTCGCCAGGGTGATGGAATCGTTCAGCTACCCGGCGGCGATGCTGCGCGACTGCAAAAGCAATGGTTTCAGCGATCCCACCGAGATCCCGATCACGTACATCGTCGACCCACAAGGTGTCGTTCGGGCGAAATTGACTCCCGAGGAGACGCCGATAACTGAACAAAGCCTGGCGCAGGCCGTTCTGCCCTTGCTCCCGAAACAAACGCAACCCCGGGGATCCGCACCGGGTAACTGAACATGAGGGTCATCGCGATTGCCGCAATTCTTATGGTCGGGTGCGCGACCCCGCAGCCCGGCATCTCGAGTCCCTCGGACGTCGACCAGGCGCAGGAGCGTCTTACTCGAAGCGAAGTGCGGTGCATCGGGGAAGTGGTGATGCGGGCCGACGACCAGATGAGCAACGTCGTAATGAACCTCGGCCCTCTAACTCAATTGGAGATCCAGGCGGTGCTGCTGCGGCGGATTGAAGGCGCGCGTCACTGCCAGGCGATCGCGCAGCGCGGACAA
>DATJWT010000249.1:0-11663 GCA_035500975.1 Binataceae bacterium (SeqCode)
CGCCAAGAAACGCGGCACCATCGAAGACAAGGGCGTGATGAACAATCGCATGTCGGAATTGTTCTTCACCATGCTCGAGAGTGCCGGCGTCCGGACCCATTTCGTCAGGCGCCTCAACGATCGCGAGATGCTCTGCAAGCGCCTCGAGATCGTTCCTGTCGAAACTGTCGTGCGCAATATCATCGCGGGCTCGATGGCGAAGCGGCTCGGTCTCGAAGAGGGGCTGCCGCTCAAGAAGCCGGTGGTCGAGTACTACTACAAGTCCGACCCCCTCGATGACCCGTTGATTTATCCCGAGCACGCGATCGAATTCGGCTGGGCGACCGCGCCCGAAATCGAACAGATCAAGGCGCAGGCGCTCAAGGTCGATGAAGTCCTGAGCAAGTTCCTCGATGAGCGCGGCGTGCTGCTGGTCGATTTCAAGCTCGAATTCGGCCGCCACAAGGGCCAGATCCTGCTCGGCGACGAGATCTGTCCTGACACCTGCCGCTTCTGGGACAAGCAGACCCGGCAGAAGCTCGACAAGGATCGCTTCCGGCGCGACCTGGGCGGAGTGGAAGAGGCCTACCACGAGATGCTCCGGCGGGTGGAGAACTAGTTGCTGCTCCTGGATGCCTACGCGATGAATGCCGATGCTTGAGTCAGCGTGCCGTTCTCCCCGGGGGTGTCGACGTTTCGGGAGGAGGGCTCGCGCTTGCAGGTAAAGGTCTTCGTCACTCCGCGCAAGGGAATTCTCGATCCGCAAGGGCGCGCCGTCGAGCATTCGCTCAAGAGCCTCGGCTTCAAGGACATCGCCGACGTCAAGATCGGCAAGTATATCGTCCTCGATGTCGCCGCCGGCTCCGCCGCCGATGCGCGCGCGCAGGCTCAGAAGATGTGCGAGCGCCTGCTTGCCAATCCGCTTATCGAAGACTTCACCTTCGAGGTCGAAGGCGAATGAAGTGGGGCGTTGTCAGGTTCCCCGGCTCGCTGGATGACAACGATGCCCTCTGGGCTCTTGGCGAAGTGATGGGTCAGGACGCCGCGATGCTCTGGCACAAGGACACTTCCCTGCAGGGCGCGCAGTGCGTGTTGTTGCCGGGCGGCTTCAGCTACGGCGACTATCTCCGCTGCGGCGCGATCGCGCGCTTTTCCCCGATCATGGAAAGCGTCGCCAGGTTCGCCGCCGACGGCGGACTCGTCATCGGCACCTGCAACGGCTTCCAGGTCCTGTGCGAAGCGCACCTGCTGCCCGGCGCGCTCACCCGCAATCGTTCTCTCTCGTTCGTGTGCGATCGCGTCCACGTCCGCGTTGAGAACGCGCAGACCCCGTTCACGCGCACGATGCGCCAGGGTGATGTGCTCAAACTGCCCATCAAGCACGGCGAAGGACTCTACGTGGCGCCTGAATCCGAACTCCGCCAGATGGAAGAGCGCGGGCAGGTGATTCTTCGCTACGTCGATGCGAGTGGGCGCGAGGACGATGCCGCCAATCCCAACGGCTCGATGCACTCGATCGCCGGCGTCGCCAACGATCGCTTCAACGTGTTCGGCCTGATGCCGCATCCGGAGCACGCCGTCGAGCCGATGCTTGGCGGTGAAGACGGCCTCAAGATTTTCCGCTCGATAGTCGAGAGCGTGAGATGAGCCAGGTTCCCATCTCCTTGCCGGGCGAGCCGCGCGTTGACGAGGCGCAGGCCCGGTCGCACGGTCTTACCCCGGACGAGTTCCGCAATATCGAGCGCATCCTCGGCCGCACCCCCACCTTCACCGAGCTCGGGGTCTTTTCGGTGATGTGGTCGGAGCACTGCTCTTACAAATCATCGCGCAAGTATCTCCGCACGCTCCCGAATCGCGGTGAACTGGTGGTGCAAGGACCGGGCGAAAATGCCGGCGCGATCGATGTGGGCGACGGATGGGTTGCCGTCTTCAAAATCGAAAGCCACAACCATCCCTCTTACGTCGAGCCCTACCAGGGCGCCGCAACCGGTGTCGGCGGCATTCTGCGCGATATCTTCACGATGGGCGCGCGGCCCGTCGCATCGATGGACTCGCTCAAGTTCGGTTCCTTCGACCATCCGCGCACTCGCTACCTCGTCGGCGGCGTGGTGGGCGGAATCGGCGGCTATGGCAACTGCGTCGGCGTTCCCACTGTCGCAGGCGAAGTGATGTTCGACGCGTCGTACAACGGCAACATCCTCGTCAACGCCTTTTGCCTCGGACTCGCGCGGTCCGGCGAATTGATGAGCGCAAAAGCCAGCGGAGTAGGGAACCCTGTCCTCTACGTCGGCTCTGCAACCGGACGCGATGGAATCCACGGCGCGTCGCTGCTCGCCTCCGCCGAATTCGATGCCGAGAGCGAATCGAAACGCCCCACGGTTCAGGTCGGCGATCCCTTCACTGAGAAGCTCCTCATCGAGGCATGCCTCGAGGCCGCGAAGACCGGCGCCATCGTCGCCATCCAGGACATGGGCGCCGCCGGCCTGACCTCATCGTCGAGCGAGATGGCCGCCCGTGGCGCGCTCGGAATCGACCTCGACCTCGACAAGATTCCGCTGCGTGAGCAGAACCTGACTCCCTACGAGATGCTCCTGTCCGAGTCGCAGGAACGGATGCTGATCGTCGCTGCCCGCGGACGCGAAGCGGAACTTCAAGCAGTGTTTGAGAAATGGGACCTTCACGCCGTCGTGATCGGCGAGATAATCGCCGAGCCTCGATGGCGCGCGCGATGGCGCGGCCAGGTGGTCGCGGACATCCCCGTTGGCGCCCTCGCAGACGAAGCTCCCGTGTACGACCGCCCGGTAAAGGCTGCCGCACCGTCCCGCAACGGTACGAAACCATCCATCCGCCATCCCGAGCCTGCCGCGGCACTTAAAGCATTACTTGAGAATCCGAACGTCGCGTCCAAGCGCTGGGTCTTTCGCCAGTACGACTCGCTCGTGCAGGGCAACACCGTCGCCGGGCCGGGTCCCAGCGATGCCGCCGTGCTGCGGCTCAAGCACAGCCGGCGTGCTATCGCGCTCAAGGTCGATTCCAATCCGCGCGCCTGCGCCCTCGACCCCTACCTCGGCGCTGTCGCGACCGTGGTTGAGTCCGCTCGCAACGTGGCCTGCGCGGGGGCTCGCCCGGTCGGCATTACCAATTGCCTGAACTACGGTAATCCCGAGCGCCCCGAGATCATGTGGCAGTTTGCCGAGGGGGTGCGCGGCCTTGGCGATGCGGCCCGCGCGCTTGGCGCCCCGGTCGTCAGCGGCAACGTGAGCTTCTACAACGAGACCGAAGGGCGCGCGATTCTGCCCACACCGACCATTGCGGTTCTCGGCGTGATGACGGACGTGACGCGCCAGGTGACCTCGTTTTTCAAGCACGCCGGCGATGCGATCCTGCTGGTCCGCACCAATCCTCCGCGGCTGGCAGCCAGCGAGTATGGTGCGATGTTCGGTGGCGGTAACGAATCGCTGGGCTCGATCGATCTTCAGCGAGAAGCAGCCTTGGTCGACGGCCTCATTGATGGCGCGGAGCGCGGGCTGATAAAGTCAGCTCACGATGTAGCTGAGGGTGGGCTGATGGTTGCTATGGCCGAGGCCTGCTTTAATCCCGATGGTGTTCTGGGCGCGGAAGCTGATTTCGCGGCTCTCGGACTTACCTCGACAGCGGAGTTGTTTGGAGAAGGTGCTTCAACCGTAGTGATTTCGGCTTCCAGCAAAGACGTGGAACAGGTCGCGCAGATTTTTTCCGGCCGCGGAATCGACTGCCGCTCGATAGGACGGGTGATCGCCGAAGCACGCCTTCGGCTGTCGCCGGTCGTAGACGAGAACGTTCTCGATCTGCAGCGGACCTACGAACAAGCGCTGCCCGGGAGGCTCGCCGCCAATGAGTGACACCGACGCGCTGTACGTCGAGGAATCCAACCTCGACGGGTTCCACGAAGAGTGCGGAGTCTTCGGAGTATACGGACATCCGGAAGCCGCTAATCTCGCATACCTGGGCCTCTATGCCCTCCAGCACCGTGGCCAGGAATCCGCCGGCATAGTCTCGTCCAACGGCAAGGCGCTCATCGCGCATCGCGGGATGGGCCTGGTCGCCGACATCTTCAACGGCGACATCATCGGACGCCTCGAGGGCACCGCCGCGATCGGTCACAATCGCTATTCGACGACCGGCTCAACCACCATCAAGAACTGCCAGCCGCTCGTGGTCGAATACCGGCGCGGCGGCCTGGCCGTCGCCCATAACGGCAACCTGGTCAACTTCGAGGAGCTGCGCGAGCGGCTCGAATCCAACGGGTCCATCTTCCAGTCTTCGTCCGACAGCGAAGTAATCATCCATCTGATCGCCTCTTCCCACGCGCCGAATCTGATCGCGCAGGTTACCGAGGCGCTCTCGCAGCTCCGCGGTGCGTACTCCCTGGTGCTGCTGACCGAGTCCTGCCTGATCGCGGTGCGCGATCCGCATGGCTTCCGGCCGCTGGTGCTCGGCAATCTCAACGGCGCGTCGATCGTTGCTTCCGAGACCTGCGCCCTTGACCTGGTGCGCGCCGAGTACATCCGCGAAGTCGACCCCGGCGAGATGCTGGTGATCGATCAGGATGGGGTGCGATCGTTGAAGCCGTTTGCGCCGGCGCCATCGAAGAAGTGCGTGTTCGAATACGTTTACTTCGCGCGGCCCGACAGCCTCTTGTACGGGCGCAACGTGTATTCCGTGCGAAAAACGCAGGGCAGGGCGCTGGCGCGCGAATGCCCCGCCGATGCCGATATCGTCGTGCCGGTGCCCGACTCCGGAAACGCCGCCGCGCTCGGCTTTTCCGAAGAATCGGGCCTGCCCTTCGAGATGGCGCTGGTGCGCAGCCACTACGTGGGCCGCACCTTCATCGAGCCGCGCCAGTCGATTCGTCACTTCGGTGTTAAAATCAAATTCAATCCGGTCGCCGAGCTCCTGCGCAACAAGCGCATCGTGCTGATCGAGGACTCTCTCGTCCGCGGCACCACGCTGAGGAAAGTTATCCCGATGCTGCGCCAGGCCGGCGCGCGCGAGGTCCACATGCGAATCGCCGCGCCTCCCACCACGCATTCGTGCTTCTACGGAATCGACACCCCCACGCGCGAGGAACTCCTCGCTTCATCGCATTCGGTCGAGGAGATTCGCCGCTACATCGGTGCGGATTCGCTCGGCTACCTGAGCTGGGATGGGCTCTATTCGTTCATCAACTCCGGACGCGAGGAGTTCTGCGACGCGTGCTTCACCGGCAGGTACCCCGTTGAGATTCCGCGCAGCACCGCGCCTCATCAGCTGCACCTCTTCGATGCCAAAGAGCGCGAAGCCGAGCGCCTTCCTGCGATAGCGGAAAGCTAGCCGCGCACTTCACCACTACAGCATCGATTCAGATACCGTCTGCATGAACTCGGCCATTGGGCGCCGGCTGATCAGCAGGCAGATAAAGTCCCCCCGCGGGTACTTGCTCAGGCAGATCGAGTAGCCTTTGTAGACGTAGAACGTGTGCTCGCCGCCCGGATTCACCGCGCCGCCGGGGAACGGACCGTCGTAGTGCATGTACGTGCAGAGGATGCCGCCCTTTTCCCCCTGGTAGTAAGTAAGCGCAGCGATCTGCCCGTTGGGTAGTGTTTCCAGCCGCCCGCCTTGCATCTGGTAGCCCGCGGGTCCGAAGTTCCACAAGTATCCGGGCATCTTGTGATCCATGTACGCGCTCGCAACGTCACCCGCGCTGCCCGATGGCACGTTCGGCTCGAACTTGCGCTGAAAGCTGTCCAGATGGTGCGCCGCCAGATCGAAGATCGGCACTGCTTCCGTCGCCGTCACTTCCTCCAGTGGCGTGGCTTCTTCGTGACCGGGTGGCGAGACCGACTTGAGCCTGGTGACGGCGATGAGCAGAAGTGCCGCGATCGCAGCCGGCACCCAAACTCGCGGCTGCAGCCATCTAACTCGCGAAGCGCTTCGCACCGTCGGCTGCGGCGCCGCACTCACTTCTGCCGCTTGCTCACGCTCGAGCGCCAGTATGATGCGGTCGCGAACCTGCGATGGCGCCTTCAGGGTCGCGAGATGATCATGCAGGAGGCTCTTCAGGGCGCGTTCCGCCGCCAGCGCTTCGCGGCACTCATCGCATCCTGCAACGTGCTCTTTGGCGGCGCGGAGTTCTTCTCCTGCCAACTCGCCGTCAGCATGTGCGGATAGGTAGTTTTCTATGTAAGTGCCGCAGTCCACCCGACTAGCTTCTGACTGATTCCCCTCGAAAAGTCAGCGCGACCGCACGCTGAGCCCCGCACAAGCGGCATCGAGTCTCGGAGTTAAGCTTGGAGTTCATCGAAGTCAAGATCGAATTATTCCTCTTTGCTGTGCGTAGGTTCTAAGCGCCTCACGCATCAGCGTCCGCCCGCGCGACACACGCGATTTGATGGTTCCCACCGGAACTCCCAGGACCTGTGAGGCCTCCTGGTAGCTCAGTTCCTGCACGTCGATCAGCAGCAACGCCGAGCGGAATTCGTCCGGCAACGCGTTGAACGCCTCCTCCACTTCGCGATCCATCGATCGCTCCGCAACCATCGCTTCGGGATTTTCCTTCTGCGGGTCGTCCGCCAGGCTGTTGGCTTCCACCCGATACTCGAAATCCGCCGTCGAGGATGCCGGCTGCTCGCGCGAACTGCGCCGGTAGCCGTTGCGAAAGTTGTTGAACAGGATGGTCAGCAGCCAGGCCCGGCAATTGGTCCCCGGTTCGAACTGATCGAAGAATCGCCAGGCGCGCAGCACCGTCTCTTGCAGCAGGTCGTTCGCGTCGTCGGGGTTGCGAACCAGCCGCGTTGCCATGGCATAGACCGCGTCGAGATGCGGAAGAGCTTCCGCTTCGAACCGCTTGCGTTTGTCCCCGCCGGTCGCACGCATCGCCGCCATAGTGGGAGTTCAGAACCATAGCATCGCCTTCAATTAAAATCTCGCTCCGCGCGGGAAAGTTCCCGTCGATTCTGGATTTTTCCAATCCATCTTGATGGCCGCTGCGTATCCAGGCTGAACGCGATGCTTCCAACCCCAGGAATTTCGTTGTGCGAAGCACGGTTTAGATGCCCGGGGCTTGCGTGGTACGCTTCGGCAGCGATCCCAGGCCAGGGAACCCATCGAACAGCTTCGTACGGAAGGAGATCGATTATGAAGAAGAGCAAACTGACTGGAGCAGTCCTCGCCACTGCGGTCGCGCTGGCATTCACCGCCGCGACCGCCAAAGCCGCCGACCAGCCCAACCCGTCTTCGCAGGTCAAGTGCGTCGGCGGAAATACCTGCAAGGGACAGAGCGCCTGCAAGACCGCATCGAGCAGCTGCCAGGGAACCAATTCCTGCAAGGGCAAGGGATGGGTGATGTCGTCGAGCGCCGAGGAATGCACAAAGGCCGGAGGAAAGGCGGAAAAGCCGAGCAAGGGCGACATGATGTAGTGTGCCGCCTTCGGCTCGTCGATCGTCGCCAAAGGTCCAGCAAGTGAAGCGCAGCGACTTTCCTTTCCTGGGCTTCGGGGTCGGACTCCGCCGGCCCCACTATGCGCACATCCTCGCGGGTCATCCCGCGATGGACTGGTTTGAGGTCATCTCGGAGAACTTCATGGTCGCGGGCGGCCGACCGCTCGAAGTGCTGAACGCCGTGCGCGACCGGTATCCGATCGTAATGCACGGCGTCTCGCTTTCGATCGGATCGGCAGATCCCCTGAACAAGCGCTACCTCAAGGACCTGCGCGATCTCGCCCGGCGCTTCGAACCCGCCTGGATTTCAGACCATCTCTGTTGGACCGGGGTTGGCGGACGTAATCTTCATGACCTGCTCCCGTTGCCCTACACCGAGGAGACGGTCCGACATGTTTCGGGGCGAATCCGTCGCGTGCAGGAATACCTGGAGCGCCCCATCCTGATCGAAAACGTGTCCAGCTACATGACGTTCCAGGACTCGCGTCTGAGCGAATGGGAATTTCTGCGTGCGATCGCCGAGGAAGCCGATTGCGGAATTCTGCTCGACGTTAACAATATCTTCGTCAGCGCCTTCAATCATCGCTTCAGCGCCGAGGTGTACATCGATTCGATACCGGTCGAGCGGGTTGTGCAATTCCATCTCGCCGGCCATAGCGATCACGGGACCCATCTGCTCGATACCCACGACCATCCCGTGTGCGATGCCGTGTGGACGCTGTACGACCGCGCGGTTCGCCGCTTCGGCCGCGTATCCACGCTCATCGAATGGGACGACAATATCCCGGATTTCGAAGTGCTGTCCGAAACTGCCGAACACGCGCGCAGAATCTTCGATGCCGCGGTCGGCGCCGCTTACAACCGCGATGGGTTCCCGTCTCAAGGACATCCAGAGCCTGCTCTACCGGCTAATCACCGCGCCTAGCGGCGTCGCCGAGGGCGTAGCTGCCGAGCGCCAGCTCCCGCCTGCGGGCGTGTCAGCTTTTATTCGCGGTGACGAGCGCCTGTCTCCGGAGGACCGCGTCGGCATCTACGCGAACATGTACTTCTACCGTCTGCTCGAGGTCCTGGCCGAGGACTATCCAGCGACCCGCGCCGTCCTTGGCGAAGACAATTTTCACAATCTCATCACCGGTTACCTGGTCGAATATCGTCCAACTGAGACCTCGGTCATGTGGGCGGGAAAATTTCTGGCCGACTTTCTCCGCGACCATCCGCTGCTGGAACGCTTTCCGTTCGTCGCCGATCTCGCGATGCTCGAACGATCGACGATCGAGGTGTTCTGCGCGCCCGACTCGCCGGTGCTGGAAGCATCCGGGATGAGCGCGGTTCCGCCCCCCGAGTGGCCGGCAATAAAGCTGCGAAGGATTCCCGCGGCTTCGATCCTAGACGTCGAATGGAACGTCGCCGAGGTCCTGAGAGCGATCGAGGAGAAGCGGCCGTGGAATTCTCCCGCGAGGGAAGCCAATCGAATTCTCGTGTGGCGGCGGAATTCGAGAGTCTCGTATCGCGCGATCGGTGCTGGCGAATCCGCCGTGCTTTCGATGCTCACCCGGACCGCGACTTTCGGGCGTGTTTGCCGGGCGCTGGCCGCCGAGCTGCCGGAAGATAACGCGGCCCCTGTGATTGCAGACCTCACCGCACGATGGCTCGCCGATGGCCTTCTCACTCGCGTGTATGCTCGGCCGCGCGGCGGATCCTGATTCAGTCCGGACCCGGGGCCGCAAGCCCGCGCTGAACCGCTCTCGCGGTCCACGCCTTCCACGCCAGGAAGCAGATGGTCAGCAACAGTGTTCCGGTCGCGACCGAGAATGGGTATGCGTATCGCGGATGGTCCATCACCATCGGCAGCAGTGCCACGGCAAGCGCGGGAGGCACATGCAGATCGAAGATGCGTAGCACGACGATTCCCCACCCCATCGCCAGCGCTGCGGTTATCGGGTTGCCTCCGATGAGGTTCAGAAGAATCAACCCGCCCGCTGCGGTAAGAAAGCAGGCGATCGGCAGCAAGAGCGGCCGCGCTGCCCAGGGGCAAATCTCCGGATGCCCGAACATCTCGAAGCCGATAACGACCAGCGGCGGGAACAGGATGAAGCGAAGACCGGTTGCCTCAACCGCCAGCGTCGCCGCGATAACGAACATGATCAGCGGCACCAGCCCGCGCCAGTCGCGCGGGAAGCGCTCGATCGCGTCATCGATGTCGTCTGCGTCTTGCGATGGCGCTTCCGCGAGGTAGCGGCGCCACGCGATCGAAAGCAAGGCGAGCAGGGTGGTTCCGAACAAAATTGCCGGAGGGTACCACCAGCTCTTCACCCCAAGGACGAGCGGCAGTAGTCCCGCCGAAATCGAAGGTGCGATCGGTGAGCGTAGCGCGATGACCAGGGCTATCGCGCCGCAGACGACGAGCAGAACCGCGATGAGTCCGTAGGGCAGGGCGTTGGTAACCACGATGCCTATCGCGCCCGCGAGCGGCGGCGTGATCGCCAACAGGAACGGCGCTTTCGCCCAGGTGCCCCCCGGTCGGGTGAATACGTCGTGCGAGAGCGCCCCCAGCTCGGGAAACAGGACGTAGAATGCTCCCGTCACCGACGCGATCAGCGCGATGACGGCGATATAGGAGAGCGCGATTGCTTCTCCCGCGATGCGCTGAAGCCCTTGAAGGCGGGCGCCCTGCGTGGGGACGCGATGGTCAGGCTGTGCGGTACCGGCTTCGGGCACGGCGCGTACTCTAGCAGGCATAGCCGCGGAGCGGGCACGGCGCCGTGATCGTTTGGCCCCCGGCGGTGCTACACTCGGGCTCTTCGGTCAGCGGACTGCGATGGCTTTAGGCAGATCAATCGTTACGCACCAGGGCCTACCGCGCGTCGAGCGGGTTACCTCGCGCCACGCGCTCGAGGAGTTTGCGCGCCTGCCGTACCAGATCTATGCGGGCCGGGCGGCGTGGTGGCCTCCCGATGTTCAGAACGAAGTCGACTTCCTGATGCGCCGAACGCCCGTGACGACCTACCTGGATATCGCCCCGTTTTGCGCACGGCGTGGCGAACAGATGGTCGCGCGCGTCAGCGCGGTCGTGAACCATCGCTACAACGAGCATTGGAATGAGAAGCTCGGACATCTCATCCATTTCGAGGCCCTCGAAGACGAGACCGAGGCCACCGAAGCGATGCTGCGCGATGCCATGGAATGGATCCGCGCGCGCGGCATGACGGCGGTGCGCACGGGATTCGCCGCGTTCCTCGACTACCCTTACGCGATCGACAACTACGATCGTCTTCCTTCGTTCCTGCTCCGCGGAAATCCCGCGTACTACCATTGCTATCTCAAGGACGCGGGCTTCGAGACGGAGAAAGGGCAGATCGATTACACCGCGCACCTCGATGATCAAACGCTGGCTCGCTACCGCGGAATTATCGCGGCCGGCCAGGGCCGGGGCGTCACCTACAAGACCTGGCGACAGTTTGGATTTCTCGCCGCGATCGATGCGTGGACCGATGTCACCAACGCGGCGTTTGCGCGCCATTGGGGATGGAACCCGGTAACCCGCGCGGAAGTGCGCCCGATGCTCATCGCGCTCGGCGAGACCGCGGTCAGTGATCTTTCCATCATTGCCGAGATCGATGGCGAAGTGGTGGGTGCGGTGTTTTCCGTGCCGGACTGGAGCACGATGCTCGCGCGGGTCCGCCGCGGCGTCACCATCGACCCCGATCGCGGCGGCGGCACACGCGGCGCGCTCATCAATATTGGCGTGCTGGAGGGCGCGCGCGGGCGCGGAATCGCGGTCTCGATGGCGGCGCGATCCTTCCTGGGCATGGCGCAGCGGGGCATGCGTTACGCCGGCTATACCCTGGTGCTCGACGACAACTGGGCCTCGCGCCGGACGGCGCAATCGCTCGGCGCACGCATCACCGACAACTTCATCACCTACCGGCACGATTTCCGCAACAGTTAGTTGCAACTACAGTTGCCTTTGACGGTTGCTTTGTGTATGCATCGCGCAGACAAAGTTCTCTCTAACGGGCGATAGGTGCGAGTAATGGTTAAGACTACGAGCCGGTTCGCGGCGATGGCCGCGACTTTGCTGCTGGCGCTGGGAATCTCGGCGCGATCTTCCTGGTCCCAGGTCAAACCGGGCGACACTATCAACGCCGCGAATGCCGCCCAGGTGCAATCGCTCGTCAGCCCCGGTACCTACTATGCCGTGACCCGCGGCATGCAGATGCACATCG
>DATJWT010000250.1:0-2174 GCA_035500975.1 Binataceae bacterium (SeqCode)
ACTCCATATTGAAAGAACGTGCCGAACGCGTGCTGCACTCCTTGGCCCGCGAACAAGTCGAAGTACCACGCCGCCCACTGGAAATTGTCGTAGCGATGATGGATTCCGAACGCGGCCGGCTCGAAGGTCGGATGAATCGCCAGCGGCACGTCGAGATCCTGCGCCGCCGCGAACACCGCGTCATGCGCCGGATCGCCGTGCGGCACGCGCGTGATCGTGAAGGGGCACACGAACGCGCCTTTGCATCCATCCTTGACCGCCCGCTCCATTTCGCGCGCGGCTTCGGCGGGATCGCCCAGCGAGAGATGCGCGATCGGCACCAGCCTGCCTCCCGAGTCGCGGCAGAAATCGGCGATCCATCGATTGTAAGCGCGGCAGTATGCGGCCGAGAGCTCCGCGTCGAATAGCTCCGCTTCCCACAGCAACCCGATCGTCGGGTAGAGCAGCGCCTTCTGCATCCCCTCCCGGTCCAGGAGCTGCAACCGCTCCTTCATGTCCATCGTGCCGAACGCCGCACCCTTGAGATAAGTGTCCTCGGGTTTCGGCTGCACCGCGCGGACATCTTCAGGCCGCGTCTTCCCGCCCTTCATCGCCGCTTCGCGCAGCCGCTTCGCTTCTTCCACGCGCTTGCCCATCCCGCCCAGCGATCCCAGCAGACCGGGCTGCGTCATCTTGGCGCGCTTCCCGTCGATTTCCAGGTACTCGAACTTGTCATCGCCGACCCGAATCCGCATCGCCCGCTCGCGATATTTCGGGTCGATGTACTTCTCCCAAAGATCGGGCGGCTCCAGGATGTGTCCGTCACAATCGATAACCAATGATTCTGCTTTCATTTCGTCGTACTCCGGGTGAGGGTGTTGCTATTCGCCCCTCACAACACCGCGATCGGATTCACCGGCGATGCGGTCCCGCGCTCCAGGATCAGCGGACACATCGAGAACAGGAACTCGTACCGCTTCGCCTTCGCGCATGCCGCCGACAGCGCATCGAAGTCCGCGTTGTCGATCAGATGCACCCCCATCATTACCAGCGTGCCGATATGAATCGGCAGCGGATGCTCCGAATCGCCGCTGGGTGTCACGTCGCTCACGCTGTCCGAACCCAGCACCGCGATCTTGCGTTCGTGCAGCCACGGCAGGCAGGTCGTATCGAGTCCCGGCAATCCCACCCGCATGGGATCCCATCCGCCCTTCGCCTTGCGCCGCGCCGAACGGCCCGTGCGAATCAGCAGCACGTCGCCTTCCTCGACTCGCACCCCCTGCGCCTTCTCCGCCGCGTCCAGCTCCTCGACGAAAATCCGGTCCGCCGGCTCCATCCAATCGACCTTGCGCAGTTTCGGAATATCGAGCAGCACGCCGCGGCTGATGATGCCCTCGCGCGCCACGTCGATCGCGCATTTGTTGGCGCCGTGCGAACCTACTTCCTCCGCCGCGAAGCCGTTGTACATCTTGCCCTTGTGGAACACGTGGCACAGCGCATCGAGATGCGTGTTCGCCATCCCGTGCGGCGCGATCGCGAAATAATCGCCCGCGTATGGCAGCGGCATCGTGTGCGAATCGAAACCCGCCTGCACCATCAGGTGCGTCACCGGCATCGGATTGTCCGCCGCGCCGATCGTCGCCAGCGGCAGCGCCAGCGAAACCGTCTCGCCGCTCTTCACCAGCTTGGCCGCGCCCGCGCGCTTCGCCGCGCTGATAAAATTCAGCGCACCGCGCTGGTCATCCTTGCCCCATCGCCCCCAGTTGCTGATCTTTTCGTAGGTCGCGCTAACTTCCGCGGAGGACAGTCGATTAGCCATCGGGAATTTCTCCTCTGGGTAGATCGACCGGTCTATAGCACAAGCGCGATGCGAGGTAACAACTGAACGATCGGTATGTCTCCGTAGCTGAAATCCTCTGATTGCTCACCGCCACGCCATGGCGCAGGATCCCATTCGCAACCATGCTTTATGATTCAAACCGCCACGAGCCGATGCTCGAGATCCCGTGGGACGAGCGGCTCGTGCGCGACACCGTCGATGAAATAGTCGCCGACTCCGTCGCTGCCTTCGATCCCGCGCGGTTCTGGCCGACTCATCCGCGCGAGGATGGTGCCGGCTTGCAAAAGGGCATCTGGAACGGCGTAGCCGGCGCAATCTGGGGACTTCACTATCTGCATCGCGAGGCGGGCACCCC
>DATJWT010000251.1:0-6711 GCA_035500975.1 Binataceae bacterium (SeqCode)
GTCGATCACATCGCGAGGCTCGGAATCCTCGCCGCGCGCTCGCGATCGATCATCGCTCTCGCAAAGGCGATCGCGGACGGTTCGATTGGTCTCGGCCCCGCGACTGACGTCGCCAGCGAGATTGAAAAACTGCGCGCGCTACCGGGAATCGGCGAATGGACCGCACAGTATATCGCGATGCGCGCGCTTGGCTGGCCCGATGCATTCCCGCATACGGACTATGGCGTGATGAAAGCGCTGGATGAGAAGGATCCGAAGCGGGTGCTGAAGATCGCCGAGCAATGGCGCCCCTGGCGCTCTTATGCGGTGATGCATCTCTGGCATTCCCTCCACCGCTCAAGTGTCAAGTCCACCGTCCCTCATCCGGCGCGCAGCGCGTCACCTTCTCCGTCCGGGAGAAGTACCTTTCGTGAGCCGCGAAGTGCGCACCACTCAACCGAGGTCACGCAATGAACTACTTCGATTTCTACGAAAGCCCGATGGGCAAGATGCTGATCGTTGCGGCGGACGAGGGCCTGCGCGGCCTCTACTTCATCGATCAGAAGTACTATCGCGAGGTGGAGAACGATTGGACTCGCGCGCCCAGGCATCCGGTGGTGCGGCAGACCGCGCGTGAGATGCAGGAGTACTTCGCGGGCAAGCGCACGGAGTTCGATGTCCCGCTCGCCGCCGAAGGGACTCCCTTCCAGGCCAGCATCTGGAAGGCGATCTCGTCGGTGAAATACGGCGCCAGCATCACCTACGCGGAACTCGCGCGGCGCGCGGGGCATCCCGAGGCGATCCGCGCGGCAGGCACGGCGACCGGCCGCAACCCGATCACGATTATCGTGCCGTGCCATCGAATCGTCGGCTCCAATGGCAGCCTCACCGGCTATGCCGGCGGCCTCGATCGCAAGCGTGCGCTCCAGGAGCTGGAGAGCGGCAGTCGCCCGCTCTTCAGCAACGGCCACCTGGCCAAAAGCGCTTGAGCATCGAGGAGATCCTATTTGACCAGGGCGACGGTCGGCGGCACATATGCGCTCGGATCGGCCAGCGATTTGACCATCGCCTCGCCCGGAGCGTAGGAACGCAAGATCAGGTAGAAACTTTTCGGCGGCGCGGGCAGCCAGTTCGACTCCTTGTCCGTCCCGGGGTCGTCCTTCTGCACGTAAATGGTCAGTGAGCCATCGGGGTTGTACTTCATCGCCTTGTCATCGCTGCCCAGCGAATAGCGATTGATGGGATTGGGCACGGTGTAGTTATTCGCGCTGTCATACATCGTAAGCGACCAGAAACCGGGCTGGATGAACGGCGGCGGTTCCTTGAAAGTAACCGTGTAGCGATGCGACCCGTCGAGCACGATGCCATCGTGGGTAACGCTGCCCAGCAGGTAGATCGCTTCGCGCGGGATGTTGCCGGTCAAACCAACCCGTGCGATTACCGCGCGGGTCAGGTAGTCGGTTCCGAAATTTCCCATCGAAGGCGGCGGCCGAAACCATCCGTTGACAAAGCTGCCCGATGGCATGTGTGACAGAAGCTCGGGGACCTTGACCGCCGCCTGCCGCATGGCAGTGAGCACGACGGGATTCACCCCGGCGCGATTCCACGGTTTCCCGGGCTCGAGACCGAGCATGTGGAACATCGGCAGCAGGGCGCTCATCTGGTCTCCGGGCGGAGGATTCTCAATCATCGCGTCGGCCAGGATTTCCCAGAATTGCAGCGGGTCCGACAACGCCAACGCGCTCACCGGCAACTTGGCGTCATAGAGTTTGGGCGCGGGATAGTTATACGAGGGCGCCGGCGGCGCGGGCTTGCCCGTCGCGGCGGCGAGCCCCTGCACCGTGATGCCATCCAGCACCTTCAGCGCTTCGGGCAGATCTTGCTGATCGAGGAGATGCACCCGCGGCTGAATCATGACCCAGCGCGTCGGACAATCGATGCGTTTTACATCCGGTGGAAGTTCCCCCTTCCATCCCGGCCCTACCAGTGCGAACTTGCCGCCGGTGTAGCCGGTCGCGATGCCGCCCGCGTAGGCAAAGGCGTTGGTCCACATGTCGACGATCTCGACCATGTAGTAGCGGCCATGCGAGTCGGGCACGGTCATGACGATCGGCTCGGCACCCAGGTCGAGAAAGCCGAAGCCGTAAACCGTGTTCACGTTCGGAGTGACGTAACCAGCCTCGGCGGAAAGTTCCGGCGTGGAGATGTTCTCCATGCGCCAGATCGCGTTCGGGGCTGCCTTGGCCCTGGGTCCCAGCGCGTCGTTGAAGCGCAGGTTGTACATCACGACCAGGGGAGAGCCCCAGACAATCGCCTGGACGGCATTGGCCTCGGCGATTTCGGAAATTGATTTGTCGCGCGCCGTCGCGAGCTTGGCCAGGGTCGCGGATTGCGCGCGCGCCGACGAGATCGGTGCGATGGCGAGTACGCTCGAAAGGAACAAGCAAACCAGGATGCTCTTCTCCAAAAGAGCACGGACGGAGCTTTTCTCAGCCAAGCATGGTTTCAGCATGTGTTCCTCTGCCTGATTTTGCATCGAGAACTCATCTACCGACATAACGACCAGATTAAGAATATACTTCGCGAAGCAAGCCACCCGACGCTATGGCTCACGCGCGTTTTCCCTACCTTGACTTTTGGTTCCGGCGATAATTTCATGCGAAGTGCAATCTTCATTTGTGTGGGGGAAGCAAGCGATGGTCACGAAGCATTGTTGGACTCGGGTCGCAGCACTAGCCTGTGTTCTCGCTTTCGTCATCGCGGCCTGCGGCGGAAGTAGTAATCCCGGCCCGCCGCCCGGACCAGTTCCGACCGCGTTCGTACCCAACACCTTCAAGTTCTGGAACAACCCGAAGAACTTCACGACCAGCTACGGCCCGGCCTACGCCGACATCTCGCTGACGGGCACCAACTTCCTGCCCTGCCGCGGTGGCCCCTATGCGCTCTGCTACTACTCGGGACCATCGCCGGACACGTGCACCTTCACCAAGGACGGCAAGTTCGCGGACTGCCAGTGCTTCGAGATTCCGTACGGCGTCTATTACGTGGATATCAATGCGATCCTGAACCATCCGCTGTACGAAGAGACCGTCGCGGTATGCGGCGCCGACGGCAGCGGGTGCACGACGACTAACTCCGCGCCCATCTGCCAGGCCGTGAACGAGAACAAGGTCATTCCCGGCGCTGACATGGTTTCGACTTTCAGCTTCGATTGTATCCCGGAGAATGGACTGGGCCTGACCAACTGCACGACCTCGCAGTACGCGGGATGCATGACGGCGCCGTGCTTCAAGGAGCCGGGTAACACGGGCCTCGTGACCTGCCAATGCCCGATCTACGACGGGCCTTATCAGCTCGGCCAAACGCTATCGACCGATCAATGCACGCTCACGGACAACCAGGTTTGGTCCGCTGCTTATGCTCCTCCGAGCCCGACTCCAGACGGCGGCGCGGCGACCCCGGCCATCATGTCGCGCGCGGCGGCCACGCGGCCGAGTCCGACTGGATGTGTACCCGATGCTCCGGGCAGCGTCGGATGCCCGCTGTACACTCCCGGGCAGATGCTGCCGCCTGGAAGCGGCGTCGATTGCACCAAGGTCTGCTCCGAGTACGACACCTGCCTGGCCAGCGCGGGAACGCAGGCGGGTTACACTTGCGACTCAACGTTGTGCACCGACGAATGCAACGATCGCGACCTGCTCAACCCGGCCTGCAGCGGCCTGTCCGGCTGCGACATCAGTGAGATTACCAAGGCCGAAACCGCGGCGAGCTGCTCGTGCTGCGCAAGCCAGCTCTGCGGATGCACGCCCGATGGACCGACGAACAAAGCGATCTTCGCGTTGAACCAGGATCAGCGTAATCGCGGCATCACGCCGCAATGCGACATCAACGGCACGCTCTGCGGCTCGCAGTAGGGAAGAGAATCCGCAGAACCTTCACCCACGCGTCGCGATGCTTGCTACGAACAGCAAGCATCGCGCCGCGTGACCTCTCTCGTAGAAGAACGGGCGAGGGAACTCCCGATTACTTGTAAGTGCGCGACTTCTGCGCCGCCGGACGCTCCAGGCATTTGTCCAGCCACGCCTTAGCCTTGGGGACCGCCGAAAAATCCACCCCGGCCATCGGCGCGAGCATCAGCACCGATGCGAGGTTGAGGTCCGCGATCGTGTAGTCCTTGCCGAGCAGGTAGTCGTGATTCTTCAAATGATCGTCCAGCACCTTGAGAGGAGCCTTCAATGCCTCCAGCGCCGCATCGACGGCCTTCTCGTTGCGCTGTTCCTTGGGCAGCATCACGCGATTGAGAAAGACCGTGAGCAGATGGGGCTCGACCTCGGTCATGCCCCAGAAGCTCCACTGGTAGGCGTGAGCGCGGCCTTCGGGAGTTGACGGCCAGAAGGGAGCCTTGCCGTACTTGTCCGCGAGGTACAGGTTGATCGCCATCGACTCCCATACCACCGTGCCATCGTCCTCGATCGCCGGGACGTGCCCGTTGGGGTTGATCTTCATGTGTGCGGGCTGGCGGCTGCCCGCGGCGCCGATACCGGTCGGGACGTGCTCGAATTTAATCCCCAGCTCGTCGGCGGCCCACAGCGCGCGGCCCGCCCGCGACATCGAAGTTCCGTGAATCTTGAGCATCGAAGTAACCTCCGCGTTCGTTGCGATTTGAAACCTTATCTATCTACCGCGACTGCGTCTGGCAGGCCAGAGCCGGCGAGCGCCACCGACATCCGCCTCACTCGCGCGGAGTTCCACGGCGATCAGGACGACACTTCGCTCAAGCGCCGTTTCAGAAAATTTCTTTCCGGTTCGGAACCCACCAACTCCAGCGCGCGCCGATAGCAGCCTTGCGCATCGATGAACCGGCTCATCCGGCGCAGCAACTCCGCCTTCGTCGACCACATCAGGTAGTAGTCGTTCAACTCGCCGCGCGATTCGATTTCAGCAATCAGATCGAGACCCGCTTCGGGTCCCTGGGCCATCGCGATTGCCACCGCGCGGTTCAATTCGACGACCGGGTTGGGACGCCGGCGCAGGAGGATCGCGTACAGCTCGGCAATTTTCGCCCAATCGGTCTGCGCGGGGCTCGATGCGCGCGAATGCTCCGCGGCGATCGCGCCCTGCACCGCGTACGGTCCCGGAGATGGAACATTGAATGCGGAGGCGGATTGCCTCAGGCCTTCCTCGATTTGCCCGCGATGCCATCGCGAGCGATCCTGGTCGTCCAGCAGCACCATCTCGCCGTTCGCATCGACGCGCGCATCGCGCCGCGAATCGTGCAGCAGCATCATCGCGAGCAGTCCGCGCGGCTCCGGTTCATCCGGCATCAGCTCGACCAGGATTCGCGCCAGGCGGATGGCCTCGCTGGCGAGGTCGCGGCGGATGAGCTCGCTGCCGGCGGTGGCAGTGTAACCCTCGTTGAAGACCAGGTAGATGACGCTCATCACCGCCTCGAGCCGCTCGGCCAGCCGGTCGCGCGGCGGAGTTTCGTACGGAATTTTCGCCGCCGCGATCTTGCGCTTGGCGCGCACCAGCCGCTGGGCCATCGTCACGGACGGCACCAGGAACGCGCGCGCGATTTCCTCGGTGGACAGTCCGCACAGGGTGCGCAGCGACAGCGCGATCTGCGCTTCCGGCGCGAGCGACGGATGGCAGCAGGTGAAGATTAGGCTCAGGCGTTCGTCGGGCACCGCGCTGTCGGACATGCTGGTAACCGATTCTTCGTGTTCGCTTTCAATCATCCGGCGGACTTCGTCGCTGCGCTCCGCGAAGCGCGAATGCCGGCGGATGCGATCGATTGCCTTGTTGCGCGCCACCCCGACGATCCACGCACGCGGATTGTCCGGGGTTCCATCGCGCGGCCACTGTTCGATCGCTGCGGCGAACGCTTCCTGCACGGCGTCTTCGGCGAGTTCGAAGTCGCCGATGGAGCGGATGACCGTCGCCAGGATTCGTCCGAATTCCTCGCGGTAAAACTTGTCGAACGATTCTGCTTCCATCGCGCTGTGGGCATGAGGCTATTCCACGTTCCCCGGCACAGGCAATTCGAGCATCGGGCGAGCACATCGAAACACGCGATGGCGGCCTGCTCCCGGCCGCGCGATTACATCTCCCAGACCTGGTGCACCTCGATGTGAAAGAAAGGGGGGAATTTCTTCGCCCACTCGAGGGCCTCGGCCTCCGAGGCGCAATCGACCATGTAGTAGCCGCCCACTGCTTCCTTGGTTTCGGTGAACGGGCCGTCCACGATGACGCGGCTGCGGTCGGGGCGGATTTTTACGGTCTTGGCTTCTTCGTTGGGGCGTAGCCGCGCCGAATGCACGAGCTTGCCGCTGGCGGTCATCTCGGCGCCCAGCTTTTGAAATTGCGCCAGCATCGATGCGCCTTCGTCCGGACCTGGCTGCGGCAACTTCGGATCTCCACCCACGATCAAAAGCATGTACTTCATTTCCGGTTCTCCTTTTTTGAAATCGATTTGCCTTTGCGTTCCCGTATCGAGTCGGTCTACTCGTGGTAGACCCACCAGAAACCGTCGACTGGCCGGATTTCGATGGTTTCGCCGTCGGTGACTGTCAGCTTCTCCGCCCATCCGGCCGCTTCTTCGAGAGAATCACAGGCGACCAGGTTGATACCTCCGACCACCTCTCGCGTTTCCGCGAAAGGTCCGTCGACAAGACGGGGGCTTCCTCCTGAACGGCGGATCGTGAGGGCCTCGTTTGAGGGCGCCAGCCGCAA
>DATJWT010000252.1:0-2809 GCA_035500975.1 Binataceae bacterium (SeqCode)
GAAGTTCGAGGGCAAGCCCGAGCACGTCGTGAACTTCATGATGTTCATCGCGGACGAGCTGCGCGAGTACATGGCCGCGCTCGGCTTCCGCACCCTGGCTGACATGGTCGGCCATGTGGAATGCCTCGATGCCAACGAAGCCATCCAGCACTGGAAGGCCCGCAACATCGACCTCACCCAAATCCTGCACAAGCCCGACGTCGGTCCCGACGAACCGCTGCATTGCATAGAGTCGCAGGACCACGGCCTCGATACCGCCCTCGACAACCAACTGATCGAACTGGCCAAAGACGCGATCGCGCACGAGAAGGCGGTCGAAATCAACCTGCCGATTCGCAACGTGAACCGCACTGTAGGCACGATGCTCTCGGCGGAGGTCTCGCGCCATCACGGCGCAGAAGGCCTGCCGCCCAACACCGTCAAGGTGCACCTGCGCGGCTCAGCCGGCCAAAGCTTCGGCGCATGGCTGGCCCCCGGCATCGCTCTCCATCTCGAAGGCGACGCGAACGACTACTGCGGCAAAGGCCTCTCCGGCGGCTTCATGGCCGTCCGCCCGCCGCGCGACGCAACCTTCAAGGCCGAGGAGAACATCCTGATCGGCAACGTAGCCCTCTACGGTGCAACCGGCGGCGAGGCATTCTTCCGCGGCGTAGCCGGCGAGCGCTTCGCGGTCCGCAACAGCGGCGCGCATGCAGTCGTTGAAGGCGTGGGCGACCACGGATGCGAATACATGACCCGCGGCCTGGTAGTAGTGCTGGGCAAAACCGGCCGCAACTTCGCCGCAGGCATGTCAGGCGGAATCGCCTACGTTCTCGACGAAGACGGCTCGTTCGCCTCGCGCTGCAACCTGGGCATGGTAGAGCTGGGCGCCGTCAACGATGCCGACGATCTCAAGCAACTGCACGCCCTGATCGAGCGCCACCGGCAATACACCGGAAGCGCGGTCGCCGAACGCCTGCTGAAAGACTGGGACCGCTCAGCAAAAAAATTCGTAAAAGTGCTGCCCGCCGAGTACCGCGCCGTCCTCGAACGCCAACACCTCGGCGCCAACAACGACATGGCCCGCCTCGCCGCGGTGTAAACATGGAAGGAAGGATCATCCCGAAGGAAAATAGTGGGGCGGGCCGCCGTGCCCGCCGACGACGCGCGGGCGTCCCCGGCCGCGCCACTCCTTCTTCCACCCACTCCTGCGTGTCATCCCGAGCGGAGCATTCCGAGGCGGAGCCGAGGGACCTCAGCGGACTGTTCGATTGCAGCTTCCAGGACAGACCAGGAATGCCGCAATGTTTCGGTTCATCGTTCCGGGATGTCTGCGACCGCGGAGCGATCAATGTTTACTAAGACAGCGGAGAGCGAAAGTTAAATGGGTAAAATCACGGGCTTCATGGAGATCAGGCGCGAGACGCCGGACCGGCGCCCCGTCGCCGAGCGCCTCAAGGATTGGCGCGAGTTCGATCTCAAGATGCCCGAAGACAAGCTCAAGGCCCAGGGCGCGCGATGCATGGATTGCGGCATCCCGTTCTGCCACAAGGGCTGCCCCCTCGGGAACATCATCCCCGATTGGAACGACCTCATCTATCGCGGCCGATGGCGCGATGCGATCGATCGCCTCCACTCGACCAACAACTTCCCCGAGTTCACCGGCCGCGTCTGCCCCGCGCCGTGCGAGGAAGCCTGCGTCCTCAACATCAACAACGACCCCGTCACCATCAAGTTGATCGAAAAGAACATCATCGATCATGCATGGAAAGAAGGATGGGTCGCGCCGCAGCCGCCCGCGCGCAAGAGCGGCAAACGCGTCGCCGTTGTCGGCTCCGGCCCTGCAGGCCTCGCTTGCGCGCAGCAGCTCGCGCGCGCCGGCCACGCGGTCACGCTCTATGAACGCTCCGACCGCGTCGGCGGACTCCTGATGTACGGAATTCCCGACTTCAAGCTCGAGAAGCACTACGTCGAGCGCCGCGTCCGGCAGATGCAGGCCGAAGGCGTCGAAGTCGTGACCAACTGCCGCGTCGGCTTCGATATCCACGCCGACGAGATGCGCTCGAAGTTCGATGCGATCTGCCTGACGATGGGCGCGACGAAACCGCGCGACCTGCCGATCCCGGGACGCGACTTGAAGGGCATCCACTTCGCGATGGAATTCCTGCCGCAGCAGAACAAGCGCAACTTCGGCGACACCATCGATCCGTCAATCTCGATCACCGCCCAGGGCAAGAAAGTCGTAATCCTCGGCGGCGGCGACACCGGCTCCGACTGCCTCGGCACTTCCAACCGCCAGGGCGCAACCAGCGTGCATCAATTCGAGCTGCTTCCCACTCCGCCCGAGAGCCGCACCGCCGAGATGCCATGGCCGGACTGGCCGATGATCCTGCGCACCTCCAGCTCGCACGAAGAAGGTGTAATTCGCGACTGGAGCATCAACACCAGGCGCTTCATCGGCGAGAACGGCGTCGTAAAGAAACTCCACGGCGTGAAGCTCAACTGGAAGCGCGACGGCGCCCGGATGGTGATGGAAGAAATCCCGGGCAGCGACTTCGAACTCGACTGCGATCTCGTCCTTCTCGCGCTCGGCTTCCTGGGCCCCGAACCTGAAGGAATCATAACCGGGCTGGGCCTCAAGCTCGACGCGCGCAGCAACATCGCGACTGATAACTATCAGTCAAGCGTGCCGAACGTATTCGCGGCCGGCGATGCCCGCCGCGGCCAGTCGCTCGTGGTCTGGGCAATCTGGGAGGGCCGCGAATGCGCCCGCGCCTGCGACGCATACCTGATGGGCGAGACATTCCTCCCCGCCAGCCCCGAACTGTAG
>DATJWT010000253.1:0-2473 GCA_035500975.1 Binataceae bacterium (SeqCode)
GCGGAGCGCCTCGCGAAAGCGGGGCGCTCTTTTTTTGCCGATTGAACTATCCGCGCCCGCGCCTCATCATTCGATGGCGTTATGCCTTATTCGCAACAAATTGCCGAACGCGTGCGCCATACGTTGACCGGCCGCACCGGCATCGTCGAAAAGCCGATGTTCGGGGGCGTCACCTTCATGGTCGCCGGGAACATGTGCTGCGGAGTTCATCGCGATGATCTCATCCTCCGCCTCGATCCGGCCACCCGCATCGAAGACCTGGCCAATCGCCACGCGCGGAGGTGGGACTTCATGAAGCGTCCCATGCCGGGGATGTTCGCGGTTGCTGCCGAGGGATGCGCAAAACAGGAGAGCGTCGATCGCCTGGTCAACCTCGCTCTTCAACGTGTGTTGTCGTTACCCGCGAGGGCCGCAAAGAAAGCCCGGGCGCGGCGCGTTTCGGGTCAGAGTATTCAGGACAGCCGGAAGCATCCTGTGAAGAAATCGTTTGAGAAGAAGCCGTCGTAAGGTTCGCTCAAGTGAACGACCTGACGAAAGATCAACAAGACCGTCTCGCGCAAATTCGCCGATGGTTTTATGGCACCTTGGCTTTTGCAGCGATCTGCACGGCATTTATTGTCGTTCGGCCTCAAAGCCCTCTGTCGCTGCTCGCGGTGACGGGAATTATTGTGGTTGGGCTGTACTTGAATTCCTTCCGATGCCCGCGTTGCGGGAATAAGTTCTTTTTTGGGCGTATGACCAATCCAATATCACCGGCTTGCGTATTCTGTGGCGTCGAGCTTCGACCGAAAACAAACTAGATCACTTTGAGGCGGTCCCACTTCCTCCCGGTCCATCTCGCCTGGTTTCGCTTGCCTGAAGTACATACTCCCGACGGCTGTTGACATGCTCCAAAAGCGCGTGGCACCGTCGCCTCGATCATTGCGTAGCGTTCTATGAGACACGACAGTCGCGGACTCGCCGTTACCACCGATTCCGACTCTGCAATCGCTGCTATCAATCAATTTGCCCACGCCGCTGTCGCCCTCCAGCCCGGGATGGCCGAAATCATCGTGGCTGCCCGGCGCGACCCCGATTGTGCGATGCTCCAGCTTTGCGCCGGCGTCCTCTATGCCCTGTCGCAATCGAACCTCGAGGCCCGCAGCGGCATCCGGTACCTCGACTTGGCACGGCAGCGAATCGCCGATCTGAACGATCGCGAGCGTATCTACCTCGATGCGATCGCGGCGGGATGTGACGGCGACTTTGATCGCGCGATCGACCACTACGCAAAAATCATCGATCGCTGGCCGCGCGACATCCTCGCCGCCAAGCTCGCCGAGTTTCATTGTTTCGAGACCGGCGACGCCGCGCGCCAGCTCGAAATCATGGAGCAGATGGCTCCGGCCAATGCTGACTCACCCTATGCGCAAGCGATGTATGCGTTCGCGCTGGAGCTCAACGGCCATCGCGATCGCGCCGAAAAAGTTTCGTTCGATGCGCTCCGTCACGATCCCGAGTGCATGTGGGCGCAGCATTGCCTGGCGCATGTGTACGGCGAGCAGATGCGAGTGCAGGAAGGAATCGCGGCGCTCGAAAAATATGCGCCGGACTGGACGCGCTACAGCCTCTACATCCAGGCCCACAACTGGTTCCATCTCGCCACCCTCTATCTCGCGCAGCTTGATTTCGGCCGCACGCTCGATGCGTACCGTTCCCATATCTGGGGTTTTCAGTCCGACGAGATCGTCGAGCATACCGATGCGATCCTGCTGCTGTGGTATGTCGAGCTCGCGGGCGGCGATGCGGGCTCGCGATGGGGCGACCTCGCGCCGCATATCCGCGCCAAGGTCCATGAACAGGTCTTTCCGTTCCTCAACGCCATCTACCTCTATGCGCTGGAGCGCGCCGGTGAATCCACGGAAGTCGAGCGCGCGCTGGCTGAGATGGAAGACCACGCGCATCGCCAGACCGGGCACGCGGCCCACGTGTGGAATGAAATCGGAATCAACGAAGCGCGTGGCGCGGTCGCTTTCGCGCGCCGTGACTACGATCGCGCTGCCGCGATGTTCGATGCGGCCCTCGGCGATATCGCGTGCGGTGGTGGCAGTGACGAGCAGCGCGGAGTCTTCTGGCAGTCGCATTTCCTGAGCCTCAGCCGCGCCGGACGCGAGCACGATGCGCAAAATGCCCTGCGCGGCTTTCTCTCCGGCCGCGGCGACGCCCCCCTCCATCGGCGCTGGCTCGTAGAGATCGGCGGATGAATTTTGCCGGGGCGTTGAGCGAACTCCACGCGACCACGTCGCCGCACATCGCAGAAAGGTCGCGGCACCGCACAAAACGTCATCCCGAGCGAAGCCGAGGGATCCCGTTCCACTGCCTCTTCGAACGCAACCGGAGGTACATCTCTTCAGCGTTCGCTCGAGATGGACGATCCTTGCGGACATCTCGCCAGCTTGCGGGGTCGTGTTGTCCCGCATTTCTTCTCGCGCTT
>DATJWT010000254.1:0-7051 GCA_035500975.1 Binataceae bacterium (SeqCode)
GGCCACACTTCCAGGGTCACATCGACGCCCGCGGCCTTCGCTCGCTCCGCGATACGGGTGGAATCGTCGAGCAGGATCTCCGCGTCGCCGACATGGATCAGCAGAGGCGGCAGACCCGTGAGGTCCGCGTAAAGCGGCGAAACGAGCGGATGCTTGAGATCGTGGGTGCCGGCGTAATGCTGCGCCATCGGGGCGAGCCCGCTGTCTCCCACCATCGGATCGACCTTGGCGCGCGTCCGCAGCGATTCTCCCGTCGCCGCGAGATCGGTCCACGGTGAGATCGGCGCGGCCGCCGCGGGCAGCGGAATATTCGCATCGCGCAGCGCCACCAGCGTGGCGAAGGTGAGACCGCCGCCGGCGGAGTCTCCAGCGATGGTGATTTTGCCGGGCTGGTAACCCTGCGACAACAGCCACCTGTATGTCGTGGTAGCATCGTCAACTGCTGCGGGAAACGGATGCTCCGGCGCAAGTCGATAATCGATAGCGAGCACCCGGGCTTTGGCCGCACGGCTGATACGAGCGATCATCGCGCGATGCGTGTTGATCGATCCCATCACGTAGCCGCCGCCGTGCAGGTACAGGATGACGCGATTGTCTGCCGCACCCGGCGCGACGATCCATTCGCCGTGAACGCCTCCGATCTCGACCGGGTCGCACCTGACGTCTGACGCCACGCGTTCCGCGACCTTCTCCATACCCGCACGCATCCGTTCCACGGAAACGCCCGGTTTGGAAGGCTGCGCTTTGATGATTTCGAGAACCTTCGCGAGTTGCTGGCTGGCCATAGTCAATCTCCCGTGGGCTGATCGCTAAGGGTTCTGTACAACGAAATTGAGAGATTTGCGAACCGCGGAACCATGCATGACAGGGCACCTGCAACCTTGCTAATGCTCTGCCATCGGGAGGTAACGAGCGATGCTTACCGAGAAAGAACAGGACATTATTCGCCGATGGCACGAGTTCTACCTGAAGCCGCGGCAGGGAAGTATCCAGCAGCAGCGTGAGTGGCTGGTTGAATACTTCAAGGAGTTCAACGTGGATCCGCCCGAGGTCGGCGCCTATCACAAGGCCGTCCAGTTGAAGGCGGGGCTTACCGCCGACATTGCCGTCCCGCGCGGGAAAGGGCCTTTCCCGATCGTCATCTATATACACGGCGGCGCGTGGACGCTTGGCAGTCCTTCGACTACGCATCACAAGTTGATTCGGCAATTCGCCGAAGCCGGTTACCTCACGATCGCACCCGACTACCGCCTCGCGCCGGAGAATCCGTTTCCCGCGGCGTTTGATGACAATGTCTTCACGGCACGGTGGGCGGCCGAGAATGCGACGCGCTATGGCGGCGATCCCACGCGGATGGCGATGGGCGGAGACTCGGCGGGCGGCAATTTCACCGCTGCTGTCCTGCCGGCTTTGGCGGAGCGCGGGCCGAAGTTCAAGGCCGCTATCCTTATATATGGCGCCTTCGACTTCGCCGGCCTGGTGAAAATGGCGCCCGAAGCCGCGGAACCGCTGGCAAGGGCCTACCTGGGCAGCAACTATCCGGCGCTGCTGAGCGATCCGCGGGTCAGCCCGATCAACGCCATCAAGCCGGGTGCGATGCCGCCGAGTTTCATCATCGCGGGAACCGCGGACGGAATCGTGGGCGAGTCGCGCACGATTGCGGAGGCGATGAACCGCGCCGGCATCGAGAACGAGCTGCACATCATGACCGACATGCCGCACGCGTTCATGCAGATGAACGAGCTCAGCGCATGCCGCGAAGGATTGCGGCTGATGTTCGACTTTCTGCGGCGGCACGTCTGAAGAACGAGCGTACGTAAAAAAATCCGCAGAGGTGTCTGTCCCTCTGCGGATTTTCTTTTGGAACGTAATCGCGATCGATCAGGCGTGGCCGTGGCGGAGCAGCTTGCCGGGGGTCGCGCCCGTGCAGCGGTCTTCCGAGAAGGTCTCGACGCCGTTCACGATGATCGAGCGGTAGCCGACCGCACGCTGCACGCGCCGCCATTCGCCGCCGGGCAGGTCATGGGCGATCTCGCCGATCCAGTCGGGCGTGATGTCGAGATGCTTCAGATCGTAGACCACCACGTCGGCCGCCGCGCCCTCGCGCAGGATGCCGCGATCGCGGAAGCCCGCGGCGTGAGCCGGCAGGGCGGAAAGGCGATAGTGCGCCTCTTCCAGCGTTACGCGCTGCTCGTCGCGCACCATCCAGCGCAGGAAATCGGTGGTGAACGCGCCGCCGGTGAAGAACTTGGTGTGCGCGCCGCCGTCGGAAACGCCCGGGAAGGTGAACATCGAATTGTTGATGATCTCGGCGTTGTACTCCGCGTTGAACTGCGGCTCTGGCTGTAGGAATTCCGCCTTCAGGTCGGTGGCCAGAGAAAGATCGACCATCACGTCCACCGGATGACGTCCTTCTTCCTGGGCAATCTGTTGCAACGATCTTCCTACATACTTCTCGAGCTCGGGCTTGTTCTCTACCCACTGCACGATCAGCTTCACGAGTCGGCCGCCGACCCCCGGAGCGATCTTGTCCAGCACCGACATCGTGTAGTCGCTCTTCACCGCCTCGCGGATCCGCGGATCGCGCATCTTGGCGAGCTTCTCTTCCTTGGTACCGGTCGTCATTTCCTTCCACGCTTCCGCAGTGTCGTAGAGGTTCCAGTGCTCGAGCGTGAAGGCGAAGCCGCTGCGGACCGTTCCCGCCTGTCCAAATATCGGCAGGCCTTTCGCACGCGCCTTATGCAGCCATTCCAGGCTCTTGCGATGAACATCGGGATTCCTGGTCGCCGCCGCGATCGCCTGGAACAGGATGGGCCGCTTGGCGGTTGCCGCGAGTTTTTCGACGAAGGCGGTATCTTCCTTGATGTGCCCGGTCGCTTGGGTGATCTCGATGAAGCCTTCATCGCGCTCCGCCAGCACGCGTGCGAGGTTCAGGATGTCCTCATCGCACATCGTGTCGGTCACCATCGGGGATCCATCGAAGTCCGCTTGCGCGGAATGCTTGCCGAGCCGCTGGATTGAAAATCCGCACAAGCCCGCGTCCATTCCCTCATTGAGGAGACGGCGCATCTCCGCGCGTTCGGCTTCTGTAGCCACCCTCGTCTTGGCGGCATCGAGTCCCATCACGTAGGTCATCAGCGACGCGGTCGGCATGTACTGGATGCAATTGACGCCCTTCGGAGCGCGGTCAAGCGAGTCGAGGTACTGGGGGATGGTCTCCCAATCCCAGCTCATACCCTCCTTCATCGATTCGTAGGGAATCGCTTCGGTGCGCGTCATCGTGAGCATCGAGCGATCCCGAAAGTCGGGCTTCACGGGAGCAAAGCCGAAGCCGCAGTTGCCGAGCACGAGTGACGTTACGCCGTGCCATCCGGAGATGGTGCACCAGGGATCCCATCGAATCTGCGCATCGTAATGTGTGTGCAAATCGACGAAGCCGGGGGCGACGATCATGCCATCGGCATCGATCGTTTTCTTTGCAAATCCGGGGGCACGTCCTCCGATTTGCGCGATCTTTCCGTCTTTGATCCAGAGATCTCCGCGGAAGCGCGGCACGCGAGTGCCGTCAACGATCGTTCCACCTTTGATTTGAATGTCGAGATCGGCCATGGGTGTTCCCTCCTGCGGCGGTAAGGACTTGGGCCAGCCTTAATGAATGGTTCAGAAATCCTTATACAAAACTTAGCCAGAACCCTCAACCGCGAGGCTGTCCCTCATCCCATGTCGATGGGAATCGATAAGCAATGCCACAGGAGTCAGACAGCGTGGACAAAAGGAACAGTCCGTGGAGTTTTGGCCACTTGGTTATTCTGGATTCTTGCCTCTTTCCTCGCGCCGCTATTTGGCTACTTTGTGGGTCCTTGACTTGAGTAACCGCTTGTTTTGTCTACAATGTGTAAGACACACAAAATGTTCTTATGAAGGCGCTCCTCAAGCCAGCCAGCATCGTAATCCAGGTTTTGTGCCTGGTGGCGATGTTTGGATCCGCCAAAGCATCGTGGCTGAGAACCGGACACCCTCAACCGAGTGCAAGTTCTCGTCGTTTCCGGGTGCGGCCACCTCAACTGGCCACCGGAGTTCGCTACGAGGGCCGTCGTACAATCGCCCATCGTGGCTTCGCGGCAATTGTGCGAAATCAGCCGCGTGCGCAGTCTGCCGTCTCGGTGCGATCCGATTCTTCGGCGTGGGTTCGTGCTGACATCTGGTTAGCGGCCCGTCTGAAAATACCGCCATCCGGCTCGGCGGCGATCGATCCCCTGGCATAGCGCTGTAACCGGCACCGTCGTCGGACGGGGGTGGCGAGTTGTGGTTCGTCATCCCCGCGCAGTTTGTCTCCTTAACTTTTGGTCTTTCGGAGCAGGCGATTGATGATCGCAGGCGAGTTTGTGAATCGCATCTATGCCGCGCATGGGCTTTCGATGCCGTGCGGCACAGTCGCCGGCGAGTAGGGGCGAAGCGATGTTTGCGTTGGTGATAGGGGGCGGAATTTTCGTTTACTTTCTGCCTTCGCTGCTGGCGGTATGGCGCAGGGTTCCCGAGAAGCGACAGATCTGTGCGCTCAACCTGTACCTGGGATGGACGGTGATTGCATGGACGACTGCGCTTCAATGGGCCTTGCATCTCAGGTCTAATCGTCCCTCCTCGCGCGAGTTCTTACGACCGGGGTCGTGGTCCGCACTCCGCAGGCGATTCTCCCGATCACGCTGGTTTTGGACGGGCGGCTTGCTGGCCGTGAGCGCCGTGTTTATCTACCTGTCGTTGTTCGTCTGGCCGGCGACGCCGCGCCTGGTGCCAACCGACCAATTCATCAATTTCGACGATGCGCGACGGATGGCGGGCGGAGAAAAGCTTTACGCCGACATTTTCCAGTACACGACGCCGGGCACCGAGCTGCTGGAACTCGGGCTGATCAAGTTGTTCGGCGTGCGGATAGTCCTGCTGAATGTTCTGATGATGGTTGTGGGCCTGGTGGACGCCTGGCTTGCGATGCTCCTGGCGTCGAGCGTTCTCGAAGACTGGGACGCGGCGCTCGTGGCGCTGTTATTCCTCTGCTTCGGTTTTCACTGCAGCCTCGGCGCGACACACCATCCGTTCAGCGTGATGTTTGTGTACGCGGCGGCTGCGGCCATCATTCGCCGACGTGACCCGCTACGGCTTGCCACCGCGGGCACCCTGCTCGGACTGGCGACTGCCTTCACGCAGACCCGGGGGCTGGCCGTGATCGCGATCGCGGGCTTTGTAGCCTGGGAGAATGGAACCAGGCCGGCGGCCAACCGGCGCTTGTGGCGCGACGAACTCAGCTTGTTGGCGCCCTTTGCGGCGATCGTGGGGGCCGCGTGCGTGTACGTCATCTGGAACGCAGGCGTCGATCGCTTCATTCGTTACATCGTGGAATTCCCGCTCCTCTACTATCGACAAGGCGCGTCGAACACGTGGGCAACCTCGTTCGCCATCTATATCCCAACCCTGCGGGGCTTCGCTCAATGGGCGTTGATCAAGTTGCTGGTGCCGGCTGCGTACCTGGTCTTTGCAGTCTATTGGTGGCGCCGGCCCAAGACGTTTCTTTCACCTCGGCTGCTGCTGTTGACCGTGGTGGGCGTGTCCTTGTTTGCCACGGTGGCCTACGCTCCGCTCCATCAGCGGCTGGCCGAGGTATCGCTTCCCGCGTTTATCCTGGCGGTCTGGATGGCGAATCGAGTTGGAGACTGGTGGTGGAAAATCCCGGCGTGGGGAGCCGCGGTCGCGTTTGTAACCCTGGCGCCCATAACCATTCAGCGTTCCCACTATTGGTATTTCGATAGCTCGGCTGGACGAATTGCCACCTCGCGGCCCGAGGCGATCGAGGAGTATGCGTGGCTGCGCGATCACACGAAGCCCGGCGACTACTTTTTTGCGGACAACAGCCCGCGGTTGTATGTCCTTCTGGGGCTGCACAACCCGTCGCGGTTACCTTTCGTTGAGCCGAATGACTATACCCGTCCTACGCAGGTGGCCAGCATGGTGAGACGTCTTACCATGACCAAGCCACGGTTCGTCCTATGGGGGGTGAACCCGACCGACTTCGATGACCCTGGGGATCGTCTTTTCCCGGTGGGTGAACTGTTGCGTCACTGCTATCACCCGGTGCGTCCGCTCCTCGACGGTGTGATCTGGCAGCGCGACGCACAAGGGTGCGTCGACCAAGGATTACCGATAGCCGCTCAATAGCACGGCGCGTAGATCTGCGAATGATCGGTATGGAGCGCCCGCTCCTGATCCGCCGTGGAGATCGTCCGGCCGTTCTTGAGCTGCTCAATCAACTGGTCGACCTCGCGCGCCTTGCGCCGGTAGTAGTGGTCAACGCTGTTGTCCTCGGCGCCCAAACTACGTATCGATACACAGACTTCCGAGTCCATGTAGGTAAAACGCGGAAGACGCCGTTGCGCCTCGCCGAAAGAAAGGCCGGTTGCCGCTGACCGACGCGACGAACTGTTTCAGCCCGCTTTTACCAGCGCGATCACGAACCCGTCGTAGCCCTTGATTCCCACGGTCTGAATCGCGGTCGCGTCGAGCCGCGGCTCCGCCGCGATCATCTCGTTCATGCGCCGAATGCCCTGCAGGTTCGCGTCGGGGTTCGATTCATCGACGATAGCGCCGTCGCGCACGACGTTGTCGACCACTATCACGCTGCCCGGTCGCGACAACTTCAGCGCCCAGGTCAGGTAGCCGGGATTGTTGCGCTTGTCCGCATCGACGAAGATCAAATCGAATGGTTCCCGATTCTCCGCTTCGACCTTCGGCAGCGAATCGAGCGCCGCGCCGAGCCGCAAGTCGATCACCGCATCGAGTCCCGCGCGGTTGAAATTGGCGCGCGCGACTTCCGCGTGTTTCGGATCGGCTTCGAGCGTGATGAGCGAGCCGTTGGAAGGCAGCCCGCGCGCCAGCCAGATAGTGCTGTAGCCGGCGAGCGTTCCAATCTCCAGGATCCTGCGCGCGCCCAGCATCCGCGCCAGCAGCATCAGGAACTTGCCCTGCGTCGGCGATACATTGATCGGCGGCAGTCCGGCAGTCT
>DATJWT010000255.1:0-4944 GCA_035500975.1 Binataceae bacterium (SeqCode)
ACCCGCGCTTCCGATCCCACCAGCAGCGTCGAATCGATCATCGCGTCGCTGACCGCCTTCATCGCCGCGTCGGCATCGCGCCCGGCCGCGCGGATTCCCGCGATCTCGCTCTCAAAACCTGCGCGCGCGATCATGTTGCCGTAGAAGCGCAACGCTCCGTAGCGCGAAAGCAGCTTGCGCGCGGGCCGTCGCGCGGCCTCGATATCGTCGGAAATAAATGCTGTCGCAAACAGCGTCGGCTCCACATCCTTGGGATCCCGTCCCGCCGCGCGTGCGCCCTCCGCCAATTCTCCCAGCGCTTCCTTCACCCGCCGCGGCGGGTAGAAATTGAAGATGACGCCGTCGCCGATTTCACCCGCCAGCTTCACCATCGGCTTGGAAACGCCCGCCAGGTAGATGGGCAGCTTCTTCGTGACCTTGGGCCCCGTGCTCCCCGCCTCCAGCGGCTTCCTGATGGCGGCGACCACCTCGCGCATCCGGACCATCGGCTCCCCCATTTCGATCTTCAGGATCGTGTTCATCTCGCGATGCCCCGTGCCGAGCCCGAGGATGAACCTGCCACCGGTGAACTCCTGTACCGCTGCCGATTCGTTGGCGAGCAGCGTCGGGTGGCGCAGGTAAATATTGGTGATCGCCGTGCCCAGCATGATGCGCTTGGTGTGCAGCCCCAGCGCCAGCGAGCATGCCAGCGAGTCGTTCCCCGCCTCGGTCATGAATGCTCCGGCAAACCCGGCATCTTCTGCCGACTTGGCCCAGTCGATCAGGGTTGCGGGAGGCGAATCAGGCAGGGTTGAGAACGCAAGCGCGATTTTAGCCATGGTCGTGTGATTCCTTTCGACGGCGACAGTCCCATCGCCGCCTGCTTCCCGTCAAGCGATCGACCCTCCCCGCCTGTAAAACCGTTTGCCGGGCGACCGCTTTACCTGACATGGCATAACAAGCTATTGCTTCTAATCGTGCGCCGGAGAGTATGGGGCTCCCGGCTGTGTGGGAAAGCTGAAAGGAGCGGAACACGATGAAGCGTCTCGTTTTGGGGATACTTTCAGGAACGTTGCTGATCGGTCTGGCAGGGCTCGCATCCGCCAAGGATCTGAGCACCGCCGGTCTCGAAGAAGCCTTTATCGATGGGGTCGCGGACTGCGGACCCTCCAGCACCATCGCCGGGGCCCTTGGCAAGAGCAAAGACCCCGGGGTTCAGGCCGCGCTTCGCAATGCCCTGATCGTTGAGGCAGCCGACGATGCCGCCGGGGTCGGTAGCGGCGCCAAGGAGCACGGCGACTGCATCCAGAAGGAACTCACTTCACGCGGCTACACCTCGCAGCAGATGTCAGCGCTGCCGTACTGCGTGAAGAACGACTGGCCGTCTCCGTTCACCAGCCTCGGCGTCTGCGTCGCAACTCACGCGAAGCTCGAAGCCGCAGTGAACAAGAAGTAGTCGCTTCGTAGATGGTTCATTGAGCACAGGCGCGGATTCGTCCGCGCCTGTGCTTTATTCCAGCCCGTACTTGCGCCGCTTGCGCCACAGCGTCGCCACGTTGATTCCCAGCATATCGGCCGCCTCTTCCAGCGTGACCGCCTGCTCGAGGACCAGCTCGATATGCCGTCGCTCGATGTTTTCCAGTGTCTGCCCCTGGTCGGGGCTGCGCCCTCCCGCCAGGAGGCGGTCGGGAAGATCGCTCAGAGTGATACTGTCGCCGCGGCTTAACACCACGGCGCGCTCGATCACGTTCTTCAGCTCGCGGATATTGCCCGGCCACGAATAAGACGTCAGCGCCTTCTGCGCTTCCGGCGCGAGCTCCATCGCGGTCCTTTTGTGCCGCAGTGCGAAGCGTTCCACGAAATACGCCGCCAGCTTGGGAATCTCCGCGGGCCGTTCGCGCAGTGCGGGCACGTGAATCTCGATGACGTTGAGGCGGTAGTAAAGGTCCTCGCGGAAGCGCTTCTGCTGCACCAGCTGTTCGAGATCCTGGTTGGTCGCCGCGATGATGCGTACGTCGACCCTGATGGTCGCTGCGCCGCCCACCCGCTCGAACGTCTTCTCCTGCAGGAAGTAGAGCAGCTTCGATTGGACCGCCGGCGACAGATCGCCGATCTCATCCAGCAGCACGCTGCCGCCCGCCGCCGCTTCCAGCCTCCCGGGCTTGTCCTTGATTGCGCCGGTGAACGCGCCGCGCACGTGACCGAACAGTTCGCTTTCCAGTAGATGCTCGCTCAGCGTGGTGCACGCGACCTGGATGAACGGCCCGTTTTTGCGCGGACTTTTGCTGTGGATGTATGCCGAGAGCATGCTCTTGCCGGTGCCGCTCTCGCCCGTCAGCAGCACCGTCGCATCGCTGCCCGCTACCTGTTCCGCGGTCTCCGCCAGCTTGCGGCTCGCGGCGCTCGCGGTCAGGAACACGTCCTGCTCGGACAGCAGCTCCACCTCGGCCTTGAGCCTGCGATTTTCCGCCCGCAGCTCCTTGACCTCCATCGCGCGCGCCACCACCCGCCGGATGTGCTCGGCGCTGAATGGCTTCGGCAGGTAGTCGTAAGCGCCAAAGCGCATCGCCTCGACCGCATCGGGAATCGATCCGAACGCGGTCATCATGATGACTTGTACTGCGGGGCTCTTCTGCTTGAGCGCCTTCAGCAGCCCGAACCCGTCCATCCCCGCCATCCGGATGTCGCTGATTACGACGTCGGTTTCCCCGGGCGTGGCCAGCTCGAGCGCACGCTCGGCGCTGTCGGCCTCGGTTACGCGATGCCCCGTGCCTTCCAGCGTGGCCGCGAGCACGCGGCGGATATTGCGGTCGTCATCAACGACCAGGATCCTGGCCAAGCAGTTCCTCCCGTATCGGAATATCGATCGTGAACGTGGTGCCTTCGCCGGGAGCGCTGCTCGCGAAAATGCGGCCATTGTGCGCCTCGACGATTTCCTTGGCGATATACAGCCCCAGCCCCGCCGATCCCATCTCGCCCGGATGATCCGGCGATTGCGCGTATGGTTCAAAAATTCGCGGCATCATCTCGGGCGCGATTCCCTTGCCGGTATCGCTTACCACGGTTCGCGCCACTTTGCCTTCGCGCCGCAGTTCGATTCTGATCTGCCCTCCCGGCGGAGTGTAGCGCAGCGAATTCCCCACCAGGTTGGTTATCACCCACGGCAGCTTGATTGGGTCGCCCCATATAGCCAACGGCTGCTTGCTGTCCGCGATGATTTCCAGGCGGATGTTCTTCTCGTCAGCCTGCCTGCCCAGGGGACGGCACGCTTCGCGCACCACGCGATCGAGCTGGATCGCCCGCCGCTCCACGCCGATTCTCGCGACCGTGGTGCGCGATGCATCCAGCAGGTTCCCCGCGATCGCCGTCATCCTGCCGATATCGTCGTGAATCGTCTCCAGCAGCTCGCGCTGCTGATTCGTCATGTTCTCCCGCATCGACTCTTCCATCAGCTCCGCGCCCATGTTGAGCGATGTCAGTGGAGTCTTGAGTTCATGCGACAGCGTCGCGATCAGGTTGGTGCGCTGGCGTTCCTGGTCGCGAATGAAGGTGACGTCCTGCAGCAGCAGAATCGTCCCCAGCGGGGTATCTCCCGGTCCGGTCCACGGCAACTCGCGGCTTATATATGTATGATCGCGGCCCCGCAGGAATATCTTGAACTCCGCCGGTGCCTTGTCGTCGCTATCGCGCCGCGCGGCGATCAGCCGCGCGACGTGCGGATTCTGCGCCGCCAATGACTCCAGCACCGTCCCCGCCGCCGGCCGCGACTCCATCGCAAGGATCGCGCACGCGACCTCATTGATGTGCACGATGGCGCGGTCCTGGTCCAGCACGATCAGCCCGTCCTCGACGCTCTCGACGATCGCATCTATCTTGGAGCGCTCGTGATCCAGCTCCGAGAGCCGGCCCGCATAGTGCTGGCTTACTCGCCCGATCGCGGCATTTATCTCCGCCGCCAGCATCGACATCCGGCGTCCCAGCGCCGCGGCGGAAAGCTCATCTCCGGCCGCCAGCTCCCTGATCCGGTCGCGTAGCGCGGCAAGCTGCCGGAACGACGCCCCTCGTAGCGCGTAGCCCGCCAGCACTCCAAGCAGAAGTGCGGCGACAATTACCAGCAGGATTTGCAAGGAAAGGTGGCGGCGACGGTTCCGGGGTCGCGATCTTCGGCCATCGAGTATTCTACTGCGCCCGTCTCGGGAATCATCAAGCCTTTAACCAGCTGTTCATTGCAAATTGCAACGCCACCCTTTTAAGCGGTCTTTGCCGAATGCAATCAGCATCCCCCAAAAGTACCAACATTTCCTCGAAAACCCTCCGGGAGTGCAACTTGCACTTTAGTGCAGAAGGCAGGGCAGGAATCCGCCCGAGCCTCGGGGAGGAGAATTTATCTTGGCTGCGATCGGAAAAATGGCGAACGCCGAGCGCGTGGCGCCGGCCGCGAATGGCCCCAAGCACACTCGCACGATTGTCATCACGACCGGGATGCTCGCGTTCATTTCCTTCTGGCGCGCCTCCGCAATCGTGCTTTGCGATATGGCCTCGACGGTCTACTACATCGGCGGCATCGTCGAGGCCGCCGTCGGCAAGTCCGCCCCGTATTTCATCCTCGCCGTGATGCTGTTCGCGTATGCGGTCCGTGCCGTGTACGTCGAATCGTGCTCGATGTTCACGCGCGGCGGTGTTTACCGCGTCGTGAAGGAGGCGATGGGCTCGACGCTGGCCAAGCTCTCCGTCTCCGCCCTGATGTTCGATTACATCCTGACCGGCCCCATCAGCGGCGTGTCCGCCGGCCAGTACCTGGTCGGTCTGCTCAACGAACTCCTCAAGATGGCGCACGTCCCCATCGTGCTGCCGCCCGACTTCACTGCCGCGGCTTTTGCAATCGCGGTCACCGTCTATTTTTGGTGGCAGAACATCCTCGGTATCGAGGAATCCAGCGGCAAGGCGATGCGCATCATGCAGATC
>DATJWT010000256.1:0-16962 GCA_035500975.1 Binataceae bacterium (SeqCode)
GACCCTCAATGTCCCGGCAGGGCAGAAACTCACCCTCAAGGTGACCAACGCCAGCCAGGAAACTATCGAGTTCGAGAGCTTCAAGCTCAATCGCGAGAAGGTTGTGACTCCCGGCGAAACCATCACGGTCCGTCTGCCGGAGCTCAGCCCGGGGAGCTACGACTTTTACGATGACTTCCATCAGGACGTGCCCGAGGGTGCCATCATCGCGAAGTAGTCGTGGGTGAATTCGATGGTGCAGGGTGGTCTCAAAGTCACGCTGGTCCTGGTCGGTATTGCGGCGCTCGCGATCCAGCTGGTTCCTTCCGGCGTGAGCAATCCGCCTCCGCGGGGCGACATCTCGGCGCCTCCTCAAGTCGAGGCGACGTTGCAGCGCTCCTGCTACGACTGCCATTCGAACCGGACCCAATGGCCCTGGTACAGCCACCTCGCGCCAATCTCATGGGAGGTGGCGCGCGATATCGAGTACGGGAGGCGGCAGGTCAATTTCTCGGAATGGAGCGAATACTATCCCGCCACTCGCAAGCGAAAGCTCCAGTGGGTGGGACGTGCTCTGCAGCAGGAGGACATGCCGCCGCGCTTATACCAGCTCATTCATCCATCCTCGCGCCTGAGCGCGGAGGCCAGGGCGGAATTGCAACACTGGATCGAAGGCCAGGTCGGGGCGATCGAATCGCAACCAAGGTAAGACAAGGAAAGACGAGTAACTTGAAGTCATACTATCGAATACTGTTTGCCGTGTGTTTCCTCGCCGGCTTCGCGCTCTGCTCCCGCCCGGTCCACGCGCAGATCGATCCCTGGGAGTTCGAGATCTATCCCTACCAGACCGAGGGCCGCGGGATGGTCGAGATGGAGACCCTCAACGCGGTCGTGGCGAACGGCCACAACCAGGGTGGCACGGGAACCGCGGCCGGGACCTTTCGCAGCCAGGGTCAATGGTACAACGGCACCGAGTTGACCTACGGCCTCACCGACCGCATCGAGGCCGCGGCCTACCTGAACCTGTCCTGGCCGAGCGGGCACGGTCTCTGGTACGCCGGCAACAAGTTCCGCCTGCGCGGGAGATTGTTCGACGAGGATACGCTGCCGGTGAACCTGGGCTGGTACCTCGAGTTCGAGTACCACAAGACGCCGCAGTTCGATGACGCGTCGTGGGAGCTCGAACTCAAGCCCATCATGGAGAAGGACTTCGGTCCGCTGCAGCTCATCGCAAATCCGGTCTTTGAAAAGGTCCTCGCGGGCGACGGGAAGCATCAGGGCTTCGAGTTCGGCTACCGCAACGGCGCCTACTATCGATGGCTGCGTTACCTTTCGCCCGGGGTTGAGTTCTACGGCGGGGTGGGTCTGATCGACGACAACGACCCGCTGTCCGAGCAGCAGCACTACATTTTCCCGGTGATCTTCGGCGAGCTCCCCAAGGGCATCGAGTACAACATCGGGCCCGGTTTCGGTCTCACTGCCGGCTCCGACCACGTGGTGATGAAGTTCAACATCGAACTGGAGAAGTTCGTCGGCGCGTTGTTCGGACCGTCGCCGGAGAACGGCTGGTTTTATTAAACGGCATGAAAGATGACACTGCATGCCGGCGCCGGCGGCTCGCCGCGCGGGCTTCGTTCTCGGTCGATGAATGTGATTGCGGTGCCGTTCACTTGACCGTTGGTTATGTAACGATGCGGCTCGATCCCTGTGCCTTTCGCGAGGTGGTGGCCATGATGAACGACGCGCTCGGGCGCCTGCCCGTGCCGCATCGCCCGACGCTCCATTGAAATCGCGACCGGCGGGTCATCGGGAGCGCTGCCGTGCCGGCAAGGCCCTTGTCACGCTACGTCGCGTTAACCCGTGCGGCACGCGGAGATAATTTGCCTTAGCGCGGTGATCGGGCGATCCTTTTTGGAGCGCGCGCTGCCCGATCGATTCGATGAATTCCCGGAATGCCAGGCTTGCCGTGTTCTATGCCCTGATGCTGGGCGGGGCGGTCGTCCTCTATCTCCTCGTGCGCTCTTTCGGCGACACCCTGGTCCCCGATCAGGTTGGGGCGCTCTTGTCGCCGCAGGCCGCGGGCAACGCGGCTCGTCCGCCCGACGTGCTTATGCATGTGCTGCTCGCCCTGGTCGTCGTAATTGTCCTGGCGCGTGCGATTGGTTCGCTCTTCGCCTACTTACAGCAGCCGGCTGTAGTGGGAGAAATCATCGCGGGTATTCTGCTCGGGCCTTCGCTGCTCGGACGTGTTTCGCCCGCGGCCTCCGCATATCTTTTCTCGCCGACCGTGGTGCCGATGCTTGGAACGCTTTCGGAGATTGGCGTCGTCCTCTACATGTTCCTGGTCGGCCTGGAACTCGACACCACGTTGCTGCGCCGGCGCGGCCACGCAGCGGTCGCGATTTCTCACGCCAGCATCGTCGTTCCCTTTATCTGTGGGACGGTTCTCGCGCTCTACCTGTATCCGCGCCTGTCCACGCAAAGTGCGACGTTCACCTCTTTCTCGCTCTTCCTGGGCGTCTCGATGTCGGTGACGGCGTTTCCCGTCCTGGCGCGCATTCTCACCGACCGCAAGATGCACAAGTCGCGGATGGGCGCGATGACGCTGACGTGCGCCGCGGTCGATGACGTCACGGCGTGGTGCCTGCTCGCGATCGTCGTCAGTATCGTGCAGGCGAAGTCCGCTGGAGCGATCTGGACGATCGCGATGGCGCTGACGTTTATTGCGGCGCTGCTCCTGGTTGTTCGACCCATCATGGTTCGCCTGACTTCCATCTATGGGAACCGGGGCCGGCTGACGCAGGGCGTGATGGCGGTGCTGTTCGTCGCGTTGCTCATGTCGGCGCTGTTCACGGACCTGATTGGGATTCATGCGGTGTTCGGCGCGTTCGCTTTGGGCGCGGTGATTCCGCACGACAGCGGGATGGCGCGCGATCTAACCGATCGCCTCGAAGACTTGCTGGTCGTGCTGCTCTTGCCGGCCTTCTTTGCCTACACGGGCCTGCGCACCCAGCTGTCGCTGGTTTCCGGCCTCTCACAATGGACGATGTGCGGGCTGATCGTGGTCGTCGCTTCGGTCGGCAAATTCGGCGGCAGCGCTCTCGCCGCGCGGTTCACCGGCCTCAACTGGCGGGATTCATCGGCGCTCGGAATCCTGATGAATACGCGCGGCCTGGTGGAGCTTATCGTCCTGAACATCGGGCTCGACCTTGGAGTTATCTCACCCGAGTTATTCGCGATGCTGGTGATCATGGCACTGGTCACGACCTTCTCGACCACCCCTATCCTCTACTTGCTGATCTCGGGCGAGAGTGGCCGCGAGTTCGAGCAAGTTCCGGCGACGCCCCCCACTGCCGCGCCCTCGGTTGGTCAGGTTGCGCACCGTGCCATCGTCGCCGCAATTTCGAACCCGGACACGGCCGATTCCCTGATCGAGTTGGCCGCCGCTGCCAATCCGCCTGAGGGTGCTCCGCTCAAAGTTGTAACCCTGGTTCGCCGGCCGCAGGGCGGGGTGCGATCGGGGCTTCGCGAAATCGAGGAACGCGTCGCCCCCAGGGTGCCCGTCTTGCACGCGGTGGCGGACAAGGCGCGCGCGCTGGGAGTGCCTGTCGAAACACAGTCAGCCTGGACGGACGACCCGGCCCACGACCTGGTTGCTACCGCCCGCAGCGCAGGCGCGGGCTGGCTGATGATCGGGGTCCATCAACCCGTATTCGGAACGAACGAGATGGGGGGAACGGTGCGGCGGGTGATGGACAATCTGGCAGGGTCGTCGATTCATCTCGGCATCGTTTCTCGCGGGCATCTTCATCACGCGACGCGCGTATTCGCACTCTTCAACGATCTCGTGGATGGACGAGCGGCCCTCGACCTCGCGAGGCGTATCGCGCGGGCAAGGAACTACAGCGTGCACGCGCTGCTGATCGCCGACAACGGTTCGGAGCCACCCGAGCAGCTGACCACGCTGGTCAGGGAAGCGAGCCGAAGCTCGGGCCAGTGGCTCTACACCGACGTTCTTCGCACGCGCGATTCGGAAGCGATCCTGGGCCAGGTGCGCGGTGAGCTGCTGGTAGCCGGCGCCGGTATCGCCAACCAAATCAATCTCCCGATCAACGTCGTGCCGGAGCGAGACGGTTGCATCGTGGTGGTTCACGGCGCCGAAGCCGTGCCCGAACTGCCGCGGTAGGGGCGTCAGCGTATCGAGATACTCGGACCGATCTGTTCTCCGCTCAGCAGGATCAGCACTTCCGATCTGCGAGTCTCGGGATCGAGTCTCGCTACATAGGCGGGCAGGTTTCCGGTGCCAAGACCGATCTCGGTGCGCGCATCGCAGCCGCATCGCGCGACTACCGCATCGTTGATGGCCGCGAATTTGTCCAGGTTGAGCGCCGCGATCGAGAGGTCCGGTTCGTGGAGTTCCAGCTTGAGGAGGCCGTGGTCCGGCACCGGATCGTAGACCATGGCCTTGCCGTCCACGGTCGCGGTGTTCACGATCCATTGTTTGAACGCCGCGTCGTTCATCTTGCGCGCATCCGAGTGGTCATGCCGGAGCGACGCGATCGCGGATCCCATCGCGGTCTTGCCGGCGTGAGTCGTCGGCTCATCCTGCCGCTCCACCAACTTCCACATTTGATTCGACCATCGTGCTACCTGCACCTGGTTGGCGCTCGGCAGCGTCTCGTAGTCCTGGATCGCCGCTTCCGCCGCAGTCAGGTCGCCCGCCTTGATCGCCGCCTCGACGCGCTCGTCGTCCTTTTGCTCAATGGCCGCATCGATCCGCGCCAGGACGTCGCCACTACGGCTGCCCGGCTCGGTTAGCGCTTCCGCGCAGGCGCGCTGCTGTTCTTTAGAACTGTATGCCGGGTGCCCGATGATGAACTCGGTCAGGCACAGGTCGTCCTTGACCTCGCGCCTTTCATCCGGGGTCAATTTGTCCGCGCGCGCATCGAGCGCGGACAACTCCCGGTGCGCGCCCGCATAGTCGCCCGCCCGCATCCGGCCTCGCGCTGTTTCGAGAGCACTATGCGCGCAGCCCGCCGCGACGAGCGAGACGGCCAGCAATCCGGCCGGCCACGACCGCCGAATACGGCGGCACAGGTCGCCATGACAACGCACTCGCATCCCGCGCAAAACCATGATGGGTTCTGATTGGGAATATCGTAATTTTGCCGCGCCTCCGCCACAAAAAAATGGCGACGCTTTCGATGTTTCCGCCGCCGGGCGACGTAGTTGCGTCTAGACATCGCCATGCTTCAAGGAACGCATCGGGACGACGAAAGATTCGTGTGCACCGTCGGCGAGCAACGTGATTGATTTGCCGCCGCGGCGAGGTTACCAGTGTGAAGTAGTGGGAGAGGAAGAACAGAGGAAGCGCGCGGTCGAACTCTTTGGCGCCGGCTACCAGCGCCATATGAGTAACGACCTGGAAGGCGCGATCGAGCTGTACACGCGATCGATCCAGGCGTGTCCGACCGCCGAGGCCTACACTTTCCGCGGATGGGCCTACGAAGGACTGGGGCGAATCGACGACGCGATTGCCGAGTGCCACAAGGCAATCGAGATCGATCCCACCTACGGCAATCCCTACAACGACATCGGCGCATACCTGATCGCCAAGGGCCAGCTCGACGAAGCCATCCCATGGCTGGAGAAGGCCAAGACCGCGCCGCGCTACGAACCGCGACACTTTCCATACCTGAATCTCGGACGCCTGTACGCGGCCAAGGGGATGCTGACCGCGGCGGTCGCGGAATTTGAGCGCGCGATCGAGATTGAGCCCAACGACCAGGCAAGCATGCAGATGCTCGCGCGGCTGCGCGCGATGCTGAACTGAGGAGGGGTGACGCGATGGTTAAGGCAGGAGACCGGGCACCCGATTTTTCGCTGGCGGCGCACGATGGCCGCACGATTTCGCTCGCGGGACTCCGCGGACGAAAGGTGCTGCTGTGGTTCTATCCGGCCGCCGATACTCCTGGATGAACGGCCGAAGGTCGCGGGTTCCGCGACCATCAGGGTTACTACGACGAAAACAATATCCAGATTCTCGGCGCCAGCTTCGATGACGTTGAGGCGAATGCCGCGTTCGCAAAGAAGAACGCCTTTACGTTCCCGTTGCTCAGTGACACCGATCGCAGTGTCGCGATCGCGTACGGCGCGTGCGACGATGCGAAAGCGAAGTGGCCCAAGCGCGTGAGTTATCTTATTGATGAGCAAGGCAAAATCGCGCGCGTGTACGATCAAGTCAATCCGCGCGACCATCCGGCGTCGGTTCTCGCGGACATGACAGGCGGATGAATCATCGCACTCGTTGGGCGGCCTTCGCGCTGGCCGCGTTCCTGGCACTCGGAGCGCGGGCGACATTCGCAGGCGACGCCGGTAAGGCCCCTCCGCCCGAACTCCGCAAGCTGGAGCGGGAGGTGTCTCTCAAGCTGGCGCACGTGCGCGACGAGGAGTCGTATGACTCCGCTGCGCGCACGCAACTTCACGAGGCTCATCAGCTCGACATGACCGCTGAAAAGAACCTTGCCGCCGGCGACTACGACCGCGCTCGCGACAACCTGGTCAAAGCGAACGCCATCCTCGGGCGTCTCGGCATGTAAATCGCGCGCCCTTTTCTGATAGCGTGGAAGACCGATCATGATGGGGCCTGACCAGATTTGGCCGGAGGCAGTCCGGACCCTCGAGCGCGGGCAGAAGTTCGCCCTCGCAACGGTGATCAATGTCCGCGGCTCCACCCCGCGCGAAGTCGGCGCCAAGATGATCGTGCGCGACGACGGCCAGTTTGGAACTATCGGCGGCGGATGCGGCGAGGCCGAGGTGTTCCGCAAGGCGCGCCTGTTGCTCGACGAAGGGCAGGGAGCGCGCGTAGCCGAAGTCGACCTGACGGGCGATTTCGACCAGCAGCAGATCGGCACCTGCGGCGGCATCATGGATGTGTTCGTAGATATCTGGACACCGGACCGCGATCTCGATTCGGCGCGACGCCTGGCGGCGGCCGCAGAGCACAATCGTCCGGCGGCGCTCCTGACGTTGGTGCACAGTCCCGGAGAAGGAAGAGTCGGGGCCAGGGCGGTGGTCGATTCGTCGAGCGAAGAGGGCCGGCTGGCCAGTGCGATCGAAATTCCGCACCGGGCGATGGCGCAGCTTGTGGCACGGACCGGAGACGGAGTTCCGGCGCTGATCGAAATCAGCGACAACGGGGGCGCGAATCCGGTGGCTCGCGTGGACGGCGACACCGCGCGCCTGTTTCTCGATCCGATCTCCGGTGCGCAGCGACTCGTCATCGCGGGTGCGGGCCATATCGCGCAGCCGCTGGCCGTGCTTGGTTCCACCCTGGGCTTTCACGTGACGGTCATCGACGATCGGGCATCGTTCGCCAACCGCGAGCGCTTTCCGACCGCCGATGAGATCGTGGTTCGTCCCTTCGCCGCAGCGATCGAGGCGCTGGTCCTCGACCGTCACTGCTACCTGGTCTCAGTCACGCGCGGCCATTCCTTTGACGAAGAGGTCGTCCGCACGGCACTAGCTCACTCCAAAGGCGCGTTCATCGGGATGATCGGTTCGCGCCGGCGGGTCAAAGCTACCCTGGATAGAATCGCCGAGGCGGGCATCTCGCAGGAGCTGCTGGACCAGGTCCATGCCCCGCTGGGGATGGATATCGGAGCCGAGACACCCGAGGAAATCGCGGTGTCGATTGTCGCCGAGATCGTCCGCGAGCGTCGCTCCGGCGCGCGCGATACCGGCAACCTGGGCGTCAAGCTCGGCCGCCTCAAGCCCTCCGCCTGACAGCGCTGCGGTCGTGTCGCGGCCCATCATCGATGGAATCCTGCTGGCGGCGGGCGAGTCGCGCCGGATGGGATTCCCCAAACCACTCCTCAAGGTCGGCAACGAAACCTTTCTGGAGCGCAGTCTGCGGGGAATGCTGGAAGTGACGCGCAGCGTGATTGTGGTGACTGGCGCGCATCGGGAGAGAGTGCGCGCAGCAGTTCCCTCGACGCCGCGGGTCAGGGTGGTTCACAATGCTCACTTTCGGCGCGGGCAGCTCTCGTCACTTAAGTGCGCGATTCGGGAAACCGCTCTCGACGCGGATGCCGCCCTTGTGCATCTGGCGGACTATCCGTTGGTCGAGGCCTCCACGTTTCGCGCTCTAGGGGACAAGTTCGGGTCGGTCGGTGCGCAGATCCTGATCGCCCGGAATGCCGGCCGCCGAGGGCATCCGGTTCTTTTTGCCAGGTCGGTTTTCGCGGAGTTGATGGCCGCCCCCGATGATCAGGGCGCCCGTTTTGTGGTGAATGCAGATCCGGAGCGCGTCGTTTACGTTGACGTGGATGACCCGGGAGTTAGCCTCGACCTGGACACCCCGGAAGACCTGAGACGCGCCGGAATTTCGCTCCCGGCCGGGGAGGAGAAAGGGTAGGCTGACCTTCTGCTGGACTGTAACCGACTCGCGCGCCGTTCGTACTCAGCATTGGACAGCCATGCTGGGCCTTGCCGCGAGCAGAAAGACCGCTTGGAGATTGGCCGTTAGAACCGATGAGGAACTGATAGCCGAGATCCTCAATGGTGAAACGGCTACCTTTTCGGAGCTGGCAACGCGCCATCGTCCGCGCGTCGAGCGTCTGTGCCAGCGGTTCTTCTCCGACCCTGAGATGGCGCGCGACCTCGCGCAGGAGGCTTTCATCCGAGCATATACGGCTTTGGCGACGTATCGCCGGGAAATGCCTTTTGGCTCATGGCTCCGCGCGATAGTCACGAACCTGTGCTATGACGAGCTGAGGCGCAGGCGTCGCCGTCCTGAAGAGTTGGTAGCGGACTTCACGGCGCCGGAGGTTCAGTGGATGAACCTGGTCAACGACGCTACGCCCGAGGAAATTGTGGCAGCGGCGGAAGAACGGCGAGAGGCGCACGATCTGGCGAATCGGCTGCTCGACAGCTTGCGTGCGGAAGACCGGACCGTGTTGATTTTGAAAGACAGCGAAGAAATGAACGTGAGCGAGATTGCCGAAATCATGGGATGGAGCGAGGCGAAGGTCAAGATTCGCGCATTTCGGGCTCGGCAGGCGCTGCGCAAGCAATCCGAGGCGATGAAGTCGGCAGCCAAGCGCGGCCATCGGTAACTCCGCTGCCACGAAGGAAGAGAAGTTGAACTGTTTCGAAGCCAGACAGGAATTCCGCGCGTTCTGGCGCAGAGAGTTGAAGCCGGAGGACCGCGCGGCCCTCGTGACGCACCTGGCCGAATGCGCCAAGTGCGATCGAGCGTTCCGTGACTTTGCGCTTAGCGCACCGGGGTTGCATTCGGCTGAGGAGCCGCCGCGCCGCACGGCTGCTGAACGTCCCGCGATGCACGATGCTCATAGTCGCCGCCCGGCGGCGGTGGTTCGCAGCAGGTTCGCTCCGCGCCGCGGTTTTGCGATGAGTGCAGCCGCGATGGTTTTGGTCGCGGCGTCGCTGGCGGCCTATTTTTCAGTTACCGCACCGATCGATACGCTGAACGACGAGCTGAGTGCTGAGCCGGCGGCGACTCAGCTATTCGGTACCGATCTGAACCTCTCGAGCGAAGACCTTGCCGGGTAGGTTCAACGCCTGGACGTTTGCATTTTCGCTGGCGGCGGCTGTGCTGATCGGCTTCGTCGCCAGCACGCTCGCTTATCGCTATCGAATTCTGCGCCTTCCGGGCGAACCGGTTGTAGCTCGCATGGATCGGGAACTTCATCTGACCCCCGCACAGCATTCGCAAATCCGTGACATCATGAGAGACACGCGCCTGCGCATCATGCAGGACGAACGCGATTTTCGTCGGCAGCGCCGGCAAGCGTTCCTGGAGGCCTTGCAGCAGATTCGTGCGACCCTCACCCCTGAACAACAGCAGATCTTCGATCGCGAATTTTTGCCGTACGGCTCGCGAAGCCAAATTCAGGAGAAGCGCGAGGGGCAACCAGCGCCGCTGCCGCCGTAAGCGCGGTTACAGCGCGCCCATCTGGCGGAGCAGTTTTTCCGCTTCGGCCGAAGCGGCGGGGGTCTTGGTGTCGGACAGCGCCTCTCTCAGGTACTTGGCTGCCTCGTCGCGATTGCCGTTCTGCGCGAGGATTTCTCCGATTCGCAGGGCAGTCCACGAATTTTTGGGATCGAGGGCGTATGCCTTCTGATAGTAGCCCAGCGCTTCCTGCGTGCGGGGCGGGGTGAACGACATGTATGCCTCGCCGATATTCAGGTAACCGCTGACTTCATTGGGCCGGTACTTCACCAATTTCTGATAGACCTTGACCATGTTCGCGAAGTCGGATCGCGAATTGTAATAGACCCCCAGGTACACGTAGGGGTCTTCCAGCGTCGGATCGAGGTCGGTCGCCTGCCAGAGCAACTTGACCGCCTCGTCGCTGTTGGTCATCTGGATAGCGGTGTTGACGAGCGCGCGTGCCTTCGTGGCGTTGTCCTGCGCAAGGGCGATGGCCGGAATGGTCAGGAGAAGCAGAAGTGCCAGGACGGCGGACACGCTTTGCGTCCCAAGCCGGTCGTACGGATGAAGCAGCGTGCGAAGAACCATCGATGATAAATCGTGACACGAACCGCGCGGGTTGCAAAGGCGCTCGGGCCGCGACATTGATATTCGCGAACTCCGCTCCCGGTGAGCGGGCGATGCAGGGACGATGAAGAAGCTTCGATTTCGAGCGAATGGCCTGGTTCTGAACTGCCTGGATTACGGCGGCGAAGGCAAGCCTCCGATGTTGTTCATCCACGGCGGCTCCGCGCATGCCCATTGGTGGGACCTTATTGCCCCTGCGTTCGTGGATGATTTCCACGTTCTGGCACTTGACCAGCGCGGCCACGGCGAAAGCGAATGGCCGGGCGAATGGCAGTACAGCTCGCTCGACTACGTCTCGGACCTCGAACAGATCATCGACAATTGGGGCTACGGTGCCCCGGTGCTTATCGGCCATTCGATGGGCGCGCATAACGTGCTGGTGTACGCATCGCGCAACAGCGGCAAGCTCCGCGCCATGATCGCGATCGACACTCCGCCCGACTATTCACGGCAATCAGTGGAGTTTCTCCGCACCTACGCGGTCAAACCGCCGCGCCGGTTCGAATCGCTTGAAGAAGCAGTACGGAGCTTCAAGGTGCTGCCGCGCGAGACCTTGGCGAAGAAGGAGATTCTCGAGCACATCGCGCGCCTGACTTACAAGCAGCTGGAAGATGGAAGCTGGACTCACAAGCTCGATCGCCGCACACTGACTCGTGAGCCGCATCAGGTCTGGGATCAGTTGTCTCAAATCGAATGCCCCTCGCTTATTCTCAAGGTCACCAAAAGCCCTGTACTTGATATCGAAGCCGCGCGCCGCATGGTCGCAATCCTGCCCAAGGGAAAACTGGAAGAGATTGGCGATTCGTACCATCACGTGATGTTCGACAACCCGGTCGCTCTCATCGCCGCGCTGAAGAGGTTCACTGCCACGCTTCCATGACCCATCCTTCAAGTCACTGGGTCGAATCTTCCCCTCGCCTCCATTACCTCGAGTGGAATCCATCCGGCAGCACCACGGTCGTACTGCTGCATGGCAATTCGGCAAACGCCTGGTGGTGGGAACCAGTCGCCCGCGAGATGCCGGCGGAGTTCCGCCTGCTTGCGTTCGATCAACGCGGCCATGGCGACAGCGAATGGGTCCGGCCCGCGGCATACAAGCCCACCGACTACGCGAACGATTTGGCCAGAGCCCTGCGCGAAGTCGTACACGATGGCGAGCGACCGATCGTGGTTGGCCACAGTATGGGCGGACTCAGCACGCTTGCTTTCGCGGCACATCACGGAAGTCTTGCCAGGGCAGTGGTGGTGATCGACGCGGCGGTTACCTCGAGTCGCGGTCGCGATCGATTCCTGCGCCGGCTCAAATCGTTGCCGGTGGTGACGTATCCGGACCTCGCCACGGCAAAGGGCCGGTACCGGTTGATGCCGAACGAAGGGCATATCCCGACCGGAACCCTGCACGCCATCGCGGAGAAGAGCCTCGTCCGCACCGAAGATGATCGCTGGACGCTCAAGTTCGATCGCGAGAGCTTCTTCGGCGGTGACGGCATCGATCCGATGGAAGCGATACGAAGGATTAACCTGCCGACGCTCCTGCTGCGCGCGGAGATGAGCCGCATCATGACGGCGGAGGCGGCAGCAGCCGCGCGCGAAGCCAACCAGATGGTCGAGCTGGTAACTATCCCGGCGGCGCACCATCACGTGCTGCTGGAGAAGCCCGACGCAGTCGCCAGGGCCGTCTGCGATTTTATCGCAAGGCTGCGATGAAACGCGGCGCCGCTTCTTCGGCGCAGTCGCCGACAATTCCCGCGCGGTTTCGAAACGTTCGCTACGACGGCAAATGTTATCCGGGGAGCCGCGGGCTGCGCGGACTTGGGCGCGGAGCCAACTGCCAGCATTACGCCTACGAGTTCCTGAGGCATTTGGGGTTCACGGTTCCGAATTTGCGCTCGAGCGAGTTGTGGGCCGACAAAGAATTCTCATCGCGCGTGCACCGACTCCGTCGATTCGATTTGGTTCTTTTCAATCGAAAGCGCGCCGCATGGGGAGCCCACGTCGGGGTCTACCTTGGAGGCGGCAAGGTTCTGCATCTTTGCAAGTCGATTGGGCTCCCCGCAGTCTGGACCCTGGATGAGTTCGCGGCGAGAGAAGAACACCGCACGATGCTGGGAGCGAAGCGCTTCAGGATAGCTCCGCGGGGCTGCTAGAGCTTGCGCTGCATTGCGCGATGCTTGATCCCGGCTTCTTCGAAAACTTCGCCGTCCGGTTGGAACCCCTGCTTGAGATAAAAACCTTCGGCGGTGAGCTGCGCGTGGAGCACGACATTTTCGAATCCGCGCTGCCGGGCTTCCTTCATCAGGAACTCAAGAATCCGCCGACCGATACCGGAGCCGCGTAGTTCCTGGAACACCGCCATCCGGCCGATCTTGACCTCACCCGCGCCGTGGGCAACGAACCGGCCGCATCCGACCGCTTTGCCATCGAGGATCGCCAGGGCATGAACCGCGTGACGGTCGTCTTCATCGAGCTCGATCTCTTCGGGGACGTGCTGCTCCTCGATGAAGACCCGCCGGCGAATCTCGTGGGCGAGTGCCATCTGCGCGGGCGAATCGACCAGAACAACCTGTAGAGCAGGGGCCATGCACGCTCACTAACCCGCAATCCCGGTGCGGTCAAACCGGTTGTCGGGGCTCTTCGCGCGTGTGCTAGGCTCGCGGTCTGGACCGGAAACCCAGCGATGGCTGAACAACCCAGAAAGGCCAGCGATGGCGAAATTCAGCGGGCCGCGGAAGTGATCCTCGACGCCAGCTACTCAATAGCTCTGACCGGCGCGGGGATGTCAGTGGAAAGCGGCATCCCTCCGTTTCGCGGTCCTGGAGGGTTGTGGACCAAGTACGGCGAGCCGCCGATGAACCAGTTTCAGCGCTTCATGGCTGATCCCAAAAAAGCCTGGGAGGAGCGCCTGAGCAGCCGCAACGACGAGTTCTACAAGCCTCTTACGGAAGCCAAGCCAAACCTCGGCCACGTTGCGCTGGCGGAACTCGAAGCTCTCGGGGTTCTTCGATTCGTCATCACGCAGAACGTCGATGACCTGCATCGCCAGGCCGGACAGAAGGCGCTTGCCGAGATTCACGGCAACTTCAAGCTGATTCGATGCCTTGATTGCGGTCTGCGCTTCAGGCGCGAGCAGATCGATTTGCAGGTGCTGCCGCCGCGCTGCCCCGAGTGCGCTGGAGTTCTGAAGAGCGACACCGTGTCTTTCGGAGAGCCGATACCGATCGATGTGCTCAATCAGTGCTCGTCGTACGCGGCAAAGGCTGATTTGGTCATCGTTGCGGGAACTTCAGCAACGGTGTATCCGGCGGCAGGTTTCGCGCTCGAGGTGAAACAACGCGGTGGGGTGATGGTCGAGGTCAACCTCTACGAGTCCGAACTCACTCCGATCTGCGACTTCAGCCTGCGCGGTGCTTCCGCCGACGTACTGCCTCGACTCGTGAAGGCAGTATCAGCCATCCGCCGTTCGCGCGCTTCTTAGACCGCGCCGATCGATTCGTACCTGCAGCGAATTCGAGCTCGGCGACGGCGGATGGGTCGCGCGCCGCAGCAACACCATCGCACCGCTACCGTCGAGCGAAGTGGGGCCGCTGGTCAGCGCGACGCTGAACATCTGTTTCTGGTTCTCGGGCAATCGCGCGTAAATCGTCTGCCAGCAAATCAGGTAGTCGGGTAGTTCCGCGTCGTCGAGATGCACGATCGGAATGTTCCGCGCGCTGTAAAATGCGACGTCATAGTCCAGCGCGCCGAGATAGCCGACGCTGTCGGAGCCCACCGTGTTCACCATCTCGAGCGCGAAGTCGCGCAGCGAGAGCGTCGCGGCGATGGCAGGCACCACGATGAAGTTGGCGGCCAGCACGCCAAGGGCGGTTGCTCCCGTTACGATGGCCACCAGGCGATGAACCGAGAGATCGCCCCGGAGCGCGAGAACGCCGAGGATTTCCAGCGCGATAGGCACCATCGCGGCCAGCGCCCATCGCTCGCTTATCGCGGAACTGAGAGCCGGCACGAACCCCGATGCGGTAATGCCCCAGAAGGCCAGAAAGTCGCGCATCGTGACGGGCGATACGACCACGACCGCGAGCCCCACCAGAGCGGCAATCCCTGCCATCAGCATCGTGATTCCAGCCAGGGGGGTGATCGCCGCGAGGAATCGTCGCGTCGCTCCGACGCCGTTTGCGATTGCATCCTCGATACAGACCGCCAGGACCGTCGCGAGCGCCGGGTAGAGCGCCAGCAGGTACACGCCGCGTTTGCTTTTCGCGAAGCTGTAGAAGGCCAGAATCATCGCCATCCACACCAACAGGAAGACGAGTCGGGGCGTCAGCTTGATCTTTCGCGCAAGACCCTGGAGCAGCGGTATCGGCAGCAGGATAGACCACGGCATGAATCCGGCGAGCAGCGCAAACTCGAGGTAGTAGAACGGATGCGCATGGCCTTCGTGAAAGCCGGGCCCGCCCATGAAGCGCTCGAGATTTTCGGAAAAGATCTGCTTGCGAACGAAATCCATGCCGCCGACGTATGCCGCCGCGACGTACCATCCTCCGCCCAGCACCGCGACCACTATCGCGCCGCGAAGCAGGCCAAGGTTGCGCAGCAGATCCCATCGCCGCTCGAGGACTATCCACACGATTGCAACCAGCGCCGGCAAGACCAGTCCCACGGGTCCCTTGGCCAGGACCGCGAACGCGATCGCGACGTAAAGCAGCATCCGGCGCGAGCTCAGACCTTCGGCGAGCGCGATGAACTCGAAAAAGGCGAGTTCCAGGAAGAACGTCAGCGTCATGTCGACGCGAGACCCGGTGCCGGCCTGCAGATACTGGAAGGTCGTACCCAGGAATAGAGCGGCGAGAAAAGCCGTCGTTTCGCTGAACAGCTTGCGTGCATAGAGGTAGCAAACGAGCATTCCGGCGATGGCCAGCAAGGCCGACGGGAAGCGCACGGTAAATTCCGAAACGCTCCCGCAGGCAAACGAAAGCGCCGCCGCCATCCAATGCATCAGCAGCGGTTTTGAAGGAATCTCCACGCCCGCGCGCATCGGCAGGATGATCCCGCCGCCGTGCACGATATCGAAGACGGTGACCGCCTCTCGCGGTTCGCCCTTGGTGTAGAGCGGATATCCGCCGAGGTTGGAGAGAAAGAGCAGCGCGCCGAGCCCGATCAGCATCGGTACGGCGACGCGCGGGCCTACGAGCACGCGAGGGTCGTCGTCGGCACCGCTGACAGGTTCCGCCGATCTTGGCGGCGTCGCGGCTGCATCCGTTTCGGTTTGGGAAATCTCCCGGGTGTCTCTCATTTCCAACCTGGCAGGCTCCGACTAACATACCGACGCCGGCATCGCCGCGCGAGATTCGAGCGCCGCGGACGTCCGGCAGGAGCGGTACAAGATGAGACTTGAGGGCAAAGTAGCAATCGTTACCGGATGTGCCCGGGAGCGGGGAATCGGCAGGGCAATCGCGATGAGGCTGGCGCGCGAGGGCGCCAACATCGTAGCGGCGGATTTCTGTCGATCCATCTCGGAATACCCCGACGCGAAGTTCGGACAGATGGAGGAACTGGAGCGGGTGGCGGCGACAATTCGCGACCTCGGTCGCCGCGCGATCGCGGTAAAGGTCGATGTGACCGACGAGGACGAAGTGTCGAAGATGGCCGAGGCGGCGATGAAGGAGTTCGGCCGCGTCGACATCCTGTGCAACAACGCCGGCGGCGGAGTGGGCGGCGGCCTCGTCGTTCAACACTCGCTCGATGCCTGGAACAAAACCGTTGCGATGAATCTGACGGGAGCTTTCCTGTGCGCCAAGCACGTGGCCCCGAAGATCATCGAGGGCGGCCGGGGAGGGCGCATTGTCAATACCGCCTCGATCGCGGGGAAGCGCGGCGGTCCAGGCATGTCCGCCTATTCAGCCGCCAAGCACGGAGTTATCGGGCTGACCCGCAGCCTGGCGATGGAGCTGGGGCAGTTCGGGATCACTGTCAACGCGGTGTGCCCCGGATTCGTCGAGACCCAGCTGCTCGAGGGGCTAATCAACATAGTTGGCGTAACTCGCAATCTCAGTCGCGAGCAGGTCATCAAGACGTTCGTAAGCCAGGTCCCGATGGGCAGGATGGAAACGGGCGATGACGTCGCCAATGTGGTCGCATTCCTGGCCTCGGACGATGGCGGCTACATGACCGGGCAGGCGCTCAACATCTGCGGCGGCGTCGAGATGCATTGACATCGCGAACCGGCGGGCCAGTTCGAAACTGACGAGAGGTGGAGCGGTTCCCGGCTCCACCTCTCGTTCGTTCTAATACTGCTTGACCACCTTCACGCGGGTGTCGCCATCATAGATGTAGGTGTCGGTGGCATCTTCGTCGCGGGTCTTCTTGTGAGTGCCGTCGCAGAAGGGCTTGTTCTTCGAAAGGCC
>DATJWT010000257.1:0-2603 GCA_035500975.1 Binataceae bacterium (SeqCode)
TCGTGTGTGGCCTATGGCGCCAGTGACCCTTAGCGACACACGAACAGATGGCGCTTCGCGGAATCGAAGAACGCGGATCGCCCGAAATTCACGGGGATCGTGATAGGCCGGCCCACGCTCTTGCCATCACAGGGCTTCTTCTCATATGGCATGCAAGGTGCTCTCTTGGGAACGCGGCTCAGGGAGGCCTCACGAGCATGGGCGAACAATCAAAGGCGGGTCATTCGGTTCATAACGAGACAGGAGTGAGGCATTTGCTCCAGGACCTCAATCGCGAGGATTCACGTCTGCGAGCGCGCCTGCTCGACGCCGCGCTTGCCGGTTTGAGACTTTCGCGCGATCCGCAATCGATGGGATTGCGGGAAGACGTTGCACAGCTGTGGGCTTCGATGGAACCGGTGCTGTCCCATCACCTGGAGACCGAGGACAGCCAGGTGCTCCCGTGGCTCAAGGAACACAAGAAGCTTACCGCCGCAAACCTGGAACGGATTCGTGAGCGGCACCAGGCATTGCACAAACTTATGAACGCGGTTGACAAGCGCAAGCTCGATGCGGTCACCGCGGACGAAGCTCGCAATATCGGCAAGAGCCTTGCCGCGCTGGCGGTGGCGCTCGATGACGCGATCGACGACGAAGAGCGCCGGCTGCTCCCGACGCTCCGCAAAGCACTTTTCGAGAGTTTGGACTGAGGGCGGTCCCGCGCTTAGCGGAACTGAACACAGCCAGACGGCACGACGCGTGGACCCCGAAATCGGCAGATAGCGCTACAAGAATCGCTGAAACGCCGAGCGCCACCGCGGCAGAAAAATCTCCAGCCTTCACGAGCCGGTCGTCCGCAAAAGCTCGTTGCACGCGGGTTTCTCGCAGGCATGCCGATTGCTGATTCCTTTTCCTGACACTCAAAGAGGGAAAGGAGTCGGTGATGAACAAGAATCAGGCAAAGGGAAATTGGAATCAGCTGAAAGGTGAAATCAAGAAGCGGTGGGGTGCTCTCACGGACGACGATCTGATGGAGGCTGAGGGGGACATGCAAAAGCTCGCGGGCAAGATTCAGAAGAAGACCGGCGACGATCAGCAGGCGATCGAAAGGTGGCTGCATGATCACCACGCGAGTTAATCCGCATGCGATGTCGACGCAAGGCGCGCGTGTCGCGTGCGCCTCGATCGGCGACTCCAATCAGAGCTTCGATGCCGGCTCGAGCCACTTCCGCGCGCCTTCCTCGAGCATCTTGGCGGCCGCGTCGGGAGTCCGCGGCAATCCGATCGTGGTGATGACCACCTCGGACACGCCCGCATCGCGGTAGCGCTTCAAATCGTCCGGCGTAATCTGTTTGCCGCTCGGTGACACGATCAGCTCGATGTCAGAGAGCTTGCGATTGTTGGCACGGACCAACTGGTCCAGCTTGGCGATCTTTGCCGATGCCTCGTCGGGCAGAAGGTTGAAGCCAAACCATCCCGTGCCGTAGTCCGCGACGCGGCGCAGCGCGGGAGTGCTTTCGCCGCCGAAGATGATCGGCAGGCGCGCGCCCTGTACCGGCTTGGGATACGACCGCACGTCCTTGAAGCTGACGAACTCACCCTGGTAGGAGCTGAGCTCGTCGCCCCACAACTTGCGCATCGCAGCGATGCATTCGCGCGTCCGCTGTGCGCGCCGCTCCCAGGGAATGCCGATCGCGGTGAATTCCTCCTCCAGCCATCCGATGCCGACGCCAAGTGCGACGCGCCCCTCGCTCAGCCAATCGAGAGTCGCGATAACCTTCGCCAACACGACTGGATTGTGTTCGGGCACCAGGCAGATGCCGGTTGCGAGGCGGATCTTCTCGGTGGCCGATGCCATCACGGTCAGGCTGATGAACGGATCGGGAATGGGCGCATTGGTCGGCGCGGGCAGGACGCCGTTCTCGCTGTACGGATACTTGGAAGCATACTTGTCCAGCAGCACCACGTGCTCCGGCACCCACAGCGTGGAAAATCCAAGACGCTCGGCATGCGATGCGAATGCCTTGGTAAGCGCGGTTCCTCTGGCCATTCCCGGGGCCAGGGAAAAAACTCCGATTTTCATCTGCGACTGCTCCTTTGCTCATCGCGGCTGTGCGAGGTTGAGGCGACTGCGCCGAGCCTAGTCGCGAGGCTGTATCCGATCAACGAAACGCACATTCGCGGCGCGCTTGCACGTTCCGATTTTATGATATGAAAGCGCCGGCTCGAGGCTCATGCCGAAGTCCGTCAAAGAATCCGCCACGCAATTGGAGCTTGCGCACCTGGACCGGGAGAAGAATCTTACCCGGCTTGCCTATGCCGCGATGGTCGTGCTGGGCATCAACGTGGGATGGCTCGGACCGTTCCTTCCGCAGATCGCGTATGGAATTAATGCGTCGCTGGATCGCACCGGACTGATTCTGAGCGCGATAGCGTTAGGTTACTTCGTTGCGTTGCCCGCCGGCGGCGAGTTCGGTCATCGGCGTGGCCCGCACTTCCTGCTCATCGTCGCGACGGCGATGGATGCGGTGGGGTTCGGATGGCTGGCGGTCGCGTCCAGCCTCCCCGCGAGCATCTGCGCAGCTGTTCTCATCGGCTTCGCGCAATGCGGAATCGACGTCGCC
>DATJWT010000258.1:0-3742 GCA_035500975.1 Binataceae bacterium (SeqCode)
TGGGAGTTGTGAGCCTGTGGGCGCTCTGGTCCTTTTGCTTCATAGTTTTCTACAAGTCCAAACAATTGCCGCTTGCGGGCGGCTCCCCGCAGGTTGGACAGAAAGCGCCGGATTTCGAGCTCCAGGACACCAACAACCAGCCGGTGACGCTCGCGCAATTGTTGTCAGCGCCTGTTCCGGGAACCCAGGCGCCTCCCAGGGGAGTGCTGCTCGTCTTCTATCGAGGATATTGGTGACCGTTTTGTAACTCCGAGTTGCGGGGTATCGAGAACCATCTGGATGAAATCGAGCGCGCGGGAATCAGGCCCGTGGCGATCAGCGTCGATAGTCCCGAGCTTTCGCGCGGCCTCTGCCAAAGACACGGATATACTTACACGTTTCTTTCCGATCCGAAGGCGGAGGTGATTCGCCGCTACGATTTGTTGCATCCGGGCGCGGGCATCAAGGGCCAGGATATCGCTCGACCGGCGGAGTTCCTGGTGGATTCTTCGGGCGTGATTCGATGGAAGTACCTGACCGACGATTTCCGGGTGCGACTGCGGCCGGATCAGATTCTGGAAGCCGCCCGAACCTTGCCGCAATAAATGGACCCACCCGGTAGCCGGCGCTTGCGTATCTTTTTGATCGCGCCATTCGTCCTTGATACAGGACGAGGAGACTCCCAATGGCCGACGCAAAGCTGTCCAGCGAAGTCTACAACGGCGCCCGGAGCGCCTGGCATCGGTACCTGAGCGACCTGAGCCCGATCCGGCCGGCGCTATATCGCTACTGCCGCGGTCTCACGGGTAACCCCTGGGATGCCGATGATCTGGTGCAGGAGGCCTTGCTGCGCGGATTCGGCACGCTCGGCTTCGGGCAGGCGGAAATCACCGACCCGCGCGCCTACCTGCTGCGGATTGCATCGAATGCGTGGATCGATTGGCAACGGCGCAAGGCAGTCGAGGCGTCGGCACTCGATCAGATTGGCGCGGTCTCCCCACAGCACGCGAGTTCGGGCCATGAAGATGCCGCCGCGGTCCGCGATGCGGGTGCGATACTCATGCAAAATCTTGCTCCACAGGAGCGCGCGGCAGTCCTTCTGAAGGACCTGTTCGATATGAGCCTCGAAGAAACCGCTCGGGTTTTGGGGACATCGATCGGCGCGATCAAAGCTGCGCTGCATCGGGGGCGCGCTCGCCTCCAGGATGCACAAACCACGCGACCCAAGCCGCGAATGAATCCCGATAAGGCGCTGCTGGATCGTTTTGCCAGGCTATACAACGACCGGGACATGCCGGGCCTGGTGGCGTTGATGCTCGATGACGGCGGTATCGAGATGATGGGCGTGGAGATGGAAGTCGGGCGCAAATGGTTCGAGCGCAAGAACGAGGGATGGTTCGCGCACAACTTCCAGTACATGCCGCCTGGCTGTCGATGGGAGCCGATCGACTACAACGGCGAACCCATCGTGCTGGTGCTGGCAAAGCACGAAGGCAAGGACGTGCTGCTATCGGTGATGCGGCTGGAAGCGATCGATCACCGCATCTCGCGCATCCGCAGCTACGCATTCTCGCCGGAGCTGCTGGACGAGGTCGCGAAGACGCTGGGGATGCTTCGCGGTCCCGCGATGTACAGCGTGCTCGACCTCGGCAAGAAAAGCCAGGTTGCCTGAAGGCCGATATCGCTCCGCAGCCCCCTTCTTGCGGGCGACGCGGTCCTATTCCGGGCTGGTTTTTCTGGCTCGATAATTGTGGAGGAGAATGAACCCCACATTCACAATTCCCAGAAGTGCGAGAACCGCGATCTTGTCCGTTGACTTGTCCATGACTGTGAAGGCGATCGCGCTTACGAGGCAACCGAATGCGGCGATCCAGTTGATCCAGTGGAGTTTCACTTGCTCGTAACCTCGTAACTATTCAATCGTGGTCTGCATCTTGACCAAGCACGAACCCGCGAAGCTTCTGACCTCGGATGCGAGCACGCCGAGGCCTGCCAGAGACACCCCACGCTTCCATTATTCACCAGTTCACTGTTCGCTTGCGAACGCTCCCTTCTTCCGGGCGACGTGCAGGATCGTGAGGTTATGCTTGGTGACGCGGCCGTTCGGGCGCGTGTCGTGGAGCCGGCGCATCTCGGAGAACAACCGCTCGCGCTTCTCGGGCGGCATCAAGCGATGATCTGATGCGGTATTCATCATCGCCACGTGCTGGTCAGCGGTGAATTCCTCGGTCCAGACACGGCGCGCAACTTTTATGTTATCGAAGTAGCCGCTCTGCTCGATCTCTTCACGCGAGTCAGGAATTTCTTCGGGCAGTGGAAACGGCCATTGAGGCAGGCTGTAGCCGATCTCCTCGTAGCACTGCTGAATTTTGCTGAAGAACGAGTCGAACCCCGACGGACATGCGTGGCCTCCGGTCGTGAACGCAAGGAATCCTCCGGGACGCAGAACGGCGGCCGCTTTCGCATAGCGAACGCGCGGATCGAGCCAATGCCATGAGGTGACGGCCAGGACGATATCGAACCGCGTACCTTGTGGCTGCCATTCCTCGAACCCGCTATTGATGACGGCGACCCGCGGAAACTGGGCGAGCTTTTCCCGCGCGATCCGCGCCAGGTTCGCGCCCAGCTCGATGCACACGATCTCGCATCCACGGCGCGCCAGTGGCAGCGTGGCCTGCCCGGTGCCGCACCCGATTTCGAGGACGCGGGCATTCGCGGGGTCGATTCCCGACAGCGCGAACAAATCGTCGAAGACGAATGCGGGCACCTCGCGCCGGCCCGCATCATAGAGCTCCGCGATCTCGTCGAAGGTGCGCGCCCGCGCCAGACGTGTTTCGTCGTTCATGCAAGTAGAGAGCGTCGGCCGAGAACACGCTCAATCATCGAGATGGGGAATGACGTGTTTGCCGATCAGCTCCATGCTGCGCAGGATCTTATCGTGTTCCAGGCCGCCGAACTGCACCCACGTGAGCATTTGGTCGACCCCCATGTCGCGATAGATGCGGAACAGCTTGACCAGATCGTCGGGAGTGCCGACCGCGATGATCCCATCGCGGGCGCGTTGGGCAATGTCGCCAGCCACCGCGCCGGCGCGTTGTTGCTCGGTGAGGTATCGATACGACTCCGCCTTGCGTTCGCGGCCTTTCTCGGCCCACGGTAGAAACAGCTCCGCCGCCAGCGCGGCGACCGTCTCGAGCGGCTTTTCCACGTCGCGCAGCGCCTGCTCGCGCGACTCCGCGCAATAAGTCTGGATGAGCACGGCAGACTGATTGTTGACTCGATCGCCCATCGGCTTCGCATCTTTGACCGCCTCCTTGTAGGTACGGATGCGAGGCGGCAGCTCTTCGGGCGTTCCGGTCACGAATCCGAGCATCCCCATGCCTCGCTCGCCCGCGAGGGTGAAGGTCGCAGGATTGGTGCCCGCCAGCCACAGGGGCGGATGGGGCTTCTGCACGGGCTTGGGCACCACGTAGCTGGGTGGAATCTTGTAGAACTTGCCCGCGAATTCCACGGGCGCATCGCGCCAGGCTCTGACGATAATCTCGACTGCTTCCGCCCACATCGCCTGGGTATCGTCGGGATTCACTTCGAACCCATCGAGTTCCTGGAGAGTCACGGCGCGCCCGGTGCCCAATTCGAGCCGGCCGCCGCTCAGGATATCGAGGACGGCGGCGCGTTCAGCGACGCGTAGCGCGTGATTGAAATTCTTCGGCAGCAGGGCGATTCCATGGCCGATGCGAATGCGGCTGGTGCGCTGGCTCAA
>DATJWT010000259.1:0-6592 GCA_035500975.1 Binataceae bacterium (SeqCode)
GCCGAAGTTCAGGACGCTGTCCGCCTCATCAAGTACGCCAACAAACGCCGCCTGGCCGAGATGATCGACCGCACCAGCGGCGTCAAGGTCAATCCTGAATCGATGTTCGATGTGCAGGTCAAGCGCATTCACGAGTACAAGCGCCAGCATCTCAATATCCTCCACGTCATCGCGCTCTACCGGCGTATCAAGCGCGAGCCCGGGCTCGATCTGACCCCGCGGACCTTTGTGTTCGGCGGCAAGGCCGCCCCAGGGTACGCGATGGCCAAGTTGATCATCCGGCTCATTAACGGCGTTGGCGAGGTCGTCAACGGCGACCCCGCGATGCGCGGCCGGATCAAGGTCGCGTTCATTCCGGATTTCAACGTCAAGACCGGGCAGCACATCTATCCGGCCGCGGACCTCTCGGAGCAGATTTCCACCGCGGGCAAGGAAGCTTCCGGCACCGGCAACATGAAGTTCGCGCTGAACGGCGCGCTGACCATCGGCACGCTCGATGGCGCCAACGTCGAGATTCGCCAGGAGGTCGGCGAGGAAAACTTCTTCCTGTTCGGTTTGACCGCGGAAGAAGTCGAGTCGCTGGTCGCCCGGGGCTATCGTCCGCGCGAATACTTCGAGAAGAACGAGGAACTCCGCGAGGTTATCGACACGATCGAGTCCGGAACGTTCTCACGAGGCGATCGAGAAGTCTTTCGACCTTTGATCGATTCGCTGCTGAATCGCGATCCCTTCCTGGTGCTCGCCGATTACGAATCTTATGTGAAGTGCCAGGCCGAGGTTTCGGTGGCTTATCGCGACGAACGCAAATGGACGCAGATGTCCATCCTGAACATCGCGCGCTCCGGCAAATTCTCTTCCGACCGCGCGGTGAATGAGTATCGCGACAAGATCTGGCGCTCGCGACTCGGGTAAGCGCTGGGCGCCGGACTACCCGGCGGGCTGCGGCGCGTGCTAAGGAACTCGATCATGCCGCTCAAGCTCAGGAAATCGGTCAAGCAGATGCTGGCCGAGGCCAACGCGGAAATCGAAACCGTGAGCGCCCAGGACGCGCTCAAGCTCAAGGACGATGCCAACGTCCTGTTCGTCGATATCCGCGACATCCGCGAGCTGGATCGCGATGGCCGCATTCCCGGCGCGATGCACGCGCCGCGCGGGATGCTCGAATTCTGGGTGGACCCCGAAAGCCCGTATTATCGCGAGGTCTTCGGCTCCGGGAAGAAATTCCTCTTCTTCTGAGCGGGCGGAGGACGCTCTGCGCTGGCAGCGCAGACTCTGCAGAACATGGGACTGGAGCCGGTCTGTCACATGGGCGGCGGCTTCAATGCCTGGAAAGCCGCCGGCGGCCCTGTCGAACCCGGCAAGCCAAAGTAGACCCACGATCGACCTTGAAGTTCTTCTCCCCGAGGGAGAAGACGCCGAGCTAGCGAGGCGTCCCGAGGACCAGCGGGACGAATGGATCCTCTGTGCGCGCTGCGCCCGATGAGGGTCGGCAGAATTTTCTAGCTCTCGGCCAACTGCTCCGCCATCTCTCTAAAGTCCGGGTCCCGCTTCTTGCGCATCAACTCAGCCGCGGTCACCCCGTCCTTGTTTTTCAGGTCTCCTCTCGCTCCATGCGCGATCAGCATCCGGAAGTGCTTCTTGTCGCTTCCTTTCTTGAGCATGTAGTGCAGCGCGGTCATGCCGTTGCCATCCTGGAAGTTAACGTCGGCGCCATGCTTCAGGAGTTCCTCAGCCTCATCGAAATGACTCCACTTGATAGCGCCCAGGAACGGCGTCTCGTTCTCCTTCAGGTCCACCACCGACAAGTCATCGACGTCGGCGCCAAGCCGCACCAGGAGCCGAATCGCCGCAATATCGCGATTGAATGCCGCCGCAAACAGGCAGTAGTTGGGATTGGAGCCGCGCTTCAGAAGATGTTCGGCCAGTCGCAGGTTTCTGCCCCGAGCGACCGCGTACCATAGCGGCGTCGCTTTCCACTTCCCTTCGCTGAAGGCTTCGTGGTTGATGGGGATGCCGGCCTCCAGCAGCGTTTCCGCGATCTTGATGCTGTCCGATGCCTTTTGAGCGTTGCCCCTGACTTCGACCCCGCAGCATAGGTGCAGCCAGTTGCGCCCCCTCTCATCGCGATACTTCAGCAGCTCGGGACTTTCCTGCAGCGCCTGTGCGACTCCGCGCGAGTCCAATGCCTTGATCATCGCAAGCAATCCGGTTTTCGAAGCCAACGCTCTTCCCCTGGATGATGGTTGGTTTAGGGGATGCTACGCGTCGGCCGCCCGCTGGAGCAACTCGCGTGCATCGGGCGTCCGAAAAGTCTCGCGGCCTGCCGTCCATCCGTGCAGATAAATTCCAGCCGCCATCGCCGCCACGAAAACTGCTACCGGTGCCGCTCCTGAAGCCAGCGAGGTGATTGCGGGCCCCGGGCAGAATCCTCCCAGCCCCCATCCGGTTCCAAACAGCGCCGCGCCCGCGATCAATCGTCCATCGAGATCGGTTCTGGTGGGAATCGAAAACCGCGCTGCAAGGATCGGCGACGACATCCGGCGGCTGGCGCGATACGCAATGAAGTAGACGCCGATCGCTCCGATCATGACCAAAGCGAGACTCGCATCCCACTGACCGAAAATGTCCAGGAAGCCGATCACCTTGATCGGCCGCGTCATGCCGGAAATGCCCAGGCCGAGCGCGAATACGACGCCTGACAGAAACGAGGTGGCTGCCGCTTTCATTGCACGCTCACAGGCGATTGAAAACGTACACGGTCGCCGCGCCCGCGGCGACGAACGTGGCCGTCGCGACCATTGAACGGAGCGAGAGCCGGCTGATGCCGCATACTCCGTGACCGCTCGTGCATCCGTTGCCGAGCCGGGTGCCGAAACCGACCAGCAGGCCCGCCAGGGTGAGTACGCCGTACGATCTGACGATTCCAAAATCGTACGCACCGGGCAGTACTATTCTCAGCAAGAACCCGCCCGCGAGCAGGCCCGCGACGAAGCTCGCCTTCCAGGCAGTTTCGTGGCGAACCGGCCGTAGTAGCCCCGCGAAGATGCCGCTGATGCCCGCGATTTTCCCTTCCAGCAGCAGCATCGCGGAGGCGCTCGCGCCGATGAGTATTCCGCCGAGCAGGGAGGCGATCGGAGTGAAATTGTGCATGGTCAGCGCTCGACTGGCAGGCCCGCTTCGTGCCATTCCAGCATCCCGCCCTTGAGGTTGCTGACGTGGTCGAATCCCAGTGCCGTCAGGATTGCCGCGGCGGTACTGCTGCGCACGCCGGCGCGGCACACGACTACGATCTCGCGATTCTTGAATTCATCGAGTGCCCCCGCCTGTTGCGGGAGTGCCTTGAGCGGAATCAGTCTGCTCCCGCGAATATGGCCCAGCTCGCCGCTGTATTCATCTTCCTCGCGCACATCGAGCACAATCGGCGCGTTGTCGCCTTCGATACGGGCCTTCAGTTCGGGAGCCGCGACCTGCCGGATCGCGTCGAGCTGCGCCAGCTTGGGAAACGCGATTGAATCGTCTTCGATTGCCGATTGGTTCGCCTGCAGCGATTCCTGGATCTTGTCGGGCAGCGCGAGGCGCAGGTTGTTCATGATGCCGATGTATTCGTCGCGCGAACGACCGGCCACGCGCGGATTGGAGGCCTTCTCCCTGCCGATCGTCGATGATTGATTGCCGCGGTAATCGTGCGCGGGGAATACCAGGGTGTCGTCCGGAAGCGCGAACAGCTTTCCGGTTATCGCGTCATATTGATGCCCCGCGTTGCCGCCCGCGAAATCAGCCCGCCCCGTGCCCCCGATCAGCAGCGTATCTCCCGTGAAAACCTTCCCCTCCACGTAGATACTGATTCCGTCGGGCGTGTGCCCCGGCGTGTGCAGTATCTTGAGGCGCAGGTCCCCCAACTCGAGTACGTCTCCCTGCGACACGTGCAGGTTGACGTGCGGCGCCGGGGCATGCCGCTCCATCACGACCTGGGCGTCGGTCAGCGCCGCGAGGTCCCAGGTCCCGCTCAGGTGGTCGGCGTGAGTGTGGGTGTCGATGGCGTAGTCGATGCGCAGGCCGTGGTAGGCGGCCACCGCGATGTAGCGGCCGGTGTTCTCGCGCAGCGGATCGATCACGGCCGCGCGCCTGGTCCGCTCGCACGCTAGCAGGTAGGTTTTGCATTTTCCGCGGTTCAGTTCCCGAAAAAACATTTGCCGTTTCCTCCCGCGCGGGTTCGCTTGACTCGCACCTTCATAGTCATATAACTATTTAGTTATGAAGGCAAGAACGAGCCGGATCCGGCGCGCTCCCGGGTCGATGACCCCGCAGGCCATGGAGCTGGTCGCGGCCCGCTTCCGCGCGATGGGTGAGCCGCTGCGCCTGCGTATCCTCCAGCAGCTCGAAACCGGGGAGCGCAGCGTGTCCGCCCTGGCTGCCACCGTAGGCTCGACCCAGCCGAATGTCAGCAAGCATCTCAAGGTGCTCCAGGATGCGGGCCTCGTGCAGCGCCGCCAGCAGGCCAACAACGCTTACTATTCGATCGCTGACGCGATGGTCTTTGAGCTGTGCGATATGATCTGCACCCGCCTGCGCGATCGTCTCGAGGCGCAGGTCAGCGCGCTCAATGGACGGGTCCGCGCATGACGGTCGCGACTCCTGCTCGTAGCCGCGACTCGGCGCAGCCTCCGGTCGCCGCAGCACAGCCACCCGGATTGCGCGCGGAGGTCGCCGGCGAGTACGGCAGCCTCCCGGCCCGCATCGCGTTTCCGCTGATCGCCATCGCCACCCTGGCCCCCTTCGTTTCTCCCGCCGTCGCGCTGCTCTGCGGCATTGCCGTCGCGATGACCATGGGCAATCCGTACTCGATCGCCACCGCACGCCTCGTAACGCCGTTGCTCCAGGTTTCCGTAATCGGTCTCGGAGCAGGGATGAACCTGGTCGAGGTCGGGCACGCCGGAGCGCACGGGTTCTTCTACACCCTGATCGGTATCGCCATCACGGTAAATGCCGGCGTCCTCCTGGGCCGCTTTCTTCGCGCGGAACGAGACACTTCCTTGCTCATAACCGTCGGCACCGCCATCTGTGGCGGCAGCGCGATTGCCGCCGTCGCTCCCGTGATCCGCGCGAAAAGCCATGAAGTTTCCGTCGCGCTCGCGACCGTGTTTTTTCTCAATGCCGTGGCCCTGTTTGTCTTCCCATGGGTCGGCCATCACCTCGGCCTGAGCCAGGAACAATTCGGCATCTGGAGCGCGCTGGCGATTCACGACACCAGCTCTGTGGTCGGCGCCGCGATGCAATACGGCGCCCGTGCACTCGAAATTGCAACGACGATGAAGCTGACGCGTGCTCTCTGGATTGTACCGGTTACGCTCGCGGTCGGCTTTTGGTGGAATCGCGGGCACGGCGAGAGCGGGAAGGGCAAGGCCAAGCGCCCCTGGTTCATCTTGGGATTTCTCCTGGCCGCCGCCATCGTGACCTGGGCTCCGTCGCTGAAGCCGTGGGGACACCTGGTGTTCCTGGGCGCTCAACGCTCGCTGGTGGTCACCCTGTTCCTCATCGGTTCAGGCCTGAACCGCGGCGCATTGCAGATGGTCGGGAAGCGCCCCCTGGTTCAGGGCTTCGTGTTGTGGGTCGTGATGGGGGCCGGTACGTTGGGCGCGATCCTCCTGGGCTGGATTGGATAACCGCAATCCTGCGCCGGGAGATTTCCCGATTCTGGATTCATGATGTTTCCGATCCATTCGCCGCGCATCTTCAGGTAAAATAGTTTCACAGCGATGCCCGTGGTGCGGGGGATCGGGTTCGCCCCACTAGCTATGAAATCCCAACGTGCGAAAGTCATTCCGTTCGCCCGGCCCGCGGCCAAATCGAAAGTTCGCCCCGCGCACAAACCGCCGCTGTCGCTGGTCCCGGCCCGTCCGCCCGCGAGGAAGCGTGGATCTTCGCGGCGTACGATGACGATTCTCTACGCTGTCCTGATCGCCGCCGCCGCAATTGTGATTGCGATGCTCTACGCGGCCGCCCCCGTTCATGCCGATACTCCCCCGCCCACCGATCCGATGAAGACCGTTCAGCACGTGATGGACCAGACGATCGCGGTCTTCCAGGAAAAGGACATCGCCGCTCCGGACCGGCGCCGGAAGCTGCGCACCATCGCGGAGGCGCACTTCGATTTCGAGGACATGGCGAAGTCGGCGGTCGGCTATCACTGGCGCGACCTCACGCCCGATCAGCGCGACGAATTCGTTCCGCTCTTCACGACCTTTCTCGAGGATGTTGCGCTGACCCAGATTGAGAAGTATTCAATCCAGCGCGTCCAGCACGACATCCAGGCTTCGGTCATCGCCTTCGACCGCGAGCGCGTCGATGGCAATCGCGCGGAAGTTTTCAGCACCGTCACGATGCAGAACAGCTCGGACCCCATCCAGATGAGTTACCTGATGAAGAATGACGGCGGCGACTGGCGCATCTACGATATCGACGTCGATTCGATCAGCGTCATCGCCAACTACCGCAACCAGTTCAACCGTGTCATGAACCAGCATGGCTACGACCGGCTGATGGAGCTGCTGCGCGAGAAGTCAAATCAGCTCGGCAGCCAGCTCGCCAACTA
>DATJWT010000260.1:0-12342 GCA_035500975.1 Binataceae bacterium (SeqCode)
TATGCGGCGACGCCAATCCGAATCAGTAAGACCTACTTCTTGTCGGGCAGCGGCGTGTAGGTCACGTGGACGTTCATCTTGGATGGGTCACCCGTACTCGGGGTTATGACCACGCTGTCCAGGATGTCGGTGAAAGTGAACGTGCGGTTGTAAACCTTCCGCGCCGGTATCGCGACCTTGGGACCCAGCTTGAAGCCCGCCTTCGCCAGTCCCTTCTCGTAAAAGTTAACCAGGTCTTCGTAGCTGCCGGGCGCGGAGAAGTCAGCAGAGTAAACCACCCCTTCTTTCGGAACGGTCGAGCTGAGCAACACAAAGTCTTTCGGCAGCGGGATACGCTTGTCCCATTTCGGCGGCAGCACACCAGGACCCGTCGCCGGCGCGTCCGCGGCTAGAGCCGGAATCGAAGTAAATGCCGCGATTGCGAATGCGGCCGCGATCAGCAGTCTTGTCAGGTTCCTCATGCGTTCTCCCCAAACAGATATTGCGGTGACGCCCCGTCAAAAGCAATGCGACAACTGCAAAGCCCGCCATCGTTTGCATGGCGCGCAACCCGCGCATAGGTTGCATAACGAAACTGTCAAACATCCCCACCAGCGAGGTTTGCATCATGAAGGCAGTCGTCTTCGAAAAACTCGGCGGACCCGAAGTTCTCCATCTCAAAGACATCCCCAAGCCCCAGGCCGGACCCGGCACCGTGGTGGTTCGCGTTCGCGCCGCCGGAATCAACTTTGCCGATACCCTCTTTCGCCAAGGCCAGTACATGATGCAGCCGCAGCTGCCCGAGGTGCCCGGCTTCGAGGCTGCCGGTGAAATCGATTCGGTCGGCGCGGGCGTGCTCAATCTCAAGCCCGGCATGCGCGTAGCGGGAATCGGCGCCAAGACCTATGCGGAGTATGCCGTCATCCCTGCGGGCCAGGTTATTCCGCTCCCCGACTCGCTCTCCTTCGATGAAGGCGCGGCGTTCCCGATCCAGGTGCTGACCGCGTGGCACATGATCCACACTTCCCATCACATGACGCCGGGACAAACTGTGCTGGTTCACTCAGCCGCGGGCGGCGTGGGAATCGTCGCCGTGCAGATCGCCAAGGCGGCCGGCGCCCGCGTCATCGGCACCGTCTCGAGCGATTCAAAAGCGGCGCTGGTGAAGGAGTACGGCGGCGACGAAGTCATCAACTATGCAACTCATGATTTCGCGCAGGAAACCAACCGCCTGACCGGCGGGCGCGGCGCAGATTTGATCCTGGATGCCGTCGGAGCCACTACTTTCGAAAAGGGTATCGGATGCGTCGCGCCGTTCGGTCACATCATCCTGTACGGACGCGCAGGTGGCCCGCCGCAGCCGCTCAACATGTTCGCCCTCTTCCCGAAATCGGCCAAGGCCAGCGCCTTCACGCTCAACACGGTGGCTCCGCTGCCGGAAATAATGCGGCGCGGAATCGAGGAATCGCTCAAGCTGATCGCGCAGGGCAAGCTGAAGCTGCTGGTGGGAAGGAAATTTCCGCTCGCGGAGGCCGCCGAGGCCCATCGCTTTATGGAGTCGCGGCAGTCGACCGGCAAGCTCGTGCTAACCGCATGATGCCGCCCGCTTTCCGCCCTTGTCGTCTTCGAGCGGAAGCGGTTGCTGCGATTCGCGCAGGAGCTCGCCGAGCAGCTGTACCAGTTCCTTGCGCCGAAACGGCTTGGCCAGGTGCACGTCGCATCCTGCCTCGACCGCGCGCTTGATATCGGCTTCCAGCACCGAAGCGGTCAACGCGATGATCGGAACGCGAGTGCGGCCCTGTTCACGCTCCCACTTCCGGATCGCGGATGCGGCATCGTACCCGTCGAGCACCGGCATCTGCATGTCCATCAGCACCAGGTCGTAGTTGCCGGTCATCACCTTGGTCAGCGCGTCTTTGCCGTCGAGCGCGTCGTCGATCGCGAACGGCAGATGACGCAGCATGTCGTGGATCAGCGTGCGATTCACCGTGACGTCATCGGCAATAAGAATCCGCGCCGGATGCTTCAGGCCGACCTCGACATCCGCGACGGCCTGCGTCTTCGATGGCGCCCCGGACGCGGGCATCCTTCCGGTGACCGACCTTGCGACGGCGGCCAGCTCCGCCAGCTTGATGGGTTTCGTCAGGTAGGCGTTAAGCCCGGCCGCGCGCAGATCGGCCAGGTCGGTAGTCAACTCGGTCGTGCGCAGCATCATGATGACCCGCGAGGTATCGATCGCCGATGCGCGCAGCGCGTTAACCAAATCGGGCAACGCCAGGTCGGGCATCGACCGATCCACCAGCACGATCGCGTGCTGCTCGCGCGCGCCTTCGCGGAGGCGCGCGATTGCCTCGCGTCCTGACCCGCATTGATCCGCCTTCGCGCCCATCTGCGAGAGCATCCCGCACAGCGCCCCGCGCGCTTCGGCGTTGTCATCGATCACGATCGCGGAAATTCCGCGCAACGAAACATCCTGCGCGGCCGCCTCTGCGCCGGCCACCGTCTCGAACGGAACCGTGAAGCTGAAAGTGCTGCCCTTGCCCACCTCGCTGTCCGCGGCAAGCGTCCCGTGCATCAGCCCGACCAGTCGCGTCGCAATTGCCAGGCCGAGGCCCGATCCTCCGTAGCCGCGCGCGCTGGATGAATCCGCCTGGGTGAACGGCTCGAAAATCATCTTGAGCTTGTCGCGCGGGATGCCGATGCCGCTGTCGGCCACCGTGAACTTTATCGCGCCCGGCAGATGAAACCGCGGATCGTGCGCGACCGTGACCACGACCTGCCCGCGCTCGGTGAACTTGATTGCGTTGCCGATCAGGTTGGTCAGCACCTGGCGCAGCCGGAACGCATCCCCGACCACTCGCCGCGGCACTTCGGGATTAATACGGCCGACCAGCTCGATTTGCTTTTCGAACGCCGCCACCGCGAGCGCGTCCAGGAGCTGCTCGATCATCTCGCGCAGATCGAATTCGCCCCGTGCGGGACGCAGGCGCCCGGATTCCATCCGCGCCAGGTCCAGGATCGAATTGATAAGCTCGAGCAGCGTCTCGCCGTTGGATTGAATCAGGCTGAGGTAGCGGCGTTGCTCGCCGTCCAGCCTGGTTTCGCCCAGCAACTCCGCCATCCCAAGCACCGAGTTCATCGGCGTGCGGATCTCATGCGACATCGAGGAAAGAAATTCCGAGCGCGAGCGCGATGCCGCCAGTGCGGCTTCGCGGCTGACGACAAGTTCCTTCTGCGTTTCGCGCAACGTCGAGATGACTTTCTCGCGCTCCCGCACTTCTTCAGCCAGCCGTTCCCGCCCCGCGACGACCGATTCAAGACGGCGGCCCAGTTCGAGCCGGAAGTGATAGGCCGCAACCGATGCGACCTGCGCGATCACCCCACCCATGACCAGCACCACCCAATACGCCACCATCTCCCTTTCCAGATGAGACGACACGATCGTGTAGGTAGCCGCGCTGGCCAGCGTCCCCATGGTGAAGATCAACTGATGCAACGGGCGCCACGGTAGAAACGCTGCCGTACCCATATCGAGCAACAGCAGACCCATCGTGATGAACAAGAAGGTCCCCGCTGACAAGGTCGAAATGGTCATCGCGGTGAGCAGCAGGTAGCCCGCCACCAGGACGATCGCCTCCCACCGGGCCTGAAACCATTGCGTGAAGCTGATTGCAGTCAGCGCCAGCGCGAAAACGAACTCTACCGAGTAAAAGGGTACGCCGACTCTTGCAAATGGCCCGGGGAAAGTGAGGTTGAGCGACAACCCCATTGCAGCCAGCAGAACGACAACCATGAAGCCGTAGCGCGCCATCCGCGGACCGCGCTGCGCAAGCGATTCATTGGCGAGGACGAGAGTGTCGACCACGGTCGAGGCAGGTGCATCCGCGTCAAACCCCGCCTTAAGGGGCTCCGCAGAAAAAGACAGTTCTGATTGTTTTTCCACTGTGTATGCTTAAGTAGCTTCTAGCTAACCATAGCAACGAATGACTTACCTTGACAGGGCCGCTCGAGTCATCAATTTGACGGCGAAAAACGCTGCAAATTCGGCCCTGAAGAAGTCCGGGGCGCATGGCTCGCGACTTGCCGACCGCACATATCCAGCTATACTTTTGTATACCAAAGATAGACAAGGGGACGAGATGCGACTCACGATTGCTATCGTGCTGACCGTGGTGACGATCTCTCCGCAACCGGGGCGGGCCCAAGCCGTCAAGCCCGGGGATCTCCTCACTCCCGACCAGGCGTCCGCGGTCGCGGACCTGGTAAGCCCCGGCAACCTCGTGCTGGTTCGGCAGGGAATGCGGATGAAAATCGTTCCCACGGAACGGCTCGAATGGCCGCCGCCATACAAGTCCGCGACCGAGAAATATTCGCCGCAAGTCCGGCTGGACGACAAAGGAAATCTCCAGAACTATGTCGCCGGCCTGCCCTTTCCACTCCTCGATCCGAACGATCCGCAGGTCGCGTCCAAGGTCGTCTGGAATTTCAGCTATCGGCCGGCCGGCACCGACGACGTCGATGTGCGCAATGTCGAAACGGTCAGCCGCCACGACCATGACGAAATTCCCGGACAACCGACCATGCACATCACCACCGCGCACGTGTCGACCTACAACAATGTCGGCCGCACCGAGGTTCAGCCCATCCCAACCGATCCCAATGCCGACCTGACCGGAATCCGCTACCGCTTCGGCGCTTTCCCGGTCCTGGAGCCCGCCACGATTAGAGGCATCGGCTACATGCGCTTTCGTTACCGGGACCCGATGACCGAAGATAACATATGGTGGTATTTCCCGGGCGCCCGTCGAGTCAGGCGCAGCCGCGCCGATGCGCAATCGGACGCGACCAACACCAACAACATCGACCCCGATTCATACTCCGGCTTCGCCGCCAAGGTCGAAGACTTCAACTACCGCCTGCTCGGCGTGAGACCGATGCTCGCGGTCGCGCACGCCGCCAACCTGCCAGCGCAGCCCTGCGAGTTCGACAACTATCGCACCATCTGCCCCGAGAATTGGGAGATGCGCCGGCTTTACATCGTGGAGGCCACCGAGAAGCCGCTCTCGTGGCACCAATCGATCGGCACCTCCGGCCTGAGCATCCCCAGGCGCATCCTCTATATCGATTCCGAAGGATGGTTCATCGCCGCATCGGACCAGTACAGCAAGGACGGCGCGCTCTGGAAGACCCTCGCGATTTTCACCGCTTACCGCGACAACTCGGCAATCGGCGGCAGCAAGGTCGCGGTCTATCCCTTCAAGCGGATCTTCCAGACCGCGATGGTCGATGAGGACATCGTGACCGGCTTCTCAACTATCTCCTTCACGCCCGGCCGCGAGACCAAGGATCCGTCGGGATGGTACATCGACCTGGGCCTGATCCCGCCCGACTACCTGGATCCTCACCAGATGGAAATCGTGGGTCATTGATGACTCTGCGGCGCCTGGGTCGCCGACGCGGTCGCCATCTTGTAGTGGCTGGTCTCTTCCATCCGCGCGATCGCATACCGGAACGGCTCGTCTGAAATCACCACCACTCCCTGGTACGGATGCGCCAGCTCGAGGATCGCGAGAATCGTGATTCCCAGCATGATCGAGAAGGTCGCGCACATCAGCACCTGCGCGCGGAACACGTTGCTGCCGAAAAAGTAGCTGAACCCGATCGTGATGACGCATCCCAGGTAGATGACGAACCACACTACCGATGGCAGGTCGTCTTCATAGAACACGAACCGCTGGCTGCGCGACTGGCTGATTTCGCTGAGCTGGTCCACCGACTTGTCGACCAGCATCTGCTCGCGCGGATCGGTCGTGTGATACGACATGATTATCGACCAGAGCTTGTGCGCGCCCGCCTTGCTCGCATGGTAGCTTCGGTCCGCCATCTTTGGCCACTCCTCGTCAACCACGCGATGGGTATAGTCGAGCACCGCCGCCTCGATCTCGCCCCGCATCGGCTCCGAGAACCCCGCGCCCAGCTTGTACAGGTTCTCAAGCGCCGTCGCTTCATCGTGGGCATTCGCGTTGGCCAGGTTGAAGCGTTCCCACGCAGCCACGATCACGAATGCCAGCACCAGCCCGTAGAACGCGCCCAGGACCCCGAACGTAACCCCCGCCACTTCGTGGTTCTTCTGAAGCTTGTCGACCGGGACCAGCCGCCTCACGACATACAGGCCGAGCACGCTGCCTCCACCGAAAACCAGGACTATGAACCCAATCTGTGCCGGGGTGCTCCAGTAGAGCAGAAAATCCATCGGACCAAATCCTCCTGATTTGGGGAGCGTTAATCAGTATTTTGACGAGCAAAAGGATATTGGATTCATCGCCGCAGTTCATCCCGTCCCGGCGGACCGGAAAACCGCGCCGAAACGCAAAAAAGCCGCGGGCTGCACGGTTCGAAGTCCCATGCAGCCCGCGAAAGATTCGCCCCGTACTTCTAGACGAAGATTTCTTCGAAAAACGACTTCATCGCCTTCCACGAACGCTCATCGGTCGACTTGTTATACTTCACGCCCGGGATGCCCGCGGCGTCCGCGTCGACGTTCGTGAAACTGTGCACCGTGCCGCCATACGAGATGACCTGCCAGTCCGCGCCGGCCTTGGTCATCTCCTCTTCGAACCCGTTCACCTGCGCGACCGGAATCATCGGATCGTCCGAACCGGTGCAGACCAGGATCTTCGCCTTGACCTCGCCCGCCGCCGCCGGACGCTGCGTCGTCAATCCGCCGTGGAACGATACGATGCCGCGCAGCGGCGCCCCTGAGCGCGCCAGCTCCAGCGAAAAGGTCCCGCCCATGCAAAAACCGATCGCGGCCAGCCTGCCCGTATCCACCTGCGGCAACGAAGTGAGCTTGCTGAGAGCCGCATGCGCGCGCTTGCGCAGCTTGTCCGCGCTCTCGAACAGCGGCGTCGCCAGCTTCATCGCACCCGGCAGGTCAGCCGCCGTCTGCGCATTCCCGTACGGGTCGCAGGCCAGCGCGACGTAGCCGAGTTCCGCGAGCCGTTCCGCGCGCTGCTTCGCGTGCGGTCCGATTCCGAAAGCCTCCGGCCATACGAGAATCGCGGGCCGCTTGCCCTGCTTCTTTTCGTCGTAGGCCAGGTGCCCGATGCACTTCACGTCGCCGTCGTTGTATTCGATAGTCTCCGTCTTCATCCGAATGCTCCTGTCTCAAGCTGCGGTTATTTCTTCGCCCCGGGAAGGTAGTCGTCAAGCGGCACGCCCAGGCTGTTGAGCGCCCACGACACCAGGTTGTACTGCCCGATGGTGAAAACCAGGTCCATCATCTGCTGGGTGTTGTATTTCTCTGAAAGCGTCTTCCACGTCTCGTCCGACACAACCGAGTTCTCGAACAAATCATCCGCGGCCTGGAGCAGCGCCGCATCGTGCTTGCTCCATCCCGCCTTGGGACCCTTGGAGATACGATCGACGTCGTCGTCGGTGAGGCCCGTGGTCTTGCCGATTCGCACGTGCTGCTCCCATTCGTATGGGGCCTGGTTCAGCCATCCGATCCGCAAGATCGCGATTTCGCGCTCGCGCGGCGGAAGCGTCTGCTCATCGCTCAGGATGTAGCCGCCGAACCGTCCCCACGCGCGCAGCAACTTCGGATGGTTGAGCAGAGTGGCGAAGATATTCACCACCTTGCCGTTGACCTTGTACCGCTCCAGGTCCGCGGCCGGGACTTTGGAGGTATCTGCAAAAGCGACTCGCTGCTTTCGAGGCGTCATGGCGTTCGTCTCCTGCGAGCTTGGACTTCGCGTTCAACTACCACGCTATGGCGACGATGGGAAAGCGGGCTACACCACCTGCCGGAAAGCCATCGCGGGCGCCACGCGCATCGCGTTCATGATCGGCACGATCGCGCTGGCGATGCTCACCACGAGTGCCACCGCGATCGCCGCCGCCGCGGTTTCCGGCCGCACCTCCATGTAGCCCAGGACCCCCGTCACCGCGCCAAGCTGCACGCTGTGCCCGAATCGCCACAACGCCAGCCCTGCCCCAACCATCGCGCCCGTGAGGCCGATCAATGCGGCTTCGCCGAACAGCAGCACCGCGATATGCATCTGCGTGAATCCCAGCGCGCGCATCACTGCCACCTCGCTGATCCGGTCCCGCACCATCATCGCCATCGAGTTGGCGGCGATGAGCAGCACCGTCAGCAGCACTACCACGCACAGGCTGTAGATGATCGTGTGGATGCTGCCGATTGCCGTAACCACGTTCGCCAAAGAATCCGACTCGGTGGCGGTCTCCGTCTCGGCGTCGGAGTTGTGAAAATTCTCGTCGATGACGTTGGCGACCAGGCCCATGTTCTCGGCCCGGTCCACCCGCACCACGAGAAAATTCGCGCGCTCCTGGATATCCGCGCCGTAAAGGTTCTTCACCGCCTCATCGAGCATCCGCCGATCGAACAGGAACGCGCGCGACATGTACTCGTTGGGAAATTCAAGGATTGGAATGAAGGTCAGCGCCAGCCGCGAATCGTTCGGGTTGCGCAGCGTCACCGGCTCACCCAGCTTCCAGCCGTACTTGCGCATCAGTTCGTAACCGACCATCGCGTAGCGCCTGTCCGTCAGGAGCTTCTTGGCCAGCTCGGGCGGAGCCTTGTAGTCGCTGCTGGAGGTGACGTTGATGATGTCGCCGTTCACGCCGTAGGTGACAATCGGCTCCTTCGGGTCGCGATACACCGCCGTCCAGACAATTTCCGGCGCGCAGCCGAGCACGTGCGGCATCTTCTTGATCTCTTCGCAGTAGCGCGCCGGCAGGCGGTTGTTGTTCCGCTCGGTCACGACCAGGCGCAGCCCCTCGGATGCGTTGTTGGCGATTCGGTCCATCGACCACGGGACTGCCACCAGTACCGTGTAGATAAACACCGCGACCGCGAAGGTCAGGCCGGTGAGAATCGTGCGGCGCAACTGGCGGCGCATGTTCCGCATCGCCATGGTCAGCAGCTTGCCCGCCATCGTCACGCCTCCCTTAGCGAGCTGATGATCCCGATGCGCGAGGCGCGCACCGCCGGCATCAGGCCGCCGACTATGCCGATGATCGCCGCCACCACGACGCCCGCGACCATCGCCGACGGCGCGGGTTGATACGAAAAAAACATCGCGCCGATACTCATCGTGCGGCTGGTAAGCCCCGTCGCCCAGGCCGCGACGCTCGCAAGGAGCACGCCGATGATTCCGCCCGCGATCCCGAGAATCGCACTCTCGATCACGAAGCTGCCCAGGATGTCGCCGCGCGAAAATCCCAGCACCCGCAGCACCCCGATCTCGCGGCCGCGCCGTGTCACCGCGGTGTACATCGTGTTCATGCCGCCGAACGTCGCGCCGATGGCGAGCGTCAGCGCAACGATCAGTCCGAGACCCTGCAACTGTGCCGCGACCTTGGCCTGCGCGGCGTAGTACTCGGTCTCGCTCTCCGAATCGAGCGTGAACCGGCCGTCGCTCTTTACCGCCTGCTGAAAGTCGCCCGACCGTCCCGGGTTGAGCACGAGATGCAGCGATGCCGCCCCGCCCGCGTCCCAGTGCCGCGCGTTACGCAGGTCCTCGATGTCGGTCCATAGCTCCGATTCCCGCGCGCTGTCATGGTCGGAAAAAATCCCGACGATTTTCCAGTCGCGATGCGCGTAGTGAAAAGTCGTACCCGGATGCAGGTACGGATAGCGCGCGAGCAGCCTCTGCCCCACCACCCACTCATCGTTGCCGCGCGTCGGCCAATGCCCCTGGACCAGGTGGAGGTTGGGATGCACCTCGTACGCGATCGGCTCAACGCCGCGCAGCAGCGCGAATTCCTTGGCGCCCCGGGTCTGGCTTACGTTGATACCGGCGATGCTCTCGCGCGAGATCAGCGGATGGCCGTCGGCATCGAGCGCAACCTCGGGCCGCGCTCGCAATATGTCGGTCGCCTCGTGCTGGACGTAGCTCTCGTTCTCGCTGGTGACCCCGCGAGCCAGCACCACCCAGTTGCGATCTTGCCCCGCATTGACCAGCGACTGCCGCAGTCCCGCCATGAAGCCGAACACGATAACCAGGATCATCGACACCAGCGCGACCCCGAGCATCGTCATCAGCGACGTGCCGCGCCGTTCCAGGACGCTGCGAAAATTGTAGCGCACCGGGACCATTAAGCACCCCTGGCCAAGCGAATCTTTGTCTGAGAGTCACTAAGGATACCTCACCGCCAGTTAGCAATGAAGCCCCTGTTTTGAGCCGCCCGGCGTCGCTTTGCCCGAACCGTCCCGCTGCACTTTCGCCACTAGGAGCGAGGTCTGCCGAACACGCCGATGACTTTTTCCAGGTTGCTCATCGCCAGGCGTACCCGCTCGAGCTGGCGTTGGAGGAGAAGTCGCACTTCCTCCGGTAGATCTTCCGCCAGCGCTTTTTCATATTCCGCGATCACCTCGGCATCGTCCTCACGACACCATTCCACCACCCCGGTGTCGCCCTTGCTCATCACCACCGCAAAATCCAGCGCGGCACGATCCGCAAGTCCGGCCAGGGTTCCGTGTTCCCTGCCATCGCCGTACAAACGCCCGCGCACCTCCGCCAGTTCCTCGGCTGCCGTCTTCCGGTTGTAAGCCTGCCACTCGAAAAATGCCTCCAGGCTCGCGCGCTCCACGTCTTTCGCCGCGTGCTCGTAACGCTTTTCGCCGTCTATTGAAACTGCAATCAGCCGATCCAGAGCCTCAGCTACTTTCATAACACCTCCTTCACAGGTGAGGGGTTGGAGGAGACAGGAGAGGCGTCTGTGTGACCGGAGGGCGCTTCTCTGTCCCGATCGGACACAGTGCAAATCGCCCGCCAGCCGTCGCTACGGGCAACTTGACGTTTCTCGGGATCCGCGAGTTAATTCGGCCGGTATCCCGTAAGAACGTTACTTTCGGTCAAAGGAAAGGCGAAGGCTGCAAATCGCATCATGCATCTGCTGCAAATTGTAACGTACGATTCGACGCGCACCGTCGGCTTCTCGCCGGGAATTGCATTTTTCCATCTGGCATGACGGATGCACTAGGGGGCTTTCATGGCTGATTTTATTGCTTTGCTTTCTACCGTGATCTTTTTTGCCGTGGCTATCGCTTACGTACTCGGGTGTGAGCAGATATGAGCTCGCTTGATCTCATTCTTGGCGTTGTCCTCGCCACCGGCCTCACGGCCTATCTGATCTACGCTCTCATTCGGCCCGAAAAGTTCTGAACGCCGGCAACCGGAGAACATTGTGATGGTCTGGAACGCAATCCTGCAGGTAGGGGTCTTTTTTCTTGTGGTCACGCTCGTCAGCGTACCGCTCGGGCTTTACATGGCCAGGGTCTTCGCGAGCGAAAAGACCTTTCTCGATCCGATCCTGCGCCCGGTCGAGCGCACGATCTACCGCCTGTGCGGGGTCCATCCCGCGACCGAGATGACTTGGGGCGAATACGCGATCGCGATGCTGCTGTTCAGCGTGGTCGGCATGATTGTGCTTTACGGCCTCGAGCGGCTCCAGGCTTTTCTGCCCTTCAATCCGCAGGCTCTCGCGGGTGTTGAACCCAGCCTGGCGTTCAATACCGCTGCCAGCTTCACCAGCAATACCAACTGGCAGGCCTACGGCGGCGAGACCACCATGAGTTACCTGACCCAGATGGCTGGGCTCGCGTTTCATAACTTCGTCTCGGCTGCGGCTGGCATCGCGGCGGCCATCGCCATAATTCGTGGCTTCGTCCGCCGCTCCTCCCGCACTCTAGGCAATTTCTGGTTCGATCTCGTCCGCACGACGCTGTGGGTATTGCTGCCGATTTCGGTCGTGTTTGCCCTGGTTCTCGTGTGGCAAGGCGTGCCGGAGAACCTGAGTCCCTACGTGCACGCAAAGACTCTCGAAGGTGCCGAGCAGGTGATCGCGGAAGGCCCGGTCGCGTCGCAGGAGATAATCAAGGAACTGGGCACCAACGGTGGCGGATTCTTCAACGCCAATTCCGCTCATCCCTACGAGAATCCAACTCCGCTGAGCAACCTGGTCGAGATGGTTGCGATCTTCGCGCTCGGCGCGGCATTGACCCACACCTTCGGCAAGATGGCCGGCGATCGCCGCCAGGGATGGGCGCTGTTCGCCGCTATGGCGATCCTGTTTCTGACCGGAGCCGGCTGTGCCATCTGGGCCGAGCAGCACGGCAATCCGCAATTCGCCGCGATGGGTATCGACCAGCAAGCCTCCACCACCCAAAGCGGCGGCAACATGGAAGGCAAGGAGGTCCGCTACGGAATCGTAAATTCCGCCCTGTGGGCCACCGTCACCACCGACACCTCATGCGGCGCCGTCAACTCGATGCACGACAGCTACACGCCGTTGGGCGGACTGGTTCCGCTGCTCAATATGCAGATCGGCGAAATC
>DATJWT010000261.1:0-9771 GCA_035500975.1 Binataceae bacterium (SeqCode)
CGTAGAGGCAGTTCCAGGGTTGAGCTCTACGGATGGCGGCGAAAACAATACCTGCTCCGCGCTCGGCGTCGGAGTTGCAGTCGGTGTGGAGGTGCCCGTCGCGGTTGCCGTGGGTTTGGGTTTCGGACCGGAGCTGCTCGAACCACAAGCGGCGAGCATCAAGAGCAGGAACGGAAACACGGCATAGACGAGGGCACCCTGCTGGCTAAAGAAGTTGTCTCTTTTGGCCTGAAAACTCATCAGATTATCCCCTCGACGGACCTCATTTGATCCCTGGCCGCCGCCGTCGCAATCGTACTCGGCGATGCAGTCGGTGAAGGCTGGACGCATTTGCGAGAAGAGTGGCGAGCCTCTTCCGTGTGTGGGTAAGGAGCAACATCTAAAGTCAAGCGATGCTTTTGCTGGGACTTTGGACGGTAATTTGCAACCGTCTGATTATCACTGCATTGATAGAGTTGTTTAATCTATACACGATTCGACTAGAACTACCACGGGAATTAACAGCGAAGGGTACGGCGGTTAGGGATATAAGACAACACCGCGGAATTTCGATTCGACCGGGGAGTAATGGGCTTGCTTGTGGCCTCGATATGGCAGTTTTGGCCGATGCGGAGGCAGATCGAATTCTTCAAGGCCCCCAAACTGCCACGGTTGCGGCAACTCCAACCGCAACCGCAACCGCGACGTGATTCTGTTCTCACCGACCGCGAGTCGGTTCAAGCACGGCAGCGCCTCCAATTTCACCATCAACATGACCGCGTCGGGATCGTGGGGTTTCAGAACACTTCTTCCACAGGAGAGTGCGCCGGGGCCCACTCTGGCGAATGCCCGGTCGCAAGGGATGCTGCGCTACATCTCATTCCCTCACGACGTCGCGTCGGAATTCCAGGCATCGACCAGGACGTTGTTGGGCCCGGGTCACCATCACAGGTGAAGGATGACGGAGAAACCTACGGACGGCTGCCGCATCGAGTTCCGGTTGGGCTGCTCCGCCGCTTTCGATTGAAGTGCGACGAAAAGACGCGCTGGCTTGCGAAGGATCAGCCAGCTCTCGCGTCTCCTGAAAGTACTTCCTCGAATAGTTGAGACCACTGCGCGCCGATGTGTCTCCAGTCCCACGCGGGATCCCGGGCGCGCCGGTAAGCCAGGGCGCTCCAACGATCGAGCGATCCACGTGCGGTGTACAGCTCTTCCAGGGCGCCAGCGACATCGCGCGCGTCCACGATCCGGTGCTCTACGATGTTAGCGCGATCCTGGGCGACCTCTGAAGCCGCAACGAGCGGAGCGTACCCGTCCCAAAGGTCACGACAAACGCCATGGGCGGGAAGTACCTGTGCCGCCGCGGTCGCGGCATGTTCAAAAGCGACCAGCCCCCAACCCTCTCCCATCGAGGTATTCAGTCCAACATCACAGGCGTTGTAAACGAGGTTCAGGTCCGAATCGCAGATCGCGGGATGGTTTTCGCAGTCATAGGTTGTCAGGACGCGATCGGCGATGCCGAGCCTCTCGGCGAGATCCACCAGCGGATAGCCGATGTCGCGCATACCGGTGTGCAAGTAGAGCCAGGCGTTGGAGTGGCGCCGGGAGAAGATGTGGAAGGCCTGGAGCGAAAGATCAAGGCGCTTGCGGACCGTGTTGCGGTTCGCGTTCAGAACGATGAAGGCATCCTCCAGATCGTCGCGATTGGGAAAAAGCGATCTTCGTGCCGATTTGCGACCTTCTTGTCGCGGCCCCGGTTCAGGACCTCCGCCTATGGGCCGAAAGACAGCGGTATCGATTCCCGGCGGAATCATCGCGGTCCGCGGCGGCCGGAAGTTCGGTTCGTCACGCTGAATACACGAGAAGGCGCTTCGGACCGCCGCTTCCGCGCGACGATGGTAGAGCACCAGCCGATCTACCCGCGCGGTTCCGCGCAACGGCCGCGGTTTGACGCGATCTCCTTCGATAGGGCTGTAGAGAACGACCCTGGGACGCTTTGGCGGCGCGCAGAGAGCCTGGCGATACACATCGTACAGGTAGGTATCGTGTACGATCAGGAGGAGCGCCGGTTGCAGTTGGCGGAGGAGCGTATCGAGTCGCTCCACGCCGCGCGCGTCTCCGTCCACGTTGTTTGCATACCGTGTCCACTCGCCATCGAGGTCAGGTCCGCGACAATCGATGCCGAAATGATGAATATCGAAGGATCGGTCGAGATGGGGCAGGATCGACGAGATGATCCGTCCGTAACCGGTTGCCCCGGCATGCCCGACCACCAGGACGCGCGCGTTGGTGCGCATTCGATGGACTATCGGCGCGACGCGTGCTGAATCGGCCGGAGACCCGTGGTCGTGAAGCTGCGTCGAAGCGGTTTTTCGATGACGCCGCCTCCGACGCTCAGCGTGTAGAGAGGAGTTCCGCTTTCCCGGTAGAAAAACACCTCCAGCACGATCGGGTTGTACCAGGTCGGATTTTCGACGCTGCCGGCGAAAGCCTCGACACCGGTGTCAGGGCCGAAATCGAAAACGCCGGCAAGAACGTAGGACGCGCCCCAGTAATAGATTGCACTGGCCGGATCGCAATGGTTCGACCAGTACTGAAGCCACGATCCTCCTCCCGCCGAACGCAGCAGCGGATACGCATCGCGGGATTGCGGCGCCGCGGCGAAGGACATGCCGAAACTGACCAGCACCAGGAAATGCCGGTTGTCGTCGAGTCCGAGACCCTCGAGGTCCCACCGGATCTGATCGTACATGGCGCCGATGGGTCCGTAGTTTCCTTCCTGGAAGTAGGTGCTGTAGTAGCGGTTCCATCTAACTCCCGAGGGAGTGGGGTCCTCGCGATCCAGCACCACGACCTGGTAGCCGTGCGGCCACTCCGGGGGATCGACGGGCGTGATCGGTTTGCCGAGGACGACGGTCGGAAGGGTGTTGTCGGTGGAATTGGTCTCGATGACGAGACGCGGCCGCATCCCGTGCTGCATCAGGTTGAACGCCTCTTCCAGGGCTTCGCGCTTCTCGACGGTTAGCTCCCAGATCCGTCCGACCCTGAAATCGCAGACAATCGGTTCCGAGGACACGCTTCTGGTCCACTGGTTATAAGCGTCGACGGCCTTGCCGTCGGCAGCTTTCTCCGGGTCGGCGTTGATGAGCGGGGAGAGGGTAGTGTAATCGCCGCCGCGCGCACGAATACTCACGGAGCGATTGGACGAATATGACTTCCAGGAATCCTTGGAAGTGATTTGCTCCGATACGCCTCCCGAAGCGAACAAGCCTTTGTATTCAGCCTTCATGCTTTGTGAAATCGAAGTCGTGCTCAATGAAGACGTCTTGTTAACCGCCACGTAGTAGTCGAGCGATCCTCCCATACTCAGTTGCTTTACGTAGTAGATGCCGTACAGGTTGAAGAACTTTTGGAACTCCTTGAGATTCTCGGCATCGGGCCATTCGGGAAGGCTTCGAAGGTCGGCGAGATAACTCGATGAAAGGTAAGGGGCGACATCGCTGATCTCGATCTGGAGGATGCCCAGGCGGATCGAGACCATGTGATAAGCAAAGAAGTACTGACTGGTGGACGAGGACTCCTTGCCGTACGAAACCGCCATCTGCCCGCTGAAGGCGCCGATCCCGACATGCACCTCCGCTTGCGCCGCGATCGAATTCTGAAACTCATCGCGCGATTCGACACAATCGCTGCGCTCGAATTCCTCGGTGGCGACGATGCCATTGACGAAAATCGGCAACTGAACCTCGTGACCGAGAAACACCCAGGGATGAGTCGGGACGCCCTTGAGTTCGATCGGCATCGAGGCCAGCAAGGCAGCAGGCAGCTGGTATTGCTTGAAGATGTCAACGCCCTGGCCGATGTACTTGGCCTGGTCGAATATTTCATTCTGCGGGTCGTTCATGTTTCTTCCCCTGTGCGGTGAGGTGATCAGCGGACGAGTTCGCGAACCAGTTTTGACGCTCGCAGACCGGATTGAAGCGCCCCCTCCATGAAGCCGAAGAAGCCGAAACAGGTATGCTCGCCGGCAAAGATCAGCCGGTCGTACCAGGGCACCCACAGGTTCGGGCCGCATCGGCGGATCTCGCCGGGCTGTCCGGGGGCGCCTGGAGACGGAGATGCATAGCCGGTTGCGGTCCAGAATTCGGTAGGCCAATCCCGCAGCGAGGTCCCGGCGCGATTGGCGAGGTAACCCGGCAGGATGGTGTCCAGCGCGGGATCGTAGAGCTGGGTGGGGTCGCCGCGATATCTTTCGGCCCTGCGCGCCGCGGTGCCGCCCGCGAATACGCTCAGGTTGAAGCAGGCTCCGTCGGCATCGTCCTGGGTTTCGGTCGCTTCCCAGGTAAGCCCGAGCTCATCCGAGCTGGCATCGGGGGCCAGGCCCTGCCATCTCCAGAACCGCTGGCTGACGATACTCAGGTACTTGACCGCGGGCCCGGTCGAAATCATGAAGTCCTCGGGCGGGAGTGGAGGATCGAAGCGAATGGCCCCCCATTGTGACTGCGGTATCGCGAGCACGACATACTCCGCGAAAAATCTTTCACGGTCCACCTCCACCATCACCTGATCGCCGCCCATGGTGATCCCGGTTACGGGTTTGAAGTGCACAATGTTGTTCCCGCGCGCGCGGATGCGCTCGGCGAGCTTTTCGGCCAGCGCCTGGTTGCCCTGGGAGCAGCGGAATTTCTCGAACAGATCCCAGAACTGCGAGCCTCCGCCGGCTCGCACCAGCGAGCAGATGCCCAGGTAGCTTTGCTCGCGACTCGGCCTGACATTGTCATTGCCATAGGTGATCTCGAGGACGTCCCTGGCGATCCCGACCGACGCGTACTGGTCGAGTTTTTCTCCGAGAGACGTACTGTCGTATTCCGGGGCGCAACCCGAGCCCCACGGCGTAAACGGATCGGCGATAGCTTCGGCATCGGCGGCGATTTGCTGTTGGGCCTGTTCGGTCGCCTCGTGGATATAGGGCAGCTCGTCGTTGGGAATTCTCTGCCCGTGAATATAGACCGGGAACTCCAGCCCTTCGGCTTCGTAAACGTCGTGCTGGAGCTCCACGAAATCCAGGTCGAACTGGTCGGCAAGCTCGAGCCAGGTGTCGTGATTGGCGCCGATCAGTTCGGCTCCGGCCTCGACGATCCGGTTGGGGATGAAATCGTAGAGAGTTTGAACGCGCCCGCCGAGGCGCCCGCCGGCTTCGAGCACGGTGACCTCGAGGTTGTCCGGCATCGAGTCCGCCGCCATGAGTCCCGCGAACCCTGCTCCGATGACAATGACCCTGGCATCACCGGCCCCCTTGTTGCGATTCCGGTCGATTCTTACATGAGGATATCTTTGCAGAAGCGCTTCGTTACGTTGCCGAACGATACGCCCGAGTTCCTGTCCGGAGAGCCTCCTGCCGTAGCGTCGGTGTAAACGGCCATAGAGTGATCGCATGAAAAGTCCCCCCAAAGTTTCAGCTGACGACCTTGCCCGGACCGTCGTCGAACCTTAAAGCCTCGGCTGACCGAGGACAGTGTTGCTCAAATCAGGTCATGGCATCTGGTGCTGCGCGCCTTTGTCATACGGCTACACAGACAGCTAGCATATAAATACAATTTGTACATAACCGCTTGAAAGCGAAATACGCCGGTTGTGAACAGGGAGAGCTCGTCAACATGCTGATTTGGTCGGTCGATAAGGGGCACGGCCGGGTCGCGCGTGCCTGCGGCGAGCGTGGGCGAGAGTAATTCAATGATGGCCGTATTTGCCGATCAGCGTATAGACGAGCCGATAGGCGCGGCGATTAGCGTAACGCTGCATGAGTGCCGTGATGCCCTTCGATGCCGAAGCGCGGACGTGCGCGGTTTAGGCGCTATCTTCGACCGGGAAGAGAATCCCGGAAGGCCACTGCGGCAGCCATCCAGGACAGGATCGGCGGCGCCTTGAGCTGAGCGATGTTCTGTCGGCCTTCAAGTAAAAATTTCGCTGCTCAGCTGTATGAAGCAGCGGCCTCTAGTGACGAAGTTTCTCTCTTAGGTGCGCTAACGCATCGTTCTGTCGCTGGCACAGAGCCTGCTGCGGCAGCCATTAAGGAGTCACTTCCCGCCGCGAGACGGTTCCGTGGTTTTGGTTATCGACGACAATGAAGAGCTGTGCGAAGTTGTGGGGGATTACCTGTCTTTAAAGGGCCACCAAGTGCGCTGTGCCGTGAACGGAGATGATGGTCTCCGGTCGTTGACCAGTTCAGAACCCCGGCCGGAAGTCATTCTGCTGGATCTACAGATGCCGGTTCTTGACGGCTGGGGATTCCTTATCGAACTTCACAAGAACCCCGGCCTTGCCGATATTCCGGTCGTGGTGATGTCCGCGTATCCCGATGCAGCTGAAAGAGCCATCCAGCTCGGGGCAGTGGCCGTGGTCCGTAAGCCTGTAGAGCCGCAGGCGCTGCTTCGCATCGTCGATCGTTTCAGTACGCACCACTAGACGGCCCACCCGTTGAGAGCGGGGATCCACGTACCAAAGTTCGCCCGACGTTCCAACTCTCTCGTGGGGTGAATCGCTTCATGGGAAGATCATGTTGCCCGAGTATGATTGGCATACGACTTCCAGTCGGAGATTGGAGCGATGCGATGACAGCAAGAGGTCTGGTCGCTGCACTGGCGGGAATGATCCTGGTCCTTGCCGGAGGGAGCGCATCGGGCGCCGATGGTTCGACGGCGACGCCGATAAAATACCTGGTGGTGATCTACCAGGAGAATGTTTCGTTCGATCACTACTTCGGGACGTATCCGAATGCCCTCAACCCGGGCGGAGAACCGCCGTTCCAGGCGAAGCCCGGCACGCCGCAGGTGAACGGGCTCACCCCGAGGCTGCTGACGCATAACCCCAACGCCCTGAATCCCAACAACGGCGCCGGCGCCACTAATCCTTTCCGACTGTCCCGCAACCAAGCGGCGACGGCTGACCAGGATCACTCGTATGGGCCCGAACAGCGCGCGCACGATTCCGGGAAGATGGACCTGTTTCCCCGCGAGACCGGGGCCGCCGGACCTCCGCCGGGGGCTTCGCCGCCGCTGGGAACCACGGGACTGGTGATGGGCTACTACGACGGGAACACCGTCACGGCGCTATGGAATTATGCGCAGCGGTTCGCGATGAGCGACAACTCCTACTGCACCGGCTTTGGCCCATCCACGCCCGGGGCCATCAATCTCGTATCGGGCCAGACCAACGGCGTCGCGTCTGTGATCCATCAAAGCGAAAACTACGAAATCGGCGATGGGTACGGAGGGCTGACCGTCATCAACGATGCGCAGCCGCTGGGGGACGTATGTTCTTTGCCGACGCGCAACCAGGTACGGATGAGTGGACGAAATATCGGCGACCTGCTCAACGCGGCGGGAATCAGCTGGGGCGCCTTCATGGGCGGATTCAACCTGTCCACGGTCAATCCCGACGGGACCACCGGATGCCGCCGCACCTCGACATCTTCGATTACCGGCGGTCCAACGCCCGACTACATAACGCATCACGCGTGGTTCCAGTACTACGCATCAACCGCCAATCTCACGCATGCGCGACCGGCCTCCCCGGAAGCGATCGGGCACTCGGGCGATAGCGCCAACCATCAATACGATATCGACGATTTTCGCGCCGCGGTCGAGGCGGGGCACATGCCGGCGGTGTCCTTTCTGAAGGCGACCGCGATCTTCGACGGCCACGCGGGTTACTCCGATCCGCTCGATGAGCAGACCTTTCTGGTCAACACGATCAATTTTCTGCAGCAGCGGCCCGAGTGGAAGAACATGGCGATTGTTGTCACCTACGACGATTCCGACGGATGGTACGATCACCAGGCAAGCCCGCGCGTGAACGAGTCGAACACCATCGCCGATGGGCTGCCGAACCATCGAAGCTGCGGTGACGGCGCAAACGCGCTACCGGGTGTGGCGCCCGCGACCTTGCACGCGCAAGGGCGATGCGGATTTGGGCCGCGCCTTCCGCTGTTGGTGATTTCGCCCTGGGCCAGGCGCAATTTCGTCGACCACACGCTGACGAACCAGGCGTCGGTGTTACGCTTCATCGAGGACAACTGGCTGCATGGCACGCGCATCGGACAAGGATCGTTCGACGCAAGCTCGCAACCAATCACCAACCTGTTTGACTTTCGCACTGCCGACGCGAAGCCGCTGATCCTCGATCCTGCCACCGGCGAGGCTCGGTAAGCGGATCATCCGAGAGCGGCCCAGCCACTGACCGTTTCCGCGATCGCCGCCCGAACGATGTCTACGACCGGGCGCGGTGCCGTGACGGGGGCGCGTGGTCAACCGGATGCGACCGCGCGCGGGCGCGCATTCGCTCCGCCATGAAGCGCTGCGTGTCGGAAGCGATCATACGGTCCTGCTCCGCGATGAGAAACCATGCTGGCCGGTCTTTCCTAGAGCGGCCGATTCATCGGCACCGTGATGCATCCCGGCGAGATTGGCCGCTGAACAGCGCGGAGCAGTTCCAGTTCCCCCGCGGAGGCATCTGTGCCAACGCCGCGGCGAATGCGCCGTCCGGTAGATGGAAGACAGTCGTCGAATAGCCGAGATGATGAATCCGGGGGCGTACCAGGTAGAAGGGACGCTGCGGTGCCAGGCCTGCAGCGACGAAATTTGCGAACCGCCACGCGTGCTCCGGTTCAGCTTGCCGCTGACGATCGAGGCGGGCATTCCGCCGGCGCCAGCGAAGGCCTGACGCGGGCTCCGATTCATACGATATTGCGGTAAGATCCCGCGCGAGCCCCGGGTTCGCCGACGACCGAGGATGCAATGCCCACCGGGGGACGAATTGGTAACCACCATCATGTCGTGCCGCTATTTCGACCTCGCGCTCTCCGGCACTGCCGTCGCTTTGCCGAGCCTGCTCACAATCGCTCGGCCGGATCACGTTCTGTCTGTGACCGATTGGCCGTACGCGACAGATGCAATCGCAGGAATGTTTACGTCGATGTATGAAGGTTACGCGATGAGTGAAGGGCAGCGCGGAGCAGTTGATCGCGGGAATGCCGAGACGCTGTTCTCCCGTTTGCGAGGAGGTAAATGATGGGAACTCTTCGATTTGGCCCGGACAATCCCACCGAAACATATGTTCCGCACGCTTTCGCGGAGCAAACCATCGACGTCGGCGAGGCCATCATCAACTATGCCGTCGCGGGATCGAGAGACAAGCCGGCGCTGTTGCTGATACCCGGGCAAACCGAGTCGTGGTGGGGATACGAGAAGGCGATGGAGTTGCTCAAGGAGCACTTCCAGGCGTTCGCCGTCGATCTGCGGGGGCAGGGCAGATCGAGCCGGACGCCGGGACGTTACACGCTCGATAATTTCGGCAACGACATGGTGCGGTTTATCGCGCTGATCATCAAACGGCCCGTGATCGTGAGCGGGCTTTCCTCGGGCGGCGTGGTCGCAGCATGGCTCTCGGCATTTGCGATGCCGGGCACGGTCCGCGGCGCCTTGTATGAAGACCCGCCATTGTTCTCATCGCAGGTCACTCCCGCTTGCGGGCAATCGATTCGCCAGACGATCGGGCCGATCTTCGCCCTGATGAGCAAGTACCTGGGCGATCAGTGGAGCGTTGGCGATTGGACCGGCATGCAGAATGCCGCAAAAACGGAGCTTCCGGACTGGCTGTCGAACGCGATGCCGTTGATGGCGGGTACAGGTGGCGAAGTTCCGCAGCGGCTCAAGGAATACGATCCCGAATGGGCGCGCGCATTCTGGGAAGGCTCCGTCTACGCGAGCTGCGACCATGCGCGGATGCTCGCGA
>DATJWT010000262.1:0-25052 GCA_035500975.1 Binataceae bacterium (SeqCode)
GCGCATCGGATCGGCCAGGCCAAAGCGCGAGAGCTGGTGATGACGGGTGACATGATCGACGCCAAAACTGCCCTCACCCTGGGACTGGCCAACCAGGTCGTCGCGCCGGAAGAACTCATCAAGACCGCGAGGGCGTTGGCGGAGAAGCTGGCGAGCAAGTCGGCATTCGCGCTGCGCCAGGCCAAGGCCGCCCTGCGCGCATCGTTCACGATGACGGAAGACGCGGGGCTGCGGTTCGAGCAGGAAGCATTCGCAGTCACGTTCTCGAGCGCGGACCGCGTGGAAGGCACCAAGGCGTTCGTCGAGAAGCGTCAGCCCTCATGGCGTCACAAGTGAAGTTGAAGCTCATCTGAGGGGCGCCGTACAGGCGGGTTGGATGCATGGGAGCTAGCGCACAGACCGTCAGCGCTCCTTTTTCCCAATCCGACTTCTTTACCAGGTACGTTGCGCCGCCGGATCCCGCGCATCCGAATCCGGTCTGGAACATCTCGCCTGCCATCGACATGGTGGCGTATCACTTCAGTTGGGCCTGGATCCTGGTCCCGTCGCTGTTTGCGAGCTCCGAGAACGCGAATCTTTACTTCCTGGCGATTGTTCTGGGTGTGACGCTGGCACATCGCCACTATGGCCTGCCTTACGCCTACCTGGACGATAGTGTCTTTCATCGCTACCGGCGCCAACTGACCTGGTTTCCGCTCGCGTGCCTCGCGTTGCTTGCGGCAACGCCGCTCCTCCTCATTGGAGAAGACGAGGGTTCAAGCCTCAGCAAGGTGGCGGGTGCGATGGTGTTCCTGGCGGTCGTTTGGAACGTCTGGCACACCTACCTGCAAAAGTTCGGCATCATGAGACTCTACCTCGCCAAGGAACCGGCGGATCATCCGAAGACTCCGGGTTGGGTGGATAAGTACTTCCTCTTTTGCTGGATTCCGCTCTTCTTCAGCTACCTCGGACCAACCTACAAGTCGGTCATTCTCGATCGCGGAGCGGATGTTGGCCCTGCGCTGTCGCTGATCATCGAGTTCATGGAGAAGTACGAGACCTTGCTCGTGGTGCCAAGCATTTTAGTGGCTGCCGGCGGCATTGGTCTCTGGCTTTGGTGGGAATGGCGAACGCAGCGGTTTCGCAATCGCGCGCGTCTTTCGGCCGCTTTGGGGACTACACTGGCCTCGACGGCGCTGTTCTGGGCGGACCCGGTAAAGGCGTTTATCGCCTTCGGTTTCAGCCATGCAGTGGAATACATGGTCTTCGTGTGGGGGTTCCAGCGACGCTTCTACAACCAGCCTCGCCAGCATCCTTCTCTGATGCAGCAGCTGCTGAAATTTCCGCGGGCCTGGTACGTGTCATTCACAGCCATCCTGATCGTTCTCGGATCGCTCCAGGCTCTCTACATCGATGATCTGAACGAGATTCCGTTCGCATGGATGACTGTCGGGCGATGGTACTTCTACTACACGGTGTACGAGTCCCTGGTGCATTTCTACATGGACGGGTTCCTGTGGAAGATGCGGCGGCCCGAGGTCAGTGGCTACGTGTGAGAGGCGATTTACCAGGCCAGCTGAGCGTTTGTTCAGACTGAACGTTCCATATTTTGTCGGTGTTCTATCGACCACCAGCCCTCGGTGAGCTAAAACAAAATCGATGGAGCTTGAACTCAACGCTGCCCAGCGCGCCGCGCGCGATACCGCGCGGCGCTTCGCGAAGGAGAAGCTGGAGCGTATCGGCGTCGAAGCCGATCGCACGCATCGCTATCCGAAAGAGGGTATCGACGAGCTTGGGCGCCTCGGCATGCTCGGCACTTTCATTCCCGAAGAATACGGTGGTGCCGGGCTCGACCAGGTCGCTTATGCCCTGGTGATCGAAGAGCTCGCGGTTGAGTGCGCATCGACCGCCGTCATCGTGTCGGCGCATTGTTCGCTCGCGTCATGGCCGATCCTGGGGCTGGGCACTGATGCACAGAAACGCCACTTCCTGCCGAAGATGGCATCCGGCGAATGGCTCGGATGTTTCGCGTTGACGGAGCCGCAGGCGGGATCGGACGCCGCGGGGCAGAAGACGCGCGCGGTGCTCGACGGCGATTCCTATGTAATCAACGGCACCAAGAACTTCATCACCAATTCGCCGCAATCGAAGGTCGCGATTATTTTCGCGATGACGCAGCCCGAGAAAGGCAACCACGGAATCAGCGCCTTCGCGGTCGAGACCGATACGCCGGGATGGCAGGTCGTTCGCACCGAAGACAAGATGGGTATCCACGGTGCGCATTCGGCGCAGCTGAGTTTTACCGACCTGCGCGTGCCGCGTGACAACTTACTCACCGGGGAAGGCGAAGGCTTCAAGGTCGCGATGAAGACCCTGGACGGCGGCCGCATCGGTATCGCCGCGCAGGCGATCGGTATCGGACGCGCGTCGCTGGAGGCCTCCCTGAAATACGCCCAGGAACGGCAGACCTTCGGCAAGCCGATTTCGCAGTACCAGGCTATCCAGTGGAAGCTGGCCGATATGGCGGTCGAAATAGACGCGGCGCGATTGCTGACGTTGCGCGCGGCATCGCTCAAGGATGCCGGCAAGCCATGCACGAAAGAATCGGCGATGGCGAAGCTGTTTGCGGCCGAAGCCGCGATGAAGGCCGCGACCGAGGCTATCCAGATTCACGGCGGTTATGGTTATACGCGGGAGTTCAAGGTCGAGCGGTATTTTCGCGATGCGAAGATAACCGAGATCTATGAAGGGACGTCCGAGATTCAGCGCCTGGTGATTGCAGGACAGGTGCTCGAGAGACATCAATGAGCTCAAAACGCGATTGGTTCGAAACCACCTACAAGAACGCATCTGAGCGGCCCGTACGCTTCTCTACTATCTCCGACATGGAGCTGGATGCGCTCTACACTCCCGAGGATGCCAAGGGGCGCTACGACGAAGCGCTGGCCAACCCGGGTGAGTATCCGTACACGCGCGGTGTTTACGGGTCGATGTATCGCGGCCGGCTATGGACGATGCGCCAGTTCGCGGGCTTCGGGCTCGCGGAAGATACCAATGCGCGGTTCCATTACCTGCTCTCGCAGGGGCAGGATGGCCTTTCGACGGCGTTCGATATGCCCACCCTGATGGGCTACGACGCCGACCACGAACGCGCAGTTGGCGAAGTCGGTCGCGAGGGTGTCTCGGTCACCTCCGTGCATGACATGGTGCGGTTGTTCGACAAGATTCCACTCGATCGCGTGACCACGTCGATGACCGTGAACTGCTCTGCCTCGGTGCTGCTCGCGATGTACCTGGTGGTCGCCGAGCGGCAGGGCGTTCCATGGGATCGCGTGGGCGGAACGATCCAGAACGACATGCTCAAGGAATACATCGCGCAGAAGGAATGGATCTGCCCGCCGCGTCCTGCGCTTCGGGTCGTCACCGACATGATCGAGTTCTGCGCGCACAAGGCTCCGCGATGGCACGCGGTGTCTATCTCGGGCTACCACATCAGGGAAGCGGGCTCGACCGCCGTGCAGGAGCTGGCGTTCACCATCGCCGACGGTATCTGCTACGTCGAAGAAGCGGTGCGGCGCGGCCTCTCGGTCGATGACTTCGCTCCGCGGCTCTCGTTCTTCTGGAACATCCACAACGACTTTCTCGAAGAGGTCGCCAAGCTGCGTGCCGCGCGCCGGATGTGGGCTCGCATCATGAAGGAGCGCTTCGGAGCGAAGAATCCGCGCTCGATGATGCTGCGGACGCATGCGCAGACGGCAGGCGCATCTCTGACGGCCCAGCAACCGGTGAACAACGTCGTGCGGGTGGCTCTGCAGGCACTCGCGGGCGTGTTCGGCGGCGTGCAGTCGCTGCATACCAATTCGATGGATGAGACTCTCGCCCTGCCTACCGAGCAGGCGGTGACGGTGGCGCTGCGCACGCAGCAAATAATCGCCGAGGAAACCGGCGTGACCAACACCATCGACCCGTTCGGAGGCAGCTACGCGATCGAAGCGTTGACCGATCGTATCGAACATGAGGCGATGGATTACATCCAGCGCATCGATCAGATGGGCGGGATGATAAAGGCGGTTGAAACCGGCTACCCGCAGCGGGAGATCGCCGAGGCGGCTTTCCACTACCAGCGCCAGCTCGAGAAGGGCATCAAGACGATCGTGGGCGTCAACAAGTACTCGGTGCCGGAAGAGATTCCAATCGAGACGCTCAAGATCGATCCCGCGATCGAGGAGCGGCAGGTGCAACGCGTCCGCAAGATGAAACGCGACCGCAATACCGTCGCCGTGCGTGAAGCCCTCTCGCGAGTGTCGGAGGCGTGCCGTTCGGGTGAGAACCTGATGGAGCCGATACTCGAAGCGGTTAGACGTGACGCAACGGTCGGTGAGATAAGCGATATCTTTCGCGAGGAGTTCGGGGTCTATCGCGACCCGGGCTGGATTTAGGCGACATGGCAGACAAGAGACTAAGAATCCTGGTGGCGAAGCCCGGGCTGGACGGGCACGACCGCGGCGCAAAGATTATCGCGCGCGCGCTGCGCGACGGCGGCTTCGAAGTCGTTTACACGGGGCTTCATCAGACGCCCGAAATGATCGCGGAAGCTGCAGTCCAGGAAGACGTCGATGCGGTCGGGCTGTCCGTGCTGTCCGGCGCGCACATGACGCTTTTTCCTGAAGTGATGAAGCTGCTCAAGGAACGCGGCGCCGCGGATGTGGCTGTATTCGGCGGCGGAATTATTCCGGACGAGGATGCGGCCAAGCTCAAGACGCTGGGGGTGCGCGAAATTTTCACCCCGGGCGCTTCCACCGAAGACATCGTCAAGTGGGTTAGCGAGAACGTCCAGGCTCGCCAATAGCCGATGAATTTCGATCTGACTGAAGAACAGCAGCGTATTCGCGATACGCTGGCGGCATTTGCCGAGAAGGAAATCAAACCCTTCGCGACCAAGTGGGACAAGGAAGAGACCTTTCCCCGGCACGTCATCGAGAAGCTGGGAGAACTCGGCTTCCTCGGCGTCGCATTTCCCGAGAAGTGGGGCGGCGGAGGCGCAGATACCTTGTCGCAAGTGCTCGTGGTGGAGGGGCTCTCCCGCTACGACGCCTCGATTGGACTGACCTGCGCGGCGCACATGTCGCTCTCGACAGGGCACATTGCAATGTTCGCGGCGGATGAGCATCGGGATCGCTACGTTCCGGAAATGCTGAGCGCCAGGAAGCTCGGCGCATGGTGCCTGACAGAGCCGAGCTCCGGTTCCGATGCGGCCGCGATGAAGACCAGGGCGGTGCGAGTCGGCGACAACTACCAGATCAACGGCTCCAAGATGTTCATCACCAACGGTTCGGTCGGCGATGTGTACGTCGTGATGGCGGTTACGGATGCGGACAAGGGCCGCGACGGCGTCTCGGCGTTTATCGTGGATCGCAAAAGTGCGGGCCTCTCCAACGGCAAGAAAATCGAAAAGCTCGGCTTGCATGCTTCCGACACCGCGGAAGTTGTCTTCGACAACGTCACTGTGCCGGCGCGTAACCTGGTCGGCGAGCTGGGGGCCGGCTACAAGCAGACGCTCAAGGTTCTGGAAGGCGGCCGAATCGGTATTGCCGGGTTCGCGGCAGGGATTGCGCGCGGAGCATTCGAGGAGGCGCGCAACTACGCCCTGGAGCGCCACCAGTTCAAGCGGCCGATCGCGGATTTCCAGGCAATCCAGTGGATGTTCGCCGACATGGCCACCCGTATCGAAGCATCATGGGTGCTCATCTGCCGCGCGGCGGCGTTGAAGGACGAGGGCCGTCCATTCGCGCGCGAAGCCGCGATGGCCAAGCTGTTCGCTTCCGAAACATCGATGTGGGCGACGACGAAGGCGGTGCAGATCCACGGCGGGTACGGATACGTCACCGACTTTCCGGTCGAACGCTACATGCGCGATGCGAAGCTGACGGAGATTGGCGAAGGGACCAGCGAAGTGCAGCGCATGATCATCGCGAAGTCGCTGCTCCGCGAAGGCTACCTGCCCGCGTAGCTCGAGTTATTTCTCCAACAAATCTGCCCGGATCGATTCCAGGTCGGCGGAATCCAGACCGAGCACCTCGCGCATGAAGGCGTCGATGCCGCCGGCCTCGTCGATGCTTTCGAATACGGGAGCCAGTTGCCTCGAGGTAAGCAGGTCCTGCGGGAAAGTGGTATTGCTCTCCAGGAAGTCGGCGACGATTCGCGCGCGCTCAACGCCCAGCACCTCGAGCAACATTGCCGCACCCACCCCTGTGCGGTCGCGGCCCGCGGAACAGTGAAAAAGAAGCGGGTAAACGTTGCGCTCGGCCAGGAGCTTGAAGAAGCGCTGCCAATCCTCACGGAAGTGCATCACCAGGTCCAGGTGGGCCAGTCCAGAGCGCACACTCGTGCGAGTGTAGCCGCGATCGGTAAACCACCGGTCGCCGATCGGGATATGCTCCCATCGAACGCCGTTCCGCACCGCGTGCGCGGGAGGTCCGATGTGCTTAACCTCCATCCGGCTCTGGAGGGTTATCAGAGTCTTGAGCTTGAGGGTTGAGATAGGGCTTTCGCGGGGAACTTGCGCGAGATGGGATGAGCGATAAACGTGGCCAGGTCTGACTTTGCGACCGTCCGCAACTGGATGACCACCCAAATCGCGGAAATTGCGGGCCGCGATGCCGCGCAACAGGTCGAAATCGACAACGACTTCGAGCTTTTGTGATTCAGCGGGATCGTTCGTATCAGCCAAGCAATTGAATTCTAACCTATTGTGGGGAAGGCGAGAAAGGAGATCCTGCCTAATCTATTACGCTTGTAACATTGGACCGCCAGCGCGCTATTGCGGTCGTAGAGTCGGATCAGTCTCGGCGATGTAGGCGCGATACGTCGGCGAGGAAGCCGTCAGGCTGGCATGGGTTCCCGATGCCTCAAGCGTGCCTTGATGCAGGAACAGCACGCGGTCGCAGGCGGCGAGGGTGGTCGGGCGATGAGCGACGATAAGTACGATTCGTTCGCGAGCGATCGCGCGAAGCGTGGCGATAAGATTGGTCTCGCTCGCGCTATCAAGCGGAGCGGTTGGCTCGTCAAGGATCAATACGTCGGACTGCGCCAACAGGGCGCGCGCGATTGCGATGCGCTGTTTCTGGCCGACCGAGAGACGGGTACCGCGACGTCCCAGCATCGTTGAGTATCCATCGGACAGCTGCGATATGAACTCGGCCGCGCCGGCTTTTTCGGCGGCCAATCGGACTTCCTCCGTGCTCGCATCGAGACGTCCGTAGCGGATGTTCTCCTCGATGGTGGCGGAAAACAGCGCTTCTTGTTGAAACACGAAGCCAACATGGCCGCGGAGATCGCGGGCGTTCAAGAGACGGCCGTCGTGACCATTGATAGAAATCGTTCCCGCGATGGGTTCAAGGAAGCCGGGGAGGGCGAGGATGAGTGTTGTTTTTCCCGTGCCGCTGGGACCAGTCAGCGCGATCATTTCGCCGCGAACGATCTGGAACGAGACGGAATGGAGCACAGGCGCGCCGGGTGCATAGCCAACGCTAACGTCAGTGAAAGTCACGTCGCGGATTGAAGTGACCGAATCGCCATCGAGGCCGGGTGCAGTCCCGGACTGCAGGCGATCGAGTACGCTGTGTATTCTTCTGAGACCCGCGGCCGGAAGCTGCATCGCGGCCCAGGTATTGCCCAGGGTGGCCATCGGGAACGCGAGCAGCGCGCCGTACCCTGCCAGGAGAACGACGTCGCCCAGCGTCATCCGCCCGGCGATCACTTCCATCATGGTGTGATAGAGCGCCTTGTACATCAAGAAGCCGACAGTTGGGGTCAGCACGATGCCGATCGCCATGATGATCGCGAGTAGCCGCAACGTCGATCGAAATGACCTCCAGCTGGCGCGGTCGATAGACTCCGATTCGTGGGCCTCGCGCCCGAACGCCTTGATCACTTGAACCTGTGAGAGGCGTTCCTCGAACTCCGCCATGACGTTACTGCCGCGCTCGCGCATTTCCTGGCTTTGATTGCGCAGCGCCTTGCCGAAGAGAGTCGCGAAAATCGCGAACACCGGCAGGCACAGCGCGGCAAGCGCAGGGATGAGCGGCTCGTTGGGAAATTGCGCGACCAGAACGATCAGCGCCATCAGGAACATGATGATGGACGTTATCGGCGCAAGCATGCCGCGGTAGAAGACGGAACTTACCGCGGCGGAATCGTGCATCACGCGAAAGACGGCATCGCCGATTTTCTGATCGGAGTACATTCCGAGAGGCGACGTCATGAAAGCGCGATAGACGGCAGTGCGGACGGACTGGGTTATGCGCTGGGTAAGATCGATAGTCACACGCGTTTCCAGGTAGCCGAACAGACCATTCCACAGGCTCCAGCCTTCGTTGGCGTCGTTCTGCGTGAACCCGGCCTGGTCCAATCCTCCGCTTTGGACGTCCGTTCCCAGAGCGACCGCGCGGTCCGCCACCATCCCGACCACGAGTAGGGCTATGAAAAGAAAAAGCATGACGACGCCCAGTATTCGCGCGGGGTCGGTTCCAGCGGCCGGCTCGATGAGTGCGCGTGGAATGCCCGTCAGCGGACGTCCGTCGAGGACGTTGTCGATAACGATCTTGAGCGGCCACGGCGTCGCGAGAAAGAAAACGAGTGACACTGTCGCAAGAAAGGCCTTGGTCCATACCAGGCGGCGATATTCCCGGATGAAACGCCAGCTACGAACGAAGAGGCGCCATACTTCGCGCGGCGACAGAGGACGCTGTTCCTCGGCATAGAGCAGGTTGGTGCGAGTATCGACGGGCGCGCCGTTGATGCCGTTCAAGGTCTGTCCGTGACTTGCTTCCGCCATCGGATTAGTCGCTGCCGGAATCCATCTGAAGAGACGTCGATATCGGATCGGCAATGCTGCGACCGTGCTCAATCCGATAAACCCTGTCGGCCCGCGCGGCACTTATGGGACGATGCGTGACCACGATCGCCAGGCGGCGCGACGGCGCATCTGCAATCCATTGGCGGATTCCATCCAAAACGGCATGCTCCGTCTTCCCATCGAGCGCCGATGTGGGCTCATCCAGCAGCAATACGGGCGCATCGCGCAGGAGGGCTCGGGCGAGGCCGATTCGCTGCGCTTGTCCGGTGGAAAGCTTCGCCCCCTTCTCGCCGAGCATGGTTTCCAGCCCGGCCGGCAGAGAACGCACAAAGTCCACGAGGCCCGCACGCCCGATGGCCTGACGGAGGTCACCTTCGGACGCATCCGGGCGGCTATACAGGATGTTGTCGCGGATCGTTGCGGTGAAGAGCGGATTCTCCTGGAGCGCGACCGAGAGCATCGACCTCCATGCGGGCAGGTCGAATTGTTCGATCGGAGTGTCGTCATAAAGAATCTGTCCGGAATCCGGAGTGAGAAAGCGGAGCAGCAAAGAAACGATAGTGCTTTTGCCGGCACCGCTGGGACCGGCGATAGCGATCAGGTCGCCCACGCCGGCTTCGAAGGTGATGCCGTCCAACACCGGCGTTCGCGAGTCGTACGAAAAGCTCACGTTTCGGAATGTGAGCGACTTCGACAACGGCTTCGGAATGGCGGTGCCGCTCCTCTTACCTTCCGATGCGGGCAGCGTCAGCATCTCGAGTACACGCGAGATTGCGACGCTGACGTCCTGCAAGCTTCCCCATCGATCCGCCAGGTTTCGAGCCCCGGCGGTCATCCAGGCGAACGCCGAGAGAGAGGCCTGGAACAAGCCAAGCGAGGCGACCGCAGCGACCACACCCGCACGTCCTCCAAGGAGAACCAACCGCGCTCCCAGGTAGGCCGCTCCGACGTACGCCGAACCGCGAACAGTGTTGGTAAGGACACGGTATCGAACCAGCATCATGCGGGCACGCCGCGCGGCGACAAAGGAGGTCCAGTTGTCGCGCGCGTAGCGCTCGGTCTCGTAGTCTTCGCGCCCGAAAGCCTTGACGGTCTTTATCGACGCCAGGGTTTCCTCGATGCGAGTCGTCGCCGCCGCGGCGGTCTCCCGTTCCGCGATGAACGAGCGACGCAGCGCATTTCCATAAAGCGCGGCCAGTGCGAAATCCAGCGGAAGAACCACCAGCGCGATCAAAGCCATCGCGCGATTGAAAAGCAGCAGGAAGCCAAGGGTTCCGAGGGCGACCGGAATCCATCGGATAGGTTGAATAATCAGTCCATCCACGACTTGCGGAATCGCGGCGGAATCCTGGAACATCCGGAAAATCGCGTCGCCAATCTTCTCTTCACCGTGAAAGCGCATCGACATGTCCTGCATGCGCACGTAGAGATTGACGCGAAACAGGTTGGACATCCGCTGCAGAATCCAGACCGCGTAGCCGAGGATGGTCGCATTGATCGGCACGATAAACATCGTGACCACTCCGCCCACGACGCAGGTGCGCCACAGGATCAGCTCGCGGCTTGCGTTGATTGGTACACGCAGGAGCCACGCTTCGCCGGGACGGAGTGGATTTCCCTGACCGATGACATCGAAGAAGATCCTGATCAGGGTGAGGATCGTCAGCCCGAAGGGTAACGCCAGCAGCATCACCAGAAACAGGAACAGCAGGTGACGACGATAGGGCCGAATGAAGGGCCAGGCCCGCGTGACGAGCCCGAAAATATCGCGAGAGCGGAGCCTCCTCGCGTCAGGAAAGGAAAGGCTGGCCGCTGGCGCTTCGGAAAACAAGCGCTCCGGCGCGGCGCTCAAGGGGCTGCCTTGGGGGTGTCGCCGGCGACCGCGATGAGATCGGTCTCGAGGTTGCCCTTGGAGACGCAGTCGATCGTCGTTTCCCGGGAGCCGAGACCGTAGTCGCCGTGGAAGTCGGCGCTGACGGTGGTGTAGGTGGCGTCTTTCCCGGCTTTTTGAAGCTGAACCGTCACGGAGACAGTGCCTCCCTCGAACCGATAGATCATCTGCTCCGGAGAAGTCTTGCAGAAGGCCCAGTTGTTCCAGTTGGCGCCATCGATATCTGTCCGGGTGGCCACCAGCGTCCAGGTTTTCTGGTCCGAGGTATTGAGCCGGAATCCGCTGAGCGATGAATCGGTGAAGTACTGCTTCAAGGTCCCGAACACCTGTTCGATTGGCTTGTCGACCTTATCCGACCGCGAGATTATCCGGGGCGTCTCAATCGCGAAGGCGGACGAGGACAGCATCGTTAGTAATACGAAGATGGCCAGTGCTCGGTTACGCATGGCAGACCTCCCGCCTTTCCCGGCTTCGATGTTATGAGCCGGAAAGTGGCTCGTAAAGCAGGGGGCGTGATACTTTTCGCCGCAACCGTTTCTGGACGAGGAATATCACAATGCCATCACTCCTGTTCGAAAAACGTGGACATCTCGCCTTCCTCACCTTTAACCGGCCCGCGGTGCACAACTCGTTCAACCCCGAAACGATCGTGCGGCTCTCGGAGGCTTGGGAGGAGGTCAACCGCGATGGCGACATCCGCGCCGCAATCATCACGGGTGCGGGAAATGTCGCATTCTCCGCGGGCGCGGACCTTGGCAGGCTGATTCCGCTTTTCACCGGTGCGCGCAAGCCCGACGACGAATGGGACCAGCGCCTGCTCGCGAATCGACGCTTCAGCGAGATGGCGTTGCTGCGCGGCTACGACGTGGACAAACCGATCATCGCGGCGATCAACGGCTTCTGTATTGCGGGCGGGATGGAGCTGATACAGGCGACCGATCTGCGCGTCGCGTCAGAGAATGCGAGCTTCGGCCTGCAGGAGGTAAAGTGGGCAATCGTTCCGGCAGCGGGTTCGCTTGCGCGACTGCAGCGCCAGATTCCGTACTGCAAGGCCATGGAGATCCTGCTTACGGGTAATCGGATAGATGCGCAGGAAGCGTGGCGATTGGGCCTGGTGAACTACGTGGTGCCTCAGGCGAAGCTGATGGAAAAAGCCACTGAGCTGGCAGAGACGATCGCTGCGCACGGTCCAATTGCGGTGCGCAAGATCAAAGAAGCCGTGCGGCGCACCTCGGGCCGTCCATTGGAAGAGGCATTCGCAATCGAAAACGAATGCGCGCGCGATGTCATGCGCTCCGAAGACGCGAAAGAAGGGCCACGCGCGTTCATGGAGAAACGCAAGCCAAATTACAAAGGCAAGTGATCACGCGCCGGCGAGCTCGCGCATCGTGGTGACGTAGTCACGCGCAAATGTCGTGGGCGTTCCGATTGGAACCACAACCGGATGGGTTACGCCGGCAGCGCGGAACCGCGCGACGAAATCGCGTCCAACCTGTGGAGAGCCGAAAGCTGCTATTTTTCGCGCCGAGTCGTCGCTGATGGCGCGGGGCGCTTCCTCGCGCTTGCCTTGTTGCCACAGCCGTCGCAGCTCGGCGAATTCGTCGCCCAGCCCGTAACGCGCGAACATCTTGCTGTAACTATCGGCGAACGCATAGCCGGCAAGTTCGCGCTTGAACGAATCGACGGCTTTGTCCGCGTCAGGTCCGATACACATGCGGGCGTAGATGCCGATGTCGATCGAAGCCGGATCGCGACCCGCCAGGCGCGCGCCTTCGTGGATTTCTTTGACCATCGGCGCAACGCCGTCAGGTGGCGAATAGTTCATCAGGACGCCGTCCGCTATTTCGCCCGCCAGCCGGAGCATCGGTTTGTTGAGGACGCCCATGTAGATGCGCGGCGGGCGCGGGGCAGTTATGCGCATCCCGAGACGGAAGTCACTCTTGTATACCTGGCCTGCGAATTTTGAGCGGCCGTCCGTGAAGAGTTGGCGCATGATCGTGGCGCATTCCCGCATCGCGGTGACCGGCTTGCGGTACGAAGCTCCGTGCCATCGCTCGACGATGGCCGGACTCGAAACGCCGATCCCGGCGATCGCGCGTCCGCCGGAGAATTCATTGATCGTCAGGAAGCTCATCGCCATCGCACCCGGAGTATGGATCTGAATCGGGATGACTCCAGTGGCGAGCTCAGCCTTGCTGGTGTGAAGCGCGACTGCGCCAAGCGTCACGAGCGCATCGGGGCCGGACACTTCGCCGGTCCATAGAGAAGTGTAGCCCAGGTCCTCGGCCTCGCGCGCCAATGCGAGGCGATCGCGGATCGGGCCGGGTCCCATCATCAGTCCAAGCTTCCGTGTGTCACTCATGGCTCATCTCTTACCACAGGTTCGAGGGCGATCATGAAATGAGGTAGATTCGGGAATCGGGAGGTCGAGAGGATGCCGTTCTTCGATTCGGACGGGGTGAAGATCCACTACGATGATCGTGGGCAGGGCGACCCGGTGGTCCTGATTCATGGCTTTGCCTCAAGCGCCCAGCACAATTGGGGTATTACGGGATGGCTCGATCTCCTGGCGCGGGATCATCGAGTCGTCGCGCCGGATTGCCGCGGGCACGGCCAGAGCGAGAAACCGCACGATAGGGCGGCGTACCGGGGCTCGATCATGGAAGACGATGTAATTCGCCTGATGGATCACCTGGGAATCGGCAGGGCGAGACTGATGGGGTATTCGATGGGCGGTCGCATCTCGATGGGCTTGCTGGTGCGGTATCCGGAGCGCTTTCGGGCGGTAGTGCTGGGAGGAATCGGGCAGAGTATTGCGGTCAGCGACTCGGCGCGACGCAACGCGATTGTCGAGGGGTTGTTGGCGATGGACGCGAGCTCGATTCAATCCGAGACTCCGAGGCAGTTTCGAAAGTTCGCCGAGGCGAATCGCAGCGATTTGAAAGCGCTCGCCGCATGCATGGGTGCGGAGCGATCGCAGGTAGCAGCATCGCTATTCGCGCAGGACCGGGTTCCGGTGCTGATCGCTGTTGGGACCAGGGATACGATTGTCGGGTCAGCGCGCGGCCTCGCCGAAAGCATCAAGAATAGCCGGTTGGTCGAAATCGAGGGCCGAGACCATCTGAACACTCCCGGAGACAAGCGTTACAAGGAAGCGGTGCTGGAGTTCTTTCGCGACGCACCGGCATGACGACCGTGGATGGGATGCGCGAGATTCTCCCCGTCGCTCAGGATGACATAGAGAGAGGCGAATCAGGAGAAGAGCGGTGACGAGATCGTGCCGACCAGCTTGTAGGGCCCTGTTCCCGGTGGATGCGGCAGGAAGTTCAGCAGGAAGGCGAGGCGCTGTCGCGCGGTGGGAGAGGGCGTCAGCGTAAAATCTATCGCGAGGGCGCTCTGCCGCCAGTCCGTCGAATCGAGCCGAATCGTCCCGTGCCCGTCGATCGTCAAATCGCCGCCGCTGCTTTTGACCTCGCTCAACTGGACAGTGCCGTCGTTGAGTTTGGCGGTTAGCTCGACGTCTCCCAGTCCGAGCGCCGGCATCGGTCCGGGAATTCGGATAAGAAATCCTTTCGCGGTCAGATGAGCAGCGCCGGAATCGCTCCCAGGAGAGACGGGATCGATGGTTATTTTTCCCTCGCCGGACAGTTCACCACCGAGGGCGACTCCGATTTCCTTCAACAGGTGAAGCGCCGCGAGGTCGAGCTTGTTCGTATCGAAGCTCACCGCGGCGCCGTCGCCGCTGCGGTGGACGCTCACCTTGAGATTGCCGCCGTAAGCCTGAGCGCTCGCGCTGATTCCCGGATGGAACAGGAGCAGGGAGCCGAGCGCGGGCCAGATGCGCACGCTCTCGCTGGTGAACAGGGCCGGGCCCGGGGTCAACGATCGAACCTCAACGTTGTCCAGCCGGGCGCCGAACGGGAAGGCCAGACTTTGCTCCGAGCTTTCAAAGCGTAGACCCATCGGGCCGAGCGCAGCTTTCAGCGCTGGGCCGTACGGAAAGGTCGCGAACATGAAAGCCAGGAACAGGACGAAAGCAGCGATGCCGTAGGCGAGCTCGAGTTGATGCGCGCGCCAGTATTCGCGGCTCAGGTATTGGTTGAAATCAGGCACTGTGTCCGAGCGCCACGCACGTCAGGTCGACATCGAATGAATGGGTATTCGGCGTACGCCGCTCGATATGAAGGTTCGCGATGCCTACGGGTACCCCGAGGGTCCGCACCGCGTATAGCGCATTGACGACCTGATCGAGGCTCACGTCGTTGAGCTTCAGCTGGACGCCGTATTGCACGAGTCCGTCCGGCAGCTTCTTGTCGGCCTGGGGAGTGATCGATGCGATTTTGTCGTGCCCGACAGACTTGCTGAACGATGCCTCCAGGATCGAAAAGAGCGAGAAGTCGCGGCCCGCTGGAACCGTGTCGTGCTGCGCGGCGCGCAGGTCGTCCTTGACCATCGTGTAGCTGGCGACCAGGCGCTGCACGCCAGCGAGGTCGTGCTCGCGGCTAGCGATCTGTTCATCGAGCCCGTCCACGTAGTCGATAACCGGCAAAACGATCAGGTTGTACACCAGGAACACCGCCAGGAACCCGCCGGCGATTTGCACCAGCAGTCGTTCACGCCGCTCGAGCTTCTGGTAACGGGCGCGGGCCTGCGCGATCAGCGGGTCGATTCGCTCGCGCACCCGGCGGACTTGCGGGCCGAGCAGTTCCGCCAGCCGGCGCTGAAGCTCTTCGAAGTATTCGCGCATCGCTGTTACCGCGCTCCCTCGACGCCCTTGAAGTCGGCGCTCAGCCGGAAATCAACCTTGTTGGCTTCGTTGCTGGAATTGGCATGGGTGACCTCGATCGATTCGAAATTATCGGATTGATCGAGTGCGCGTTTGACCTGGTCCACGGTCTCGAAATTGTCGGCAACGCCGGTGATTCGCAACCCGGTGGGATCGACCTGGAGGTCCTCGATCTCCGCCGGAATCCGCGGTGGGATCGCCTGCGAGACCGTCAGCAGCGTGTCGAGAGCCGAGTTGCGGCTCATGTTTCCGCCGAGGATGCGCAGCTGCTTGTCCATCGCGGAAATTCCCGATCGCAACTGCGCGATCGGATCCGGCGACATGTCGGGGCCAAGAACGGGCGCGGCGATGTGGGCTATCTGGCGATCTATCAGATGAAGCCGGTGAATCTTGCCGTACAGGCCAAGCGACAGGTGGAGCAGTATTACCGCAGCCAGGCCCGCACCGAGCAGACCAGTGGTATAGAAGGCGGTGAGGTCGCCGCGAGTCCTGCCCTGGAAGGCAAACTCGCCCTGACGGAAGTTCAGCAGTTCGACGGGCTTGTCGGGCATTTCGCCCAACAGCATCGCGATTGGATTGACGTACGCGATGAGATCCGCCTGCGCGCCATCGAAGAGGTTGGAGCAATCGAAATCGCGGACCTCCATCGCCAGCGCCTCGGCCAGGTTGCTGCGCAGCTTCGGAACCGTGGCGCCGCGGCCCGTGATCACCAGGTCGGCGCCACTCAGGTCGGCGGTATGCGCCAGCATCGTCTGTCGCAACGCGTTGACGATCGGAGCGATCTCCTCGGCGGGGCGAGGGGTGTTTTGCGCGCTCAGCAGGCCAACCGCGATGCTTCTCATCGCGCGGGGAATACCTTGCTTGTCGACCAGCACAAATGAAGTCGAGCCCTGCTCGACGTCGACCACAAGATGCGCGGTTGGCGGTTTGCCGTTTTTCGATCTGCTGAAGAGCGAAGCTACTGCGAATGGGGTGATCGTGACGGTCTTGGGATCGAGACCCGCGCTCGCGAGAAGCTTCAGATGGTTCTGGACCTCGGGCTTGCGCGCGACGGCGGCGACCACCAGCGATTTGTTTGTTTCGCGTCCGACCCGCACGAATGTGACCGCGGCGCTATCGACCGGGAACGGGAGGTGTTCTTCGAGGGCGAACGGAACCACCTGATGCAGCCGGCGCAAATCGCGAAACGGGAGTTCAAGCAACCGCTTGGCGACCGCCTCGGTGGGTAGCGCCGAAATGACGATGTCGGGGCGGCCGGCCTTCTCCGTCAGGCGGCGCAAGGCAGGCGCGAGATCTTCTTCGCCTTCGGCGCGATGGGTATCGAAGACGCCTATGAACTGAAAGGTATTCCAGGTGCGATCGGCCGTGGCGGCGCGCACCCGGTCGCCGTCGATTTCGATCGCTAGAACGCGCTGGGGCATGGGAGTTTAGGAGCTTAGTCTTCCTGCCACGCTATTAGGAGCCCTACGCCATTGGGTTGGCGGCGGAAGGTGGAGTGAACCAATTTACGCGCCCCCGCGAAAGTCCCCATCCCGTTTATCGTAAAGAAATTGCTGCGCGTGGTTAATACCTTGGAGAGGTCGGTGATGTACTGGCCCACGCCCGGGATGTTGCCTACGTCGGTCATGTTGGAGAATGGCCGAATCATGCGGGCCGTAACGATTGCTTTTACCAGGTCCGGGTTGGCAAAGAGCGCAGGGCTCAATGCGGCCAGTACCTCGGGCGGGGCAGTGTTGACGTTGACCTGCATTTCGGGCTCGACCGTGACGAACGGCAACAGCCGATTGAAGGTGGCGTCATCGACGCCCCGAATCATCTTGAGATCGCCTATCGTCGGCATGGGACCGTTGCGCGGCGCATAGGGTGGCATGAGTCGCATGTAGTAGTCCATTTCCGCGCCGCCCTCGCCGGAGGGCATGCTATCGGCATCGATCCAGTCGGCGATGGCGGGAATGATCTGGGGGTCGACACCGACCAGCGTGAACAGCCGCTGCAGCACCAACGCAAAATCTGGATTCAGTTCGCCGTTGTTCGCATTGATGAGCTGATTCAGGTTGATTTTGCGCGCCTCGTCGACGATCGCGATCGATGCGGTACCGCCGTCGACGTTCACCGGCGGAAACGGAACCGCCCAGACGTCCTGGAGGCTGTCGTACGGGGTCTGCATCGCGCTGTCGAGCCGCGAATCCTCGGCCAGCAATCCCAAGCCCACCGCGACCCCCGAACGCGCCAGGAAGTACGCTCGCAGCTCATTGGCCTGGTTGGCCGCGGAGAGGTAGCCGAGGGCGGCGGTCGTGCAGAAGTCCACGATGATCAGGGTCAGCAGCGCGACGCCGAGCAGAACCACCAGCAGCGCCACTCCGCGCTCTTTTGCCTTGAGTACCTTCACCATTGGGTGATCGACATCGGGAGCGTGACTTGGGTTGAAAATGCCAGCGGCTCACCCTTCGGGCCGGCCAGGCTCAGCTCGATCGATACGGCGACAGGGAGTTGGCGGCCGAGCGACATGTTCTCCGAGTTCCAGACATCGCCCCATTGCTGTCCATCGAAGTAGCGGAGCTTCAGGCCGAGCATGTTGTCCGCGACCACAATCGGCATCGGATTGCTGCCGGTACCAAGTCCGCTGTACTGGGATCGCTCCAACATGAACCATCCGCGATGAGTGGGGTTGGGAACCGCGTTGTAAGTGACGATTTCCTCCGCCCCGTATCCGTCGACAGAGCGGCGATGGCCGGGGTCGAGCGTCGATACGGTCAGGGTATTCATCGGCAGTCCGCCCTGGTATCGAGCGGAGCCCATAACAATCACGCGGCTGGGCGCGAGCGGGGTCTGAACCGCGCCGCGAATCTCATTGCTCATCTGCCACAGGATGGCGCGGCCGCTGCGCTCCGAGGTGAGCCGCGATTCCGCATGGAGCTTGCTCTGGGCGACGGCATGAAAAGCCTCGGCCATCATCGTGACGATGATTCCGAGAATGGCGACCGCGAGCATCAACTCGATCAAGGTGAAGCCCGCGTGGCTACGATGACAGAAGCAGCGCCGCCTCACTGCTCCATCTCCATCGGAACAGGGTTGTGCAGGAACTGGGTGATGGCGAAGGTCTTGGAGAATTTCGGACCGTAGAAGACGATCACGCGCACTTTGCGGACGTCCGGGAAGACCCCGGATTCGGCGACGTCGCGCTCCCAGCGAAACTTCTGGTACTTGCCCGGATAGAGGCGCTCAAAGTTGCCCTTCGTGATGCCGACCTGGGGCCATTGCTCGAGCTCGGCCTGGGTCATGATCGTCTGGCACAGCATGCCGGCGCGCGCGATGTCGCGGCTGTGAATCACGCTTTGCAGGCTCTGATGGTGGAGCGTGAGCAGCGCCAGCATCGCGATGCCGAGCACGGCCATCGCGAGCATCACTTCAATCAAGGTGAACCCGCGGGTGGCATGAGTGCTGACGGTTTTTCGCAAAACCAACCGGTGGTTTGCGGATAAGGAACCGGTACCGGCGTCGCTTCCGCGACGCTGTCCGAGGTCCTTCTCTTCGTCGCGTTGCTCCTCGCTCGGGATGACGATCATTGGGTCAGCACCTGCATCATGTTCAGGTCGCCTTCCTTGACAATCACCCGGCCCGTGACCGGGTTGAACGCGAGCGTCATCACGTGACCGGACAGATCGATCATGTGAACCAGCGTCGCATCCACGTAGCCCTCCGGATAGAACTGGGTCGCGACGGTGCCCGCGCTGAAGGTGCCGAGGTCGCCCACGGTGACGTCGCGAATAGCGATCGATGGCGGCATCGTGACGGGAGCACCCGCGCTGCTGCGGTCGGGACCGTAGGAGGGGGTGGGCATGGCATAGGGATCCAGCCGCATCACGCCGTAAACCTGGTGATCGAGATCAAACACCAGCCGGAGGAACACCTTTTGTGCTGAGGCTTCATCGAAAAGATACGATGCTCGGCCTGCCAGGCGGCGAGCCTCGCTCTTGAGGCGCGCCTTGCGATAGCCGCCGGTGTAGGGAATCGCCAGCGCAAACATCAGCGCCATGATGAAGATAACGATGGCGAGCTCGAGCAGGGTGAAGCCGCGACCGGGTTCCTGGCCGCGATCGAGTAACCGCCTCAATCTGGTCGCGAGGAGGCGCGGAGGGCGCGCGCTGCTCATGAATTGCTCAGCTTGAACTGCCGTCGATATCGTCCGCGCTCTGGACACCGTCAGGTCCGAAGGATTTGAGCGCGTACGTACTTCCGTCGCTCTGGTAAAAATACTGGTTGCCCCAGGGATCCATCGGGAGCTTCTCTATGTAACCGCCTTGCTCGTAGTTGTTGGGCGTGCGCCCGGAACTCGGAGGTGAGACGAGGGCCTGCAACCCCTGGTCGGTGGTCGGGTACGATCCGTTGTCGAGATAATAGCGATCGAGCGCCTGTTTCAGCTCCGCGATATCGGCCTGGGCCTTGGTGCGCTTGGCGCGGTCAGCGACGCCGCGCAAACGCGGCACGACCATCAGGGCGAGCAACCCGATGATCAGGATGACGACCATGATCTCGATTAGAGTGAAGCCGTCCTGGGCGTAGTACTTTCTTTTCATCCGCGGGCGCGCCTTTACTGCATGATCTGATTGAGCTGGAAGATCGGCATCAGCACCGACAGCATCATGAACACGATAACAGCCGCCATCATCAAGGTCATCACTGGTTCCAGGATGGTGGTGACCTGGTTGAGCGAGTGGGAAACCTCGCGTTCGTAGTTGTCGGCGACCCGCTCCAGCATCCGCTCCAGTTCGCCTGAACGCTCGCCGACGCGGATCATCTCGATCAGCATCGGCGGAAACAGCTTGCTCTGGGAGAGGGTGTGCGCCATGCCGTGGCCTTCGCGGATTTCGTCGCGGCTTTTCTCGATAGCATCGCGCAGCAGGCCGTTGGTCACGACCGCCTTGACGGCATCCAGCGCCGGCAGGAGCTGGATGCCGGCGGCGAGCAGGGTCGCAAGTGTGCGCGCAAAACGTGCGCAGATGACGCGGACCACGGTGGGTCCGATGTATGGGATCCGCAGCGACAAGGTATCGAAGATGCGGCGGCCACGGGGGGTTGAATATCCGTAGAGAAGGCCCGCGGTGATGCCCATCAGGGCTATCAGGATCCAGACCCAGTACCCGGTCAGGAATGAAGAGACTCCAATAAGTATCTGCGTCGCCAGCGGCAGAGCGGCATGCTGCTGCTCGAAGATGGTCGCGACCTGCGGCACTACGTAAGTCACCAGGAAGGTCATGATCGCCGCGCCCACGACCATCATGATGATCGGATAAGTCAGGGCGCCCTTGACCTTGGACATGAACTCGTCCTGGCGTTCGTTGTACTCCGCCAGGCGCTCGAGTACGGCTTCCAGCGCGGCGGCCTGTTCACCGGCGCGGACCATGCCGATGTAGAGGTCGGAGAAGATGTGCGGATGGGCCCGGAGCGCATCGGCGAGCGAAGAACCTTCACGCACGCGCTCGCGCACGGTGGAGAGCATCTTCTTGACCGAGGCCTTGGAGCTCTGGTCGCCAAGCGCGCCGAGCGCATCGACCAGCTGTACTCCGGCGCCAAGCAGAGAGCCGAGTTGGCGGGTGAGGAGGGCCAGATCGCCGGCGGACATGCCGGTACGCCGAAACGGGATCCAGTCGCGCGGCGACTTCAATGTCTCCGCGGCGCCGCCATACTCCTCGGCGAGATTGGTTGGGAAGATTCCCGAGCCGCGCAACTTCTCGCGCGCGGTGCGCGCGCTGTCGGCATCGATGACGCCGGAGACCGAACGGCCTTCGGTGGAGAGTCCGCGGTAGGCAAAAACCGGCATCGCTGGGATGGGCTATCGGAAAGCTACAGAACTTCTTCCTGGGTCTGGCGCAGAAGTTCCTCGATGGTGGTTTCTCCCGCGAGGATGCGCTCCGCGCCATCCTGGCGCAGCAGCTTCATGCCCATCGAGGTGCAATGGCGACGCAGTGTGGCCCCATCGCTGTTCTGCATGATCAATGAGCGGATTTCATCGTCGATGACCATCAGCTCCTGGATCGCGAGACGTCCGCGGTAGCCGCTGTTGCGGCACGCTCGGCATCCCTTGGCTCGGTAGAGCTGGTGGTCGAGTGCGGCGGCGTGCAGGCCGATGCGCGTGAGCTCAGCTTCGGTCGGCATGTAGGGCTCGCGGCATTCCGTGCACAGCCGGCGCACGAGTCGTTGTGCGAGCACTGCGAGTAAAGACGAAGAGACCAGGAACGGTTCGATTCCGAAATCGAGCAAACGGCTGACCGCGCCGAACGAGTCGTTGGTGTGGAGAGTGGAAAACACCAGGTGGCCGGTGAGGGCCGACTGGATGGCGATTCCGGCGGTCTCGCCGTCGCGAATTTCGCCGACCATTATGACGTCGGGGTCCTGGCGCAGAATCGATCGCAGCCCACTGGCGAAAGTCAGATCGATCTTGGGGTTCACCTGCATCTGGCCGACGCCGCGCAGCTGATACTCGATCGGATCTTCGATGGTGATGATGTTCTTTTCCGGCGAGTTGATGCGGCTGAGGCACGCGTACAGCGTGGTCGATTTGCCGGAGCCGGTGGGGCCAGTTGCGAGGATGATGCCGTGGCTTTGGCGGATGAGCTTGTCGATCTTGCGCAAGTTCTCGCCGGAGAAGCCGAGATGGTCGAGGTTGGTCACTTCCGCGGCCTGCGCGCGATCGAGGAGGCGCAGCACGATACGCTCGCCGAAGTGGGTTGGGATGGTTGAGACGCGCAGATCGATATCGCGGCCCGCGATGCGCAGCCGAATGCGGCCGTCCTGCGGCAGGCGCTTCTCGGCGATATTGAGGCCCGCCATGACCTTGACGCGCGAGGTGATCGCGGGCTGGAAGCGCTTGGGCGGCTCCAGGACGTCATAGAGCATGCCGTCCACGCGGAAGCGCACGACCATGTCGGACTCGAAGACTTCGATATGGATGTCGCTGGCGCGGTCCTTCACCGCCTGCGAGAGGATGCCGTTGACCAGCTTGATGATCGGGGCGGAGTCGTCCGCTTCCAGGAGATCGCGCGGCTCGTGGGCCAGTTCGCTGGCGACCACGTCGAGGCGTTCCTCGTCGAGGTCAAACATCAGCTCCTCGGCGGTGGTGGTGGTCGCGTTGTCGTAGGCGCGGTTGATCGCCTCGTTGATTACCTCGCCGGGCGCGAGCACCGGCAGGATAGGCGCGCCGAAGAGGATGTGAAGATCGTCGAGCGGTTCGTAGTTGCCGGGGTCGGCAATCGCGACGGTTACGCCGGAGTCATCGGAATGCAGCGGCAGCAGGCGGTTCTTCTTGGCGTAGTTGATGGGAACCTTGGTAACGAGGGTATGGTCGAGCGCGTGCTCATCGATATGCGCCTGGAAGGGCAGGTGATATTCCTGCGCCAGCGCGCGAGCGAGCCGCTGCGGCTCCAGGGCGCCCATCTCGACGAGAACGTCAGCGAGCTCCTGGCCGGGTTTGCGCCGTTGGCGCGCCCGATCGAGGTCCTGCGGGGAAACCCAGGAGCGGTCGAGCAAGATTGTTTCGAAGTTTTTGCTCGCGGTAGCCATCAACGAGCCCCGGCCGTCATTGCGCAAACCGCACGTCTTGTTGCGCTATAGGATGTTCTATCGCTGCCGGCCATTCGCGAAACGCAATCCATGCCAATTACATACGATGGCGCCGTAGCGTTGCAAGCGCGTCCGACCCCGCCCTCCCACTAGTAGTGGCTCGTAGCGTTAGACGTAGCACCCACCCCACTTATTCCAGGGGCGTTGATACCGGCCCCGAATCCGCTGCGCTCCTTGGGTGGCATCGTGTGCTCAGCCTCCGTCCATGAAACGAGTTTTCCGTCCACGAACTTCAAGTCCAGGAAGGTCCCTTTGTCGCCTTCCTTGGTGGAGGTGTAGAGGAGCGCCGCGGCGATATCGTTGGAATTGGGCTTGTCTGCGTAGCTCCAGACCTCGGTGGTGTCGTTGGTGTAAGTGCGCAACGAGGGTTCGCCGAACTGGTTATGGATGTCTACCATCGACTCGCCCGGCTTGATGTCGTTGGAAATCCGCGATGCCTTGACGCGCGAGCCGGCCTGGTAGAAGAGACCGCAGCCGGTCGCGATGAATGCGAGCGCGAGGAGGAATGAGCGATTGGTGAAGCGGGGCATCGCGAGGATTCTGTGGGTCGCCATCGTGGTTGTCAAATGAGGTTCCGGGGCTCTCCTGACCTCTCCCGAGCGGAGAGGTTGGCCCGCACTTTTCGCGGGGTGGGTGAGGGTCCTTTGCCAGGGCGAGCGCAGCTCGCGCGATTAAGGAATTCGGGTTTTCGGTGCTCTGCCGCCGCGTCTCCAGCTTCTTCGCCGTGCGGAAAATCGAACGGGAGAGAAGAAATTTTTAAGCGCGCGGGCTTCGCCTCGCGCTGAAATCGGACCCTCACCCGGTGCCAAAATTTGGCACCGGCCTCTGCGCGCGGGGAGAGGCCGGGAGGTGTGCTATACAAACCGGATGAATCGCAGTAAGGGAGACGCGGATGCCTCGCAGGCTGCAGCTGGTTAAGGGGGCGTCGCAGCGCGGCGCGCTGGTCTACGGGATGAGAATCTTCGAAGGCCAGGTCGCCTCGGTCAAGGACGCGCAGGTGACGCTGCAGGATGGCAGCGAGGGGCGCGTGACGATGCACTATATCGAGGGCACGCGCGCACAAATCCGCCGCCAGCTCGAGCGAAGTATCGACGCCTTTTTTGAATTGATCGACGAACCGCGCAAGTGAGGGAAACATGAAGCTCGAATTCATCAAGTACGAGAAACGCGACCACATCGCATACATCACGTTCAACCGCCCCGAGCGCATGAACGCACTACATCCGGCCTGCCATGTCGAGATGGACCAGGTGTGGGACGATTTCGTGGCGGACAAGGCGGCGTGGGTGGCGATCGTAACGGGCGCCGGCGACAAGGCATTCTCGGCGGGTAACGACCTGCGCTGGACGGCCGAGCATCGGGGCGAGCAGCTGATGCGATCGAAGGGGGGATTCGCGGGTATCACGGCGCGCTACGACATCATCAAACCGATCATCGCGGCGGTGAACGGATTCGCGCTGGGCGGCGGATTCGAGATAGCGCTGGCCTGCGACATCATCATCGCGGCGGAGCATGCTCGCTTCGGACTGCCGGAGCCACGGGTTGGATTGATGGCGGGCGCCGGCGGCGTGCATCGACTGCCGCGGCATATCCCGCTTAAGATCGCGATGGGCATGATGCTGACGGGCAAGCACATCACGGCGCAGGAAGCGCATCAGTGGGGAATCGCAAACCAGGTGGTGCCCTTGAAAGACCTGATTTCGACCTCGGAAAAATGGGCGCACGAAATCATGGAATGCTCGCCGCTGGCGGTGCAGGCTAGTAAGGAGGCCGCAATGATGGGCCTCGGGATGCCGGTCGAGCAGGCCATCGGGAAGCACTACGCGGGGCAGGACAAGTTGTTCAAGTCCAAGGATGCCGTCGAAGGACCGCTGGCATTCTCGCAGAAGCGCAAGCCGAACTGGTCGGGAGAGTGAATG
>DATJWT010000263.1:0-18689 GCA_035500975.1 Binataceae bacterium (SeqCode)
AGCTGCTGATCTCGCCCACCACGGTGCGAGTTCCGGTGTTCACCGCGCATTCGATCTCGGTCAACGCCGAGACCGAGCTGAAAGTGAGCGCGGTGAAGGCGCGCGAGGTGTTCGACAAGTTCCCGGGACTGCGGGTCGTGGATGATCCCGCGCAGAATCGCTACCCGATGCCGATAGTCGCGGAAGGCCAGGATGACTGCCTCGTTGGACGCATCCGCGAGGACATCAGCAATCCCAACGCGATCAACTTCTGGGTGAGCGGCGACCAATTGCGCAAGGGCGCGGCGCTCAACGGCATCCAGATCGCCGAACTACTGATTCAGTAGGACATAGGGCAAGAAGAACAAGGACGGGGCGGCGATTCGCTCCGGCCTTTGTTCGTAAGCATTCGGGCGACTAGTCGCTGCAGAACGGTGTACCCTCGCTCTCCGGCGGCAGGGCAAAAAACACCACTCCGTTATTGTTGTTGCATCCAAATGTAGTGGTAGTTCCCGCGCAATTGCCGCTTGGCAGTGCGGTAGGAATATTACCGGGGCTGCTCTGCAACCTGGACAAGTCCACCTGCATCACGAACGCAGCACCCGACGTGGTGGAGCCGGAAGTGGCAACTGCGTAGCCCAGGTTGTGCACTGAATCGACCGCAACGGCATAGGGATCGCCCTGCGTCTCCCAAGAGCATCCGTTGGGATCGTTTGGCGCCGAGGAGACAATTTGCGAGAGCTGGGTCGCCATGATTTGCGTCACCGGATTCGAGGGCATCGTAATGAGGCTGAGGCCGTTGGAAGTGTCTTCAATCAGGAATCCCTGGTGAGTATTCGAGTTCACCGCCGAGCCCGCGGTTTCGCTGGGTAGTCCCGTCAGCAGGACCGAGTTCGGGTTGGTACCACCCTCCGTTACCGTGCACGAGGTGCCGCTTCCGGAGAGCGTAGACCCGTTGAGGTTGAGAACCGTGGCCGTGCCGTCCTCGTTGCTGATGATCACGATGTTGGTGGTGGTATCGAAGGACGCACCGTCCTGGTCATCGCCCAGATTCGAATCGAGCAGCGTGCAGGTCCGCTTGCCGTTCAAATCGACAATCTGCGTATTGCCGGCACTATTGGAATCAGAGGCATCGAGCAGTTGTTCGGTGACCGGGTTAAAGGCGAAAGTTTCGGGATAGTTCGCCTGGATCAGAGTGCCAAAGGTCCTCGTGACCGGATTGAAGTCGATTATTCCTGTGCAAGCTCCAGCGGTCGAGCACGAATCAGTGTCCGTGACCCCGATCGTCGCGACCTGGCGGACCGGGTCGAACAGCACCTGGCCGGTATCTCCCGGCTGGCTGTTTCCCGGAATCGTAATTGGCGTGGGCGTCAGGAGCGCAAAGGTGTTTTCATCGATCATATCGACGAATCCGGTCCCGGATTGACCGCTCACTACGATCACGATTCCGTCCTTGGCATCGAGCGCCGTGCCGGTCGGCGAGTCGGGATGACCCAGGATAACCGTGGCCTGCCGAGGATCGGTGGTGTTCGGATTGACGGCCAGATTCAGGACCGAAACTCGGGCGTTACCCGAAGTCGGGTCAGGAGAAAACAGCAGCGGGATGAACGCGATTTGCTTGACGGGGTCGAGCGCGAAGAGGCCCGAACCGGAGGTGCCTACCACCTGGGTCGGGGTTGCCGTTGGCGTCGCGGTGTTCGTCGAGGTCGCGGTAGGCGTTGGACTGGAGCTCGAGGTAGGGGTGCCGGTCGGGGTCGGGGTTTTCTTGCCGGAGCACTTCGCGCAGGGGTCACATGCAGAAGCCAGAGCGAGACCTGCCGCAGCGAGTGCTGCAGGAATCAGTAAGTTCCATAACCGCGATGCCATCTGAATCCTCCCTGAGGTCATCGCCACCCCCGCCGCAAGCTACAGTAGATGCGCCCAATCTTGCAATTGTCAGCGGACCCTAAATCGCGTCTTCGTACCGAAAGCTGAAAAATGAGACTTTGAGTCGCACGCGGCGCACGTCGCCGTCTCCTCAGCTAACATGGATAGCGGACGGCAGCCCAAATCCGGCAAGAACGGGTGCGACGACCCGCCCGTATTTCTAGGGTGTGTAGAGATCCGTGCTGTTGGTCGTAGTGAAGTTGGCGTTGACGCCGCCAGCGATCAGCACCTGGCCGTCAAGAAGCAGCGTTGAAGTGGGAAGTCCGCGCCCCGAGCTCAGCGAAAGAGGACTCGCGGAAAAAGAGTCGGTGCCCATGAAGTAAAGCTCGGTACTGCTTAACCCTGCTCCGCCCCCGACAGTATCGCCGCCGGATATGATGACCGTTCCGCCCGCGGTGAGGCTCGCCGCCATGTTGCCGCGCGCGACGTTCATCATCGTGCTGCTCGCTGTCCTGGGATTCTGGAATTGACCGTTTTGCGCGAGGAACAAGTCGGTCGTTTTGAGCGCGTGCGTGCCGTCGCCCGCGACGAGTCCTCCCGCGATGAGGACATTGCCGTCGGGCAACAGGGTGGCTGTGCCGAATGCGCGTGCAGCAATCATAGAGTTGGTAACAAGCGAGAACGTGGGATTGCCACTCCCCGGATTGAAGATCTCCGCCGAGTTGAGCGTGGTACCGCTATTGTTGTTTCCACCCGCAAATAGCGCCGTCCCGTCTGACAAGATGGTGGCCATCAGGGCCGTTCTGGCCGCGCTCATCGTGGGACCGTTGTTGAACGTTCCGACATTCGGTGCGGGCGCCGGCGTATAGATATCGCTGCTGTTCAGGGCACCGCTTCCCGAGTCGCCTCCCGCGATGAGTACGTCGCCATTGCTCAGCAGTACGGCGGCCGCGTGCTCGCGCTCGGCACTCATGTTCGGTCCTTGCGTGAAGGTATTGCTCGAGGGATCAAACAGGTCCGTGGTGTTGGTTATGAGGCTCGATTGCGTTCTGCCGCCGGCGATCAGCACCTTGCCGTTGGGCAGCAGCGTGGCGGTCGCAAACTCTCTGGTTGTAGACATCGTGTTGCTGACGGTGCTGAAGGTTTTGTTGGTCGAGTTGTAGAGGACCGCGTCGTTGCGCACGGTTTCTGCCTGGCTGCTGAAGCCGCCCGCAATGAGTACCCTGCCGTCCCGGAGCAGCGTTGCGGTCGCTCCTTCACGATCCTGGGCCTGGGTAATGGTAGGCGTAGGAGTACCCATCGGGGGTCCCGGTGTCATCGAATTGACCGGCGAGGGGATGGCCTGGAGGATTCCGTTGTTGATCGCGCCCAGGCCGCCGCTGCTCGCCACGTCACTGGGCGACACGCCGTTAGCCCTGAGTATGTTGCCGGCGCCGCCAAAGGCGAATGCGCGGGAAACCAGTTGCAGGCCAAAGGCGCCTGATAGCGCGTCCTCGAACATTGCGGTTCCGGCGAGGGCGGGCAGGTTTCCATTGCAGTAGGAGATCGTAACTCCGAATTCCTTACCATCGAAGACGCCGTCGACGATGTCCTGGGCCAGCGCGGTGATCAATCCACCGGGGGAACTCGGACATAGCAGTTGATCTTCGTTGATGATCGCGCCCAGCACGAGTCCCAGTTTGCCGGCGTCAGTTGCGGGAGACATGAAATCACTGGGCAGATAGCTGGGGATCAGCAAGTCCGGACTGGTCCCGAGCCCGTAGACGTTCTTGATAAACGTGTTCGCGTTGCTCAGGGCGGTGAGAAGCGGTGACTCGTTCTGCGCAACCTCGCCGATCGCCCGCCAGAAGATGAGATCGGTCAGCGGGTTGATCTCTATGGTTTGACCGGGCGATAGCGACGGCACCAGCAGGTAAAGCGGGGCCGCATCGATCGATGCGCTGTCTTCTTCACTGACAAAGGTTCCGCCCGCGGTGAAAATCAGGATCGCGCCGGTCGGCGTAGTTGAAAACGTGAGTGTATATGAGCCATCGGCGCCGGTTGTGGACGTAGCGACTGGGGTTGAGGTCGGCGTTCCCGAGGCATCCACACCAAAGCCGAAGACCTCCGATCCCACCATCGGACCCTGGTACGCATTTCCGTTAGCCGTCGAGGTTGGGGTTGGCGTCGCGGTCGCGGTCGGGGTGGCAGTCGCCGTTGCAGTAGCGGTCGGGGTTCTCGTCGCTGTGCCGGTTGCTGTGGCAGTGGCGGTCGCACTCGAGGTAGCGGTCGAAGTTGCAGTTGCCGTCGCGCTGACGGTCGCGGTCGCGGTCGGGGACCCAGTGGCGGTCGGAGTTTCAGTCGGAGTGGGAGTCGCCTTCGAAGTGCACTTGGGACAAGGGTCGCAAGCCGCAGCCAGCATCAGTGCGGCCATCGCGAGGACAATGCGTGGATATGTCGTCCTACCTCGAGACACGAGTCCCCTACATTCGGTTACTTGTCGCCCATCACCCCGCGGCACGGTACAGCATCGTACGACGCGCTTGCAATTGCGGATCGACGATCGGGTGAAGTGTTGCGGACGCCGTGAAATCGGCGAGTTCAACACAATTGGGGCTGTGCTGAGCGACGCAGGGCGTTACTTGGCGTAATTGACTATCTAACCTGCTGACCGAGTGGTCCGTCGATTGACACCCGTATCCACCTCGGATAACTCTGGTGGCACGATAGTTTGAGCCTTATCGAGAGCGGTGGAGGGACAGGCCCGACGATGCCGCAGCAACCGGCCCGAATGAAAAGGGTGCTGGTGCTAACTCCTGCGAGACCCCGACGAAAGGTGGGTCTTGGAAGATAGGGCGAGAGTTGCAGAACCCTCGTCCTCAATCGCAGGAAGAGGGTTTTTGATTTTCGGACGAAACCTTCACCGCTTCCGGAAAGACTCTTTGAGAAGAAATGAAATCCACCGGACGCATATTGATCGTCGGTGTGGGCGGCCTGGGAGTTCCCGCCGCGTGCGCACTCGCGCGCGCGGGAGCAAGCCGCATTACGCTCATCGATCCGGATCCGGTTGAACTCTCCAACCTTGCGCGGCAGGTCATCTATCGCGATACCGACATCGGAAAGCCAAAGGCCGAGGTCGCCGGTGTGCGCCTGCGCGAAGCGTTTCCGGATCGCGAAATTACCACGCACGTCGGAACGTTCGATTCCCGCAGTGCCGTCAACCTCGTGTCAACACACGAGTTCCTGATAGATGCGACGGACGACCCGGCGACAAAATTTCTGATCAACGACACTGCTCTTGAAGCTCGGCGTCCGTTCGTGTACGGCGGCGTGCTCGCGATGGCCGGGCAGGCGATGACGATAGTGCCGGGACGCACGGCGTGCCTGCGGTGCCTGTTTGAAACCGCGCCTGACCCCGATGAAGTCGCATCGTGCCGCGAGGCGGGAATCATCGGGCCGGTGGCCGGAGTTATCGGCGAGATCCAGGCGGCCGAAGCGATCGCATCGTTGTCGGGCGCGATGCCCCGGCTGGCGGGGCGCATCCTGACCTACGACGCGGCGAGGTCCGCGAGATTCAGAGTAACCGAGGTACCAATTCGAACCGGATGCAAATGCGAAGCGGTGCGACGCGACAGCGCCGCCGCTTCCGTTCATCAATAGGGGACTGCGATGAGCTACATCACCAATCTCAAGTGCAAGGAATGCGGACAGGAATACCCGGTCGCGCCGCTGCACGTCTGCGAGACGTGTTTCGGTCCGCTGGAGGTCAACTACGACTACGCGAAAATTCGCAGCGCGATGACGCGCGCGAAGATCGAAGCGCGTCCGCACAACCTGTGGCGCTATCGCGAGCTGCTTCCGGTCGACAGCGAACCGGAAGTCGGCCCTCATTCGGGCTTCACACCGCTGGTGCATTGCAAGCGCCTGGGCGCGGAACTCGGGTTGAAGCACCTCTACGTCAAGGACGATACGGTCAACCATCCCACGCTCTCGTACAAAGACCGCGTGGTGTCGGTCGCGATTACCAAGGCGCGCGAATTCGGCTTCACCACGGTGTCGTGCGCATCGACCGGAAATCTCGCGACGGCGGTCGCGGCCCACGCGGCGCGCGCCGGGCTCAAGTGCTTCATCTTCATGCCGGAAGGCGTGGAGTCTGGAAAAATCGTCGGCTCGACGATTTACGGCGCGCAGGTGATCACGATTCGCGGCAACTACGATGACGTCAACCGGTTGTGCAGCGAAATCGCCGACAAGTACGGTTGGGCATTCGTCAATATCAACCTGCGCCCGTACTACACCGAGGGCGCCAAGACCTTCGGCTTCGAAGTCGCCGAACAGCTCGGATGGAAGTTGCCCGACCATATCGTGGTTCCAACCGCAGGCGGGACGATCCTGCCCAAGGTGGCCAAGGCGTTCAAAGAAATGAAGGAGGTGGGCCTGGTCAAAGGACCCAACTTCAAGATTCACTCCGCGCAGGCTGCCGGCTCCGCGCCGGTGATCCACGCGCTGCACAAGGGCGTGGACCTGATCACGCCGGTGAAACCCGATACGATCGCCAAGTCGATCGCGATCGGTAATCCCGCCGACGGCTACTACGTGCTGCGCGCGGTCCGCGAATCAGGCGGATGGGGCGAAAGCGCGACCGACCCGGAGATCATAGAGGCGATCAAGCTGCTCGCCCGCACCGAAGGAATCTTTGCCGAGCCTGCCGGGGGCACCACGCTTGCGGTTGCGCTCAAGCTCCTCAAGCAGGGCCGCATCAAGCCCGACGAAACGGTGGTGGTCTCGATCACCGGCAACGGCTACAAGACGCTCGAGGCAGTTGCGGGCGCGATCGAGCGTCCGTTCGTGATCGATGCGCGCCTGCGCGAGTTCGACGCGCTGTTCGAGCGGCTGGGCGAAGCAAAGTCGGCGGCGTCGGCCTGATTTTGTACCCGGCTTGTCTGCGCGGTACGGCAGGAATAAGCATCAAGATCCGCTTGAGGGAGGTATAGTTTACCCATGGCAGTACGAGTCCGAGTCCCTACCCCTTTGCGCCGTTTCACCGGTGGCGAAGGTGAAGTTCCCGCCGACGGCGCATCGATTCGCCAGGTCATCGAGGACCTCGAGAAGCGCCACGCCGGCATCCGCGAGCGCCTGCTCGACGACAAGGGTGAGATTCGCCGCTTCGTGAATATCTACCTGAACGGCGATGACGTGCGTTTTCTCGATTCGCTGAATTCCAGAGTCAAGGACGGCGACGACATTTCGATCGTCCCGGCAATCGCAGGCGGCCACTAGAGGTTTCCTTGGCGCAAGCATTCGCGAAGAACGGAGCGACGGAACCTGAAGGCCAGGTCGTTCCGCAGGCGCGCGCGGGAAGCGTGCTCGAGCTGATCGGGAATACGCCGCTGCTCGAAATCAGGCGGCTGACCCGGGGCCTGCTGCGCCCGGGAGTGCGAATCTTCGCGAAGCTCGAGGGCTTCAACCCGGGCGGGTCGGTCAAGGATCGCCCCGCCCGCAAGATGATCGAGGTTGGGCTGGCGACGGGCGAGCTGCGACCCGGCAAGACCATCATCGATTCGACCTCGGGCAACACCGGAATCGCGCTGGCGATGGTCGGCGCCGCGGTCGGCTACCCGGTGGAGCTGGTGATGGCCGCGAACGTCAGTCGCGAGCGCAAGAAGATCATCGAAGCCTTCGGCGCGCGGCCGATTTATTCGGACCCGATGAAAAGCTCGGACGGCGCGATTGAAAAGTGTCGCGAGATCATCGCGGAAAATTCCGACAAATACTTCAAGCCCGACCAATACAACAACGAGGCAAACTCTCTCGCGCATTTCGAGACCACCGGTCCCGAAATATGGCGGCAGACGCGCGGCTTGGTGACCCACTTCATCGCCGGCATCGGCACCAGCGGAACGGTGATGGGCGCGGGGCGTTTTCTCAAGTCGAAGAATCCGAAAGTCCAGGTGATCGCGGTCGAGCCCGACGATGAGCTGCACGGCCTGGAAGGGCTCAAGCACATGGCGACCGCGATCGTACCCGGCATCTACCACGAGTCCCAACTCGACCTGAAACTTCCGATCGGCACCGAGGAAGCCTACGAGATGGTCTATGCGCTCGGGCAGACCGAAGGCGTGCTGGTAGGACAATCTTCGGGGGCCGCGATGATCGCCGCGCTGAAAGTCGCGCGCGATCTCCACGAGGGCTGCATCGTGGCCATCTTCCCTGACTTCGGCGACAAGTACCTCTCGACCAACTTGTGGATCGGGTGGCAGGAGTGGCGCCGCGAACGGCTGGCGCAGGTGCTCAGCAAATGGAACGCATCCACGAACGCTACTACCTGAGCTATCCGCGCACGCTCATCAAGGAGCCGATTCTTTACCACTTGGTGAAGAAATTCGACCTGGTGTTCAACATCCGCGGCGCCAGCGTGTCCGAGGAGATGGGGCTGGTCGCGGTCGAGTTCGAAGGCACGCGGGATCAAATCGAGCGTGCGCTGGTTTGGCTGCGATCTTCAGGAGTGACGGTCGAACCGATCGAGAAAAACGTCATCGAATAATGGCATCCCTGTCGAAGTAGCGCAGGCTTTAACCTGCGTCCCCGCCAATGCCGCTGAATCCGCAACAGATCGATCGCTATAGCCGCCAGATAATCGTTCCCGGGGTGGGCGGTCGCGCGCAGGAACGACTGCTCGCATCGCGGCTGATCCTCGCCGGAGAGAGGCGGAGCATGGAACCGGTCTTGCTGTACATGACCGGGGCAGGAGTCGGAACTGTCGAATTGGCGATCGTTGACGACGCGGGTGCCAGCGCAGAGCTTGCTGATTCGATGCGGCACTTGAACGGTGACGTAGTTGTTCTGCCACGACTGGACGAGTCGCGCTCGGCCCCCGACCTTGTGTTTGCGATCATCGAGAGTCCAGCTTCTTTCGACAACGCAGGCGCAATGGTTGCGCGTTTTCCACACGCGAAATGGGTGCTTGCACGAATCGATGCTCCGCCGCGAATTGCAGTACTGCCCTCGCCTCCTCCGTGTGCGCGATGCGCCGGCAAACGGTTGCTCTCGCCTCCGGGCGATCGCGCCGCAAACGCATCGGTTGTGGTCATGGCCGCTACCGTGGAAGCATTCAAGTTGCTCGCGGGTTATGCGAAAGATAACAGCGCTACCATGATTGATTTCGACGGATACGAATCGCGTACGTCCAGATTGGCGCCGGACCCGAACTGTGATTGTGCCAAAACAGGAGCGTAGTTCCCGTGGCTGCTTCACTGTGGCTCTTTGATTTCGACAACACCCTCGCGCGGCTTGAGCCTGAAGTGGATTGGGCCGCGAGCCGGCGCGAGCTGGAACCGATGCTGCGCAATGCGGGCGCACCCGAGCCGCTCTTCGAACGGTTCCCGAAGGGCAACCTCGTGCTGTACGAGGCATACCGGGCGCACCTGGCAGGACTGGTAAGGCGCGACGGCGGCGAGCATCGCGCGATCCTGCAGCGAGCTTCGGCAATTATCGAGAAATTCGAACTGCAAGGCGTGGACAGTGCTCCGCCGCTGGACGGTGCGCCGGAACTGCTGCGGTCCATTCCGAAGGCGGGCCACCTTGCCGGTATCGTCACTTCCAATTCGTCCCGAACCGTCGAACGGTGGCTCCAGAAACATTCCCTTGCCGACTCGGTCACGGTGATCGTCGGCCGCGACAGCGTACTTCCTCTCAAGCCCGCGCCCGACATGATCCTGGAGGCACTGAAGGTCGCAAGTATCTCAGCCGCCGACTCCACCTACGTGGGAGACACCGCTACGGATTGCGCCGCCGCCCAGGCAGCTCATGTGACGTTCTATGGAATTGCTCGATCGCAGGGCGCCCGTGACGCTCTCGCAGCCGCCGGCGCGGTCGATATCTTCGACTCGCTGCAGACCCTGGCGGCCCATCACAAGGTCTAGCGGGCCTTGCGATACCAACAGCATTCCTTGAAGAGCGAGGCTTGTCTGATTAATCTCAATTAAGTAACTTGGTTAGCTCGATTAGTAATCTATTAATTCGCGGAGAGACAGGACGCATCGAAAATGACTGAGGGATTTACTCTGTGGTTTACAGGACTGTCCGGGGCCGGCAAGTCAACGCTGGCCAACCTGGTTGCCGAGGAACTTCGGGCGAGGGGGCATCGCGTTGAAATCCTCGATGGGGACGAGGTCCGCACCAATTTGTCCAAGGGGCTGGGATTCTCGAAGGAGGATCGCGATACCAACATCCGGCGTATCGGCTATGTCTGCAACCTGCTGGCGCGCAACGGGGTGATCGCCATTTCGGCCGCGATTTCGCCCTACCGCGAGGTGCGCGACGAGGTTCGCCGCCTCCATGGGAAGTTCTTTGAAGTTTACATGAAGTGCTCGATCGAAAAGCTGAGCGAGCGCGACGTAAAGGGCCTTTACAAGAAAGCGCTCGCCGGTGAAATCAAGAATTTTACCGGCGTGTCCGATCCTTACGAAGAGCCGCTCAGCGCCGAGCTCGTCCTCGACAGCGGGACTGAGCGGGTCGAAGAGAGCCTGCAGAAGCTTCTCCAGACACTCGAGAGCGGCAACTACATCAAGAACGGAGCGGGACGATGAGCGTACGCGATGATGCAATTGCCGCTCACGGCGGCGGAGAACTCGTCGATGCGACCGCGCCTGGGGCTGAACGCGCTTCGCTGAAAGCACACGCGGCCTCGCTGCCTTCGGTCAAGCTGAGCGCACGAGACCTGGCCGACCTGGAAATGATCGCCTCGGGAGCCTTCAGCCCGCTGACGGGTTTCATGGGCGAGGCGGATTACATTCGAAGCCGCGACGAGATGCGCCTGGCATCGGGCATCCCATGGTCAATTCCGATCACCCTGGGGGTGGAAGAAGCGACGGCCAAGTCGCTCAAGCCCGGGACCGATGTGGCGCTGACGACCGACAGCGGCGAGCGCCTTGCGATTCTCAAGCTGACCGAGATTTACAAAGTCGATCGCGCGCGTGAGGCGCAGGCGGTGTTCGGCACCGCCGAGGATGCCCACCCGGGCGCGAAGAACGTCACCTCGACTCCACCCTTCTGCCTCGGCGGCAAGGTGATTTTGTTGACCGAGATTCCCGGCCGCACCTTCCTGGAATATCGCCTCGAACCGCGCCAGACGCGGGCGGCGTTTCGCGAGCGCGGATGGAAGAAAATCGTGGCGTTCCAGACCCGCAACCCGACCCATCGCGCACACGAGTACATCCAGAAAGCCGCGCTGGAAATCTGCGACGGCCTGCTGCTCCATCCGCTGGTTGGCGAGACCAAGGGCGATGATGTCCCTGCCGCGATCCGGATGGAGACGTACAAGGTCCTGCTCGACTGCTACTATCCGAAGAACCGCGCGATGTTGTCGGTGATGCCGGCGCACATGCGCTACGGCGGACCGCGCGAAGCGATCCTGCACGCGATTATCCGGCGCAACTACGGATGCACCCACTTCATCGTGGGACGCGACCACGCCGGCGTGGGCAACTACTACGGCACTTACGATGCGCAGAAGATGTTCGAGCGGTTCGGCGCGGAAGAGATGGGCATCACGCCCCTGATGTTCGAGAACACGTTCTGGTGCAGCAAGTGCCTCTCGATGGCGTCGTACAAGACCTGCCCGCATACCGATGCGGACCGGCTGCTGCTGTCGGGCACCAAGGTGCGCGAGATGCTGCGCGCGGGACAGGCGCCGCCGCCCGAGTTCACGCGTCCCGAGCTGGCGGCAATCCTGGTGCGCGCGATGAAGGAAGCGAAGTAGAAAAAGAAATCCGCAGATTTCCTGGTCCAGAAGAGGCCCGCGAGAGAATCCATCTCGCGGGCCTTTTCGCTCCTGAAATCCGGAGCATCACCCCGAATTCTTGCGGCGTGTTGCAGGAGCACGAGGGCAACCGAGAGCAGGCAGAGGCGTGCGCCTTGAAGATTTGTCCGAGTAGCCGATTGGCCCTATTTGCCGGCACGCTGCCTGGCGGCGCGGCGGGCGCGCTCCGGGTCGCCGGACCAGGTCCACGCGACTTCGGTGCGGCTCACGCCAACCAGCACGCCGAGGAACTGGTTGGGATGGATGAACATCTCGGCAGCTCCCGCCTCATCGTGCCGCCAGACGTTGGCTTTGGCACCCGCCGCCTCGATTCGCTTCGCGATCGCGGTCACGTCTTCGGTCTCGACAAAGAACATGTAGAGTGAATCGCCGCGCCTGGCGTGAAAACGGCCCATCGCCAGGTCCGGTTTGGTGATCTCTGCAATCTCGATTCGATCGAGCCGGGCGGGTGAATCGTACATTGTGAGCGTGCCGGTATAGCCAAAGTCTTTGCTCTCGATCGGGACGAACTTCGATGCGTCGAGCGCGAACAGCTTCACGTAGCGGTCGGCCGCGGCGCGCCAGTCGCGGACCACGTTAGTCACTTCGTAGATCCACTTGATCCGTCCGACGGGGGCGCGCTCGTGCTTCGCGCTGATCACGACACGTATTCCGAAGGTTGCGGCAGGATCGAGATACAACTGACCCGCGGAAGTTTCGAACTTCGCGCCCTGGGTCTGCAGATGATGCGCGGCCTTGTCGAGGTCCTCGACTGAGAATCCCGCACCAAAGAGCCCCTGCCCCCACTTGTCCACGAAGTCTTTCACAGGTCCTGCGCCGTCGGGTTGCAAGAGCTCGATCAGACTCGAACCGGCTTGCATCGTTGAGCGCCGCGCGTGCAGAAGATTGACTTCGTCGCGGCGCAGAGCTTCCGCGCCCATCACCGCAGCGACGACTTTTTCGGCAGCATCGAGATTCGGCACCGCGATTTGTACACGATCGACGCGTTTCAGCATTTGCCCGTTCCTCTTTCGGATGAACTACTGCAGCGGAGGTTCTTCGCTTCGGGGTTGCACCACAGGCGACCCGTGATGCAGCACCATGAGCCAGCGATCGCCGACGCGTTCGAACACGTTGGTGCTGAGCACCAGCGAGCGCGAGATGCCGTCGTAGCCGCGCTGGGTTAGGTTTTCCTCGACGATCACGACGGCCAGGTCGCCGCTGATCATCACGTCCATCTCGCCCAGCTCGAACTTCATCTCGAACGCACCGTCGAAAATCCCTTCCCAGCTCGTCATGACCGGGCCCCATCCGACCAGCTTGCGCCATCCCGGATGGATGCACACGATGCGCTGGTCCTGGAGCCAGACGGACTCCATCCGCGCTATTTCCAGGCTTTCGAATGCGTCGTAAAAGGCGCGATTCGCGGCTACCACTCCGTCGCGATCGTTCATGACCACCCCGATGGTGCCAAGGCTATTGGTTGTGCGAATGCGGAGCCAGAGTTCGATCAGGACTCTCGCGATGCGAGCCGGGCGGAGAGTGCCGCGCCCGAGGCCTGGTTCTGAACGGCGGCTGCCACCAGCTCGGAAAGCTTCGCCGCAGCCTGCGCGATTCGCAGACCGCCGGGGTGGATGTTGGAGATCACGGTACGGTCAGGCTCTTCCGACTTAAGGCGCGGGCGCCAAATGACATACGCGCTGAGACTTTCCGCGGTCACCAGCCCCGGACGCTCGCCGATGATCATCACGATCACGTCGGGGCGAACGATCTCCCCGATGTGGTCCTGGATTCTCACCCGCGCGTTGCGAACAAAGAGTGGCGTGCCGAGGACCCGGTATTGGCGTCCCAGCCGTTTCAGAATCGCGCGAGCCAGGGCGGGCGCGTGCGCCGCGACCGCCGCGCTGGAAAGTCCATCACCCACGCAGATCATGACGGTCGGCAACCTGGCGGACCCCGACGGACGCAGGCGCTTAAGTCGAACAGCGTCGGCGGACCGAAGGCGGCGTCCGAGTTCGGGACGCAGCAGGTAGGCTTCGCGTGATTCGGCCCGGCTGTGCACTTCCGTCATCCCGTGGCGGCGTGCCCAGTTGGGCGGGAGCTCGGTTCGAACGGCATCGACGGCCCGCGCATGGTCTGCCCGAAACGAAAGCAGACTGGCGGTGGTGTAACGCGGCCCCGCACGACCCACATCGAGTCGCGCAGGCGTCGCCTGCCGCAGGCGCCTGAACTCATCGGCCGGCGGCTTCACGCGCTCTTGCGGTCCATGAGCAATCGCGCGTCGCCCGCGCGAGCGGTGAGCGCGCCGCCAAAGAGAATGCCGCGCCGCTCGCACCATCGCTCGAATTCGGGCGCGGGCTTGAGGTGCAACACCGAGCGCAGTGCGGCCGCATCGTGATAACTGGTGCATTGGTATGACAGCATCACGTCGTCGCCCATCGGAACCGCCATGAAGTAGTTACATCCCGCGGCAGCGAGCAGCACCGCGAGGTTTTCGCAATCGTTCTGGTCGGCGCGCGCGTGATTCGTGTAGCAAGCATCGGCGCCGATAGGCACGCCGAGCAGTTTGCCCATCATGTGGTCTTCGAGACCGGCACGCGTGATCTGCTTGCCGTCGTAGAGATACTCAGGACCGATGAAGCCCACGACGGTGTTAACCAGCAAAGGCGAGTAGCGGCGCGCCAGCCCGTAGCATCGCGCCTCCAGCGTGACCTGGTCCGCGCCCTCGTGAGCGTTGGCCGAGAGCTCCGAGCCCTGTCCGGTTTCAAAGTACATCAGGTTGGGGGCCTTGAGCGCACCGCGTTCGCGAATGGCCGCGGCGCCTTCGTCGAGCATCGACACCGTGATTCCAAACCCCGCGTTGCCTTTTTCAGTTCCAGCCAGGCTTTGGAACATGATGTCGATCGGTGCGCCGTCCTCGAGTGCGCGCATCTGTGTAGTGATGTGTCCGAGCACGCAATTCTGGGTCGGCACCTCAGTGCGCGCGATGATATCGGCGGTCAGGTCAAGCAGGCGGCGCAGGTTGTCGGGCTCATCGATGCAGGGATTGATACCGATGAGCGCGTCGCCGCATCCGTAGGCCAGACCCTCATAGGTGGCCGCCGCGATGCCGTCGAGATCGTCGCGCGGATGATTCGGCTGCAGGCGGGTGGAGAGCCGGCCGCGCAGGCCGATCGTGGTTCGCGCGCGCGTGACGACGCGGATTTTCGATGCGATCGCGATCAGGTCGAGGTTGGAACAGAGCTTGGCGACTGCGGCCGCGCATTCCGCCGTGATTCCACGGCCCGCCGCGGCCAGCTGCTCGCCGGTAGTGGTGTCAGCGAGCAGCCACTCTCGAAAATCCCCGATGGTGCGGTGCTTGATGGTGCCGAATTCTTCGCGCTCCAGTCCGTCATCGATCACCCGCGTGACCGCGTCTCGTTCGTAGGGGACGACCGGATGATTGCGCAGGTCATTGATCGTGAGATCGGCGAGCACCATCTTGGCCGCGACGCGCTCCTGCTCGCTGCGCGCGGCAATTCCCGCCAGTTCATCACCGGAGCGTGCTTCGTTCGCTCGCGCGAGAACGTCGCGGACCGACTTGAACCGGTACGATTTGCCGAAGAGTCGGGTGGTAAGCTTCATGACGGTCTAGAAATGGAAAACGCGGACCGCGCCGATCATTCCGCCGCGCCATTCGATCAATTCCAGAACGTGCGACGGTTTGTCCGCATCAAGGTTCGAATGCCGGAGGTACTCGACCGCCGCTCGGTCTCCTGACTCCGTCACCGTGAGCAAATCGAATCGCAGCCAGGTGAAGCGCGCGAAGGCCGCCCGCGCGTAATCTGCGAGTTCGGCCGGCCCGTGCAATTCGGACCTGCCCAGCTCCGGGCGCAATTGGGCGACCTTGGCGCTGGCGTGGGTGGAGTCGGGGGCGTACAGCGCGACGACTTTCGCAGGATCGCGGCTTTCCCAAGCCGCCTTCCACTCGAGCACTCGCTTGCTAGCTGTCACGTTGGGCATAAGTGCGAGTTTGCTTGTTCGGCCTCGATGAAGAAAGGAGCACCGGCTGGGAGTCTGTGCTCTCTATTATCGTTTCGGTGCGATTGGCAATGTCACGTGCGAGGCGAAGCCGCGATCGTGCATCACGGTTTGCATCGCAGGCCTCAGCTCGGCATCCGCGAACAGCTCGCGTCCGGTGTTTGGATTCCGGTCGAACCGCGGGAAGTTCGAGGAGCTGATTTCGACGCGAATGCGATGACCCGCCCTGAACATGTTCGAGGTGTTCCAGAGATCGATTTTGAACTCCGTCACCTTGCCCGGCATCAGCAGCTTCTCGTCGGATTGCGATTCGCGAAAGCGGGCGCGAATGATTCCGTCGGTCAGATTGCGCACCATCCCGCACGGACCCACGTCCACGAGCTTGGCGGTGAAATCGGTGTCGGGCGCCGATGAAGACGCGAAGAGCGTGACTGAAACCGGGCCTGTCACTTCTACATCCTCGACCAGCGGTTCCGTCGAATACACCAACACGTCCGCGCGATGCTCCACGCCGGCCTGGTCGAACGCGCCGCCCGGCAATGCGCCCGGGTAACAGCACAGACCGCCGCCGTTGGTCGGAACCGGATCGACGGGATTGTAGAGGAAGCTGTCAGGCGGTTCGCTGCCGGGCCCGTCGGTCGACAGCGCGCCGTCGCCGTACATGCTGTTGGCGCGGCCGCGGCTGTGAAAGTAGTAGCGGCGAAATTCCGTTCCCGGAATCGGCCATTCCTTTTCGTCGCGCCACTCGTTGATGCCCATCACGAAGATGCGCACCAGCGGCGTCGGCGCATTGATACCTTTCAGATGCTGATCGAAGAACTTCAGTTGCGCGCCATCGACGTCCGCAGAGATCGCACCGCTCTGGAACCCGAAATCCACGTTGCCAACCACGTTCTGAAACGGCACCGCGTGATTCCACGGCCCAACCAACAGGCGTTGGCCCGCGCGGGCCGCGTCGGTCGCGCCTTTCGAGCGCATCCCCAGGAAGTTGCGCAGCGTTCCGCCCTGGAAGATGTCGTACCATCCGCCGATGTTCAGCGCCGGCACGTTTATCTTCGCGTGATTCTCCTCGATACAGACCTTGCGCCAGTAGCTGTCGTAAGAGGGATGCTTGAGCCAGTCGAAGAAGTACGGCGCGCCCACCTGGAACATCGGGAACTCGCGCAGCGGAAGATGCTTCATCGCCTCGAGCATCGAGTTCATCGCTCCCATCGTGCGCCCCAGGTCTTCGACGGCCGCCGGGTTCTTGCTCCGCTCGCGCAGCAGGGTCGGCGGCGCAAGGGCAGCCATCGTCCAGCTCACGTTGAAGAACAGGGAGAACGCTCCGCCCTGGTAGGTCCATCCGTCGTGATAGTCGCTCGCGGTGATCGAAGGAACCATCGCCTTCAGGCTGGGCGGCGTCTCGGTCGCGGCGAGCCACTGGGTCGCACCCATATACGATGCGCCGTAGGTGCCGACCTTGCCGTTGGCCCACGGCTGGCGCGCAGCCCACTCGATAGTGTCGTAGCCGTCGCGCGCCTCGACGTTGAAGCAGTCCCACACGCCGTCGGAAGCGAAGCGGCCGCGGCAATCCTGCACCATCACGTTGTATCCCGCCTCGGCCGCGCGCATGGCATCGAGCGTCATCGCGAACACCATCGGCATCGCCTTGTTATAGGGCGTGCGATTGAGCAGCACTGGCAGCTTCTCGGGACTTTCGGGGCGATAGAGGTCAGCGCGCAGGATGGTCCCATCGCGCATCGGCACTTCGAGGTTTTTTTCGACGACTATTCGCGGCATGACGCACCTCGGAACCAGAAATCCAGAAACCGTGCAGAGAAAAAGACCGAGGTCCTTCGCTCCGCTCAGGACGGCCGCTCAGACACGCTTCGCGGCCGATTTCGCAGATTTGCACAGATTAAGGATCGAGCGTGAGAGTTTGTTAGAAGGCAAAATCTGCGTAATCTGCGGACGATGCTTTCCCGTCGCTGGCTTCCGCTTGCACCCTTGCTCCTCGCTGTCGGCATCGCGTGCGCCGCCGATAGCGGCAATCTCGCGCTCGATGTTCTCGGGGACCTGGGCGCCGGCGCGCAGAATTCCGCGCAGGTGATCGGGCGCGATGGCAAGGTGGTGGGCGAGGTGCGGCCGGGGTCGTCGGTTGCACTTCCTCCCGGCAGCTACAAGCTGGTCCTGCCGATCGTCGGCGGAAAGATCGAAAAAGACGACGTGGTGGTCGAACCCGGGCGCACCCACACGGTAATGATCAACGGGCCGGCCGTGATGGAAGTCGACGTCAAGGATCGCAACGGCAAGGACCCGGGCTTCGGCGTGACCGTAACTTCACCGACTCCGCCGCATGACAAGATCGCAAGCTTCACCACGGGCGAGAAATTCCTGTTCGCGCCGATGCAAGTCGACGTGCACGTCGATGCACCTCCGCAGGGCTATGACTGGAGCGCGGTCGCGCTGAAGCCGGGGCAGCGGGCGCGGCTCACGCTGGGTGAAGTCGTGCCCGCGGAACTGGATGTGCAGACGGTTTTGCACGGCGCATCGATCGACGGCGACACCCACGTCATCGTGTTTCGCGCGGGTACGCAGAGTCGCGCGGGTGACAGCCCGCCCGGCACGCCGCATCACTTCAAGCTTGACCCGGGAGACTATGATGTCTATGTCGAGAACGGATCGGGCAAAGGGCATCCGACCGCCAGCGTTCCGGGAATTCATCTCGAGGGCGGCGCGAAGGTCGAAAAAACAGTCCCAATGGATTGAGGAGAGAACTACAATCGATGGCAAGTGAACGACAGCGCGAAATCAAACGGCGGCGCAAGCGCCGCGAGAAACGAATCAAGGCGAAGATCCGCGAGGCGCGCAAGACGAAGAAGAAACGCGCCTAGTTCGGGATATCTGAAATAGCCGCCCGCGAGCCAGCACTTCGGCTTCGACTCGCAGAGGAGAATTCCATGGCTTACGAAACGCTCACTTACGAAGTGGCCGACGAGATCGCGACCATCACGCTCAATCGTCCGGCCAAGATGAATGCCTACACGGCGGAGATGGGCCGCGAGAT
>DATJWT010000264.1:0-13178 GCA_035500975.1 Binataceae bacterium (SeqCode)
AGATTCGCGTGAACTGCATCTGCCCCGGTGTGATCGACACTCCGATGGTCGGGCGCGTCTCGGAAGAAGGCGGCGTCACCTCACAGGCGAACGATCGCCTCTCGCTATTGGGCAGAATCGGCAAACCGGAGGAAATCGCGCGCACTGCTCTTTTCCTGGCAAGCGACGATGCCCCCTTCGCAACCGGCGCGCCGTTCATAATCGACGGCGGCTGGGTAGCGCGCTGACGGAGAACGCCATGGCAGCGAAGATCACCAGGCTCGAAGGCAAGGTCGCGATCATAACCGGCGCGGCGCAGGGAATCGGACGCGCAATCGCGACGCGGCTTGCGGCTGAAGGCGCGGCGGTAGGGGTCGCGGATATCCAGGTCGAGGTAGCGCAGCGCACCGCCGCGGAGATCGTCGACACCGGCGGCAAGGCGACAGCCATCAAGCTCGACGTAACCAGGTTCGAGGATGCGTCCTCGGCAGCGGACACCGTCGAGCGCGAGCTGGGTCCGATCGACATCCTCGTCAACAATGCAGGATGGGACAAACTCGAACCGTTCGTCGAGAGCAAACCCGAAACCTGGGAGAAGATCATCGCGATTAACTATCGCGGAGTGCTCAACTGCTGCCGCGTAATCGCGCCCCGGATGCAAAAGCGCACATCGGGAAAGATCGTCTCGATCGCTTCCGATGCCGGCCGGGTCGGCTCCACCGGCGAGGCCGTGTATTCGGGATGCAAGGCCGGGATCATCGGGTTTTCCAAGACGCTTGCTCGCGAATTGGCGCGCAACAAGATCAACGTCAACGTAGTATGCCCCGGGCCCACAGAAACCGCCCTGCTCAAGGAGGCGATGGCGGGCCGCGAAGGGGTGCTGGAAGCGATGTCGCGTGGCATCCCGTTCCGCCGCCTGGGCAAGCCCGATGACCTTGCGGGCGCGGTAGCTTTCCTGGTCTCAGCTGACGCGGACTTTATTACCGGCCAGGTGATCAGCGTCAGCGGCGGCTTGACGATGGCGGGATAAAGCGGCTCCTTGATCGCTTCGATTGTCTGAACTATCGTTCAGAACATCAAATCGGAGTAACTGAGCCGCGATGCCGGAAACCCAGTCTTACACCTCTATCAAATTTCCCAGCCCGCAGGGCCTGCCCGCGGAATACAAGGACTTGCTGGTCCGGATGCTCTCGATCCAGTCGCGAATCGAGTCCGAGTACATGCTGGCCGCCGATCGCACCCTGATGAAGCCGCTGGCGCTCGCACCTACTCCCGAGGACAAGGCCGAGTATGCCGCCTTCTGGTCGGACGAAGTCCGGCACGCCAGCTACTGGATGAAATTGCTCGAAGACCTCGGCGTTCACGTCGATGACGCTTTCATGGCGACGCCGATGCCGATCTATATCTTCGAGATGCGCGACCAGGCGGAGGACTGGATTGAGTATGGGCTTTTCAGCTTCTTCGCCGATCGCCAGGGCGCATACATGGGCTACGAATGGGTCGGATGCTCGTATGAACCGCTTGCCCGCATAGCAGACCGCGTTCATAAGGAAGAGCTTGGCCACGCTGCGTTCGGATACAAGCTTTTGCGTCGCTACCTCCAGCGCAATCCCCAAGATGGACGCGAGAAGCTGATTCACTACCTGAAGAAGTGGTACCCCGCGGGACTCGACATGTTCGGAAAGTCCGGCTCCAGGCGGCAACACGATTTCGTGCGCTGGGGACTCAGGCGGCGCACCAATGAGCAGATGCGGGATGAGTTCGAAGCGGAAGTGAATGGGCTGCTGAATCGTCTCGAAGTGCCGATTCCCGATCCGGTCGCCGGACGCCGCTTTCTCTAACGCCCGCCACACCCTCAATCGCAACTTCGCTGCCGCAGGAGCATCGCTTGAAGAAAACCGCCGGCCAGACAGCCCCTTCGCGACGGGTGGTCAAGATCAAGCCGGGAGTCCGCCCGCTCGATCCAGACCAGCGCTATGACGCGAATATCGATCATATCCTGCGCGCCGCCGCATCGGTGTTCGCGGAAAAGAGCTTCGGACTCGCGTCGATTCGCGATATCGCGGCCCATGCCCGCATCTCCTTTCCGCGCATCTACTACTACCTGCGCAACAAGGAAGAGCTGCTGTACCTGATATCGCGTCGCGCCTTCGAAGAATTGTTGAAGCGCGGCGAAGACGCTTCCCGGGGGGCATCGGACTCCGCCACGCGCTTGCGCAAATTCATCGAAGGACATCTCGGCTATCACATGGACAACCTGGCCGAGATGAAGGTGCTGGTTCGCGAGGCCGATTCACTCAGCGGCCGCTACTCCGCGGACATCACGCGGCTCAAGCGCGATTACTCGCGAATCTGCCGGCGAATAATCGAGCAGTATGCCGAAGAGCGCGGACGCACGCTGGACCGTGAGCGCAGTCGTATCGTGACTTCGCTGCTGTTCGGCTCGATGAACTGGTTCTATACCTGGTACGAGCCCACGCGAGACTACGAGCAGCGCGCGCGCATCATGGATGAAGTCTTTCGGATGGTTTCGGGTTCAATTGCCGGCCAATAGCGCCGGCTGCACATGCTCGACGGTTGCACGCCATATCCCGCGGAATTCCGCGAGCGCTACATCCGCGAAGGCTACTGGCGCCCGGAAACGATCGCAGAGGCTCTCGTGTCATCGGCGAAGGCCAACCCGGCGCGAACCGCCGTCGCGGACCATCGCCGTCGCCTGACTTTCTCGCAATTCCTGGATGAAGCAGAGCGATTCCGGGCCTGCCTTTCCAATCACGGAATCGCGCGAGGCGATCGAGTTATTCTCCAGCTCCCCAATTGCGTCGAGTTCGCGAGCCTCGCGCTGGCATGCTTCGAACTGGGCGCCATTCCGATCATGGCGCTGCCGGCTCTGCGGCGAGCGGAACTCGAATACCTCGCACGACTGGCGGAAGCCAAGGCGATTATCATCGCCCCGGAATATCGCGGCTTCGATCATGCCGCCCTCGCCCGCGAGCTGCGCGATGCCGTTGCTTCGGTGGAAACCGTCTTCAGCATCGCACCGGCAAACGGGTGCATCGATCTCGCGTCTTCACGAGGCGGCGCGAAGCCGACGACGGGCACTGTCGATCCGTTCGATGTCGCACTGTTCCTCCTTTCAGGAGGGACCACCGGGCTCCCGAAGCTGATCCCGCGAACACACGCCGATTACCTTTACAACGCTCGCGAAGCGGCGCGAGTTTGCGAACTCAACGAGACGAGCAGGATTCTGCTCGCTCTGCCCGCCGCGCATAATTTTCCATTGTCATCTCCCGGTCTGATCGGCGCGTTGCTGACAGGAGCCATCAGCGTTTTCAGCCAGGAGACCGGGGCCGAGGAAATTGCGGCGATCATTTCACGCGAACGGATCACGCACCTGCCCTGCGTGCCAACGATCGCGATGAGCCTGCTCGCTCTGCCCGAAAGCGATCGCCCCAGGCTCGAGTCCCTGAAGATGATCACGGTCGGCGGCCAGCGCTTGCAGGAGCCGTCGGCCAGGGCGCTCCGACGAATCTGGCCATCGCTCAAGGTTCAACAGGTTTTTGGAATGGCCGAGGGCCTGCTCTGCTACACGCATCTTGATGACTCCGACGACGTCGCATGCACCACGCAGGGACGGCCGCTCTCGCCCGCGGACGAAATACGAATCGTCGACGGCAGCGGCCGCGACGTCGCTGAGGGAGAATCGGGCGAGCTATGTTGCCGCGGTCCTTATACGATTCGTGGCTACTATCGTGCCGATGATCGCAACGCGGAGGGATTCACGACCGACGGCTTCTATCGAACTGGCGACGTGGTTCGCCGCGACGCCGCCGGCAATCTCACGGTCGAAGGCCGCATCAAGGACCAGATCAATCGCGGCGGCGAGAAGATCAGCGCCGAAGAGGTCGAATCGCATCTCCTTGCTCACCCATCGGTTTCGGCCGTGGCCGTCGTCGCGATGCCCGATGCGAGGCTTGGTGAACGGCCTTGTGCCTTTGTCACTCTAAGACCCGGAACTCTTCTTACGCTCGACACCATGCGCGACTTCCTGACCGACCGCGGAGTCGCGCGTTACAAATGGCCGGAGCGGCTCGAAATGATAGCCGCGATGCCGCTGACCAACGTCGGCAAAATCAAGAAGGCGGATCTGCGGCGCGAGATCGAAACTCGCCTCGCGGCTGAGAATCTGTCCAGGCCCGGCCTCCCTCCCGGCGGGGAGGGTGCCGCGCGGGCGCAGACGAGGTGATTTGAAATGGACGTACAAAAGGGACTCCGTGAACTCGATTCATTGATCAAACGGCTCGAACGCAACAACCGCACGCTCAAGTCACATCCGACTATCGAGAAAATCGAGCGCGGCGAACTGACCATGCCGCAACTGAGGCATTGGGCGACGCAGTTGTTCATCGGCAACAAGGGTCACAACGCCAACATCCTGGGACTCATCTACGCCAAGTGCGACGACTTCCCCGCGCGCAAAGCCATCGTGGAGAACCTGATCGAGGAAGAACTGGGGCGCGTCTCGGGCGTAAATCGCTCCCATCCGGAGCTTTATCTCGAGTTCGGAGAGGCACTGGGAATTCCGCGCGATGCGTTGCTGCATGCGCCGATGACTCCAGATGCGACCGCGATGGTGCACTGGATGTACTGGCTGGCGGATTCGAAGCCGTGGTACGTGACGCTGGCCGGAATCAGCCTCGGCTCCGAGCTGTTCAACCCCGACGCTTACGTGCGCGTCATCGATGGGCTGCAGCGCCACTATGGCCTGTCAGACGACGCAGTGCTGTTCTTCTCGGTACACGTCAAGGTGGACAAGGACCACGGCGATTCGAGCGCCGGATCGATTTTCAAGGCGATTCCCGAAAGCGCCGCAGCCGAGACCCTGTGGGCCGTCGAATCCCACATCGAGTTCATGCGGCGCCTCTGGTCTGACATCAACCCCCCGCTAGCGTAATCGACGCGGACGCTCTACGGACGCTTGAGGTCCTGGATGATCTCCTTGAGCGTGCCGCGATCAGCGTCGTTGCGAATCGGCATGTCGAAGCTCAGCCGGTTCACCCCTGCGAACCGCTTCTTGATGGACTTGGCGATTTCGTCATAGGTCCCGACTGCCGCGAACGCGTGGACCATCTCTTCGGTCACCAGCGCCGCCATCTCGCGCCACTTCTGCTGCACCGAAAGCTTGTGCAGCTCCTCGGCCGTGTCACCCCATCCGTCGATCTCGAAGCTGGAACGGTAGGAACGCGTCGATCCGTAGAACGCGATGGTCGATTTCATGTTTTCGACCCCGCGCGCGACGGCATCCTTGTCCTTGCCCGCGACCAGGAATCCTCCGCCGCCGATTTGGAAGTTGTCCCAGTCCGCCGCAGGGCGGCCGGATTTTTCAAAGCCCTTCTTCAGGTTAGGAAAAGCGATCTGATCGAGGTACTTGCGCGTGACGATGCCATGCAGGCGCACGCCATCGCACACCTCGCCCGCTACCTGCAGCATCCGCTCCTGCACCGCCGCGATAAGCACGGGGATGTGCGGATGCGCCTGCGGAGGCGGCGAGAAATTCGGCGTCATCAGCGAGATGTTGTAGTGCTCGCTGCGGAAATTCAGCGGCTCCCCCGTCTGCCAGGTTCTCCAGCATGCGCGCATCGCGCCGACATAGTCCTTCATGCGCTGCGCAGGCTTTGACCAAGGCATTCCGAAGCGGCGCGTGACGTGACCCTTCACCTGCGAGCCGATTCCCAACACAAAGCGGCCTCCGCTCATCCGCTGCAGGTCCCAGGCGGTGTAGGCGGTATCGACAGGGCTCTTGGTGAAGCACAGCGCGATGCCCGTGCCGAGCTCGATTTTCGATGGTTCCTGCGCGGCGACGGCCAGCGCGAGATAGGGATTATGCTGCGTCTCGACCGCGATTACGGTGTCGTAGCCGAGCGCCTCCGCCTCGCGCACCTGGTCGCGCAGGGTCGACCAGGTCGGTTCGGGGCGCTTGCCCTCCTGCTGCATGTCGGGCGAATAGGGAGTGCCAAAATGGAGTCCACGTTCAACTTTTGTCGTAGCCATGGCGGGGTTATCTCGTTGCCAAGGCCGCGATGTCAAGCCGCGCGAGATCCCCGACGGCGCGCCGTGGCGATGCTCTAGTTGACGGAGATTCCCGGGGCGGGAAATGCGCTACACATTTCCGCGACTTCTCCGGCGACCTTCTTGAGGTGCGTTTCGTCGCCCGCGTGCGCGATCGCCTCGCCCATCCAGCGTCCGATCTGCTTCATTTCCTTCTCGCCCATTCCACGAGAAGTGACCGCCGGGGTTCCGAGGCGAATTCCGCTCGGGCTGAAAGGCTTTCTCGGATCGTAGGGAACGGTGTTGAAATTGCAGACGATGCCGGCGACTTCGAGCGCCTTGGCGCCTTTCTTTCCGATCACGTTCTTGTTGGTCAAGTCGACGAGCACCAGGTGGTTGTCGGTCCCGCCCGACACGACGCTGAACCCGCCCGCGATCAATTCCTCCGCGAGCGCCTTGGCATTGCGCACGACCTGGCGCGCGTAGTTCTTGAACTCAGGCGTGGCAGCCTCCTTGAGCGTGACGCCGATCGCCGCGGTGGTGTGGTTATGCGGTCCACCCTGAAGTCCCGGAAACACCGCGCGGTCGATACGATCTGCGAACTCGGCCTTGCACATCACCATCGCGCCGCGCGGCCCGCGCAGGGTTTTGTGCGTGGTGGTCATGATTACATCGGCGTGCGGTGCTGGATCGGGATGAACCCCGCCAACGATGAGTCCCGCGATGTGTGAAATGTCGGCCAGCAGGTGCGCACCGACTTCCCTGGCGATCTCCCCGAAGATTTTGAAATCGAGTTCGCGAGGATACGCGGTCGTTCCCGCGATAATCAGCCGCGGCCGCTCCTTGCGGGCCTGATCGCGAAGAGCATCGTAGTCGATTCGATGGGTCTCGCGATCGACGATGTACGGAACCGCGGTCCAGAGGCTGCCGGACAGGGTCACCCCCCAGCCGTGACTCAGATGACCACCGTGCGGCAGCGCCAGGCCCATCAGCTTTTCTCCCGGCTTGGCCAGCGCGTAGTACACGGCAAGGTTCGCCGGGGAACCTGAATAAGGCTGCACGTTGGCGTGATCGACCCCGAACAATTTCTTCGCGCGATTGACGACCAGCGTCTCGAGTTGATCGATATATTGCTGGCCCTCGTAGTAGCGGCGTCCCGAGTAGCCCTCCGAATACTTGTTGGTGAGAATGGAGCCGGTCGCTTCGAGTACGGCTTTAGAGACGTAGTTCTCCGAGGGGATGAGCCGTACGGTTTCGAGTTCGTACCGCTCTTCGTTCCGGATTATTTCGGCGATTTCAGGATCGGTTCGCTTCAATTCGTCCACACCGCACCTCCCGGGGAAGCATAAGCCTATAGACCGAAGCGGTATGAGGCAAAAAGTGTGCGTCGATTAATGCGCAGCGGCGGCTCGAGCTGGGGAAAAGAGACCAGGCACGCACCAAGGCCGATTGGCGGTTATTGCAGATCTGGCGGCGTAACCCTCGCGATCCACTCGCGGAAGTTACCGGCGTAGCCGACAGCCCGCTGCCTCTCGCGGACGCGCTTGATAATGCTCTCGATCTGGGCCAGGCCAAGCGTTGGCCTGGCATCCATCGCGTCGGCGATTTCCTGCCCTTCGGAACGAGCTGCACTGCGAGCGCCTTCAACCAGCGGTAACTCTTCTCCGCTGAGGCCGAGATACGATTCTGCGAGGCGAGTTCCGACTTCCGTACCGCTCTCCAGCGAATCCTTGATGTTGCCCTTGCCGGTGAGAACGTTGCCTGCCGCAAAGACGGCCGTCGGGCCATCCATCAGCAGCCCGACCCTTTCGTTGACGTAGGTATAGACCTCGCCCTTTTGGGGGATTCCCGGAATAGGCTCGGGGATACTGCCGATGGAGCTGATGGTCATTGGACCGCGCACTTCTTCGACCTGGCCCTCCAGGACTCGCACCTTACCGTCCGCAACTTCGGTTCCATTGAACCTGACGCCTACCATCCGGCCGTCTTCCGTCATGACCCCCGCGGGAGCACGGAGTTCCTGGAACTCGAACAGGAACTTGCGCATCGCCTTGTCCAGAATCTTGCTTCGCGCCATCCGGAGCGACTCGGCCCGTTTGGGAGGCGCATCCGGCGGTATGTCTGAAAGCGGCATGTCGATTACGCGCCGGCGATAAAACAGCTTGCACGGCTGAACACCGAGATCGGCCCACTTGAGATTGTGGCCGGCGAGGACGGGTTCCAGCCCTTCGCGCTCGAGCCGAAGCATGTCTTCGCGAATGCCGCGGGCAGCGAGTGCTGCGAGCGCCATCTCAATCTGGAGCACTTTGACAACGTCGATAGAAGCGAGGCCGCCACCGACGACTATCGTGCCCGGCTTCAGTTCATAGCGAGGGCCGTCGTAGCTGCGCTCCTGGTAATGGTTGAACCAGTAGATGAGCGGATTTTGATAAACCAGACCCTTGTCGACGAATTGGTCGGCGCCTTCAACCGGGAAGGGACGATCGCGCCACGCGCCGTGTGTGAGCACCACCCCGTTGATTCCCCACGCGGTGCGCAACTCCTCGAAATCCAGATCGCGACCCATCCGGGTCAGCGGAACATAGGCGATATTCGGATGGTCGAGGCGTTTGTTGATCTCCTCGTATTCTTCCTTGCGCTGCTTGACGTGCCATCGGGGCAGCCCATCTTCGATCTTTCCGTAGGGGCGCGGATTTTGTTCAAAAACTATAACGAGCGCGCCGCGCTGCGCTAGAATACGCGCGATCTCGGATCCCGCAGTCGCCGCTCCAATGACCGCAATTACGTGCCGGGCTGCTTCTGGCATAAGGGAGTATTTGATTAGCGTCTGGACGTTCGGGGTGCAATCGCCCGAAGACCACTTTATCTTGCGCCCGCGAGTCGTGCGTGGTTTTCTAATAGGGGCTTTGGAGCGATGGGGTCGTTGCGGTTCCTACCTCTAAGAGTTGTGTTCTCACTCGCTTTCCTGGTTTCTATGAGCGGATGCCTGGCAGGCTACCAGGCGTATAGCGCCTCAGGCGGCGGCAATGAGGCCGCGAACGGCGAACAGCACGATACGCCGTATCCCGCTAAAGACACCTTGCACATGACCGAAGAGGTGCTGCGAGGCGACGGCATCCTGTTTCAGATTCAGCCCGACGACAAGATCGAAACCCCCTGGCATCCCGCCGACAAATCCGCCGGGTTACTGGGCAGCGCAATCGGGGTCGATCCGCAATATCGATACATCATCGAAATCGTCCCGACCGGCAACCGCACCAGCCGGATCGTCGCCAATGTCGAAACGCAAGATATCGCCGATGCCGACCTTGATCATTATCTCGCGAGCAGGAAGTTGAATCTGTTCAGCAAGTTCGACCAGCTCGCGGCCCAATTCCCGCCGTCCTCGCCCACGCCCCGAGCCGGCGGAGTGAATTTTGCGCTGCTGCCCGGAGAGAGCCTCAAGGCCTTGGCGCTGCGCGCGACCGGCAACGAAGCGAACTGGAAACAGATCGCGGCAGACAACGGGCTGACCTCGTCCACCGACTTGAGTAGCATCCAGAGCATCTGGATCAGCGACCGGCTGCTACCGCAGAAGAAGGGAGACTCATCTGGTCACTGATCGCCCACCGAAACGGCGCGGATGGGAACATCGCCGGGATACAAAAAAAGACGCCCGGCGGGCTCAGCCGGAGGGCGTCTCTATTGGCCTGCGATTTGTCGGTTCTCTAGTCGCTCGCGCTCAGCTCGCTGGGATCGTACTCCGGGCAGAGTCCCGAAGGACTGACCGCTGCTACCACGGCGAGGAACTGCTCGAAGGTCATCTGCAAATTGAGGAACCCGCCCTGGCAGAAAACCCATCCGTAGTAGTCGAGGATCTCATCGGGAATCGAGACAGGCAGCCTCGGAAGCGTGCTGACGGTCGGGAAAGGTCGCGGCTCTCCCGGGAGCGTGGATTCGAACAAACGCACCCTGGTCGCATCGAATTCGTCGTCGATGACGCTGCCTTCTCTGAGCGGAATAACTTTGCCCTTAACACTCCGGCTCATAGCCATAGGGTCTCCTGACAACCCAACGACCTCCGCAACACCCGCTGCACCACCAATTCTAGACCAAAGAGGGACCGGGTCAAGCGAAAGTAAAGGCAACGCAGCGCGCATAAGCGGGAGTCATCAACACCCAAAACCAGCCTGAACAACCTCCAAAAATAGCCTAACTATCGGATTTTATTATGCTTTCGAGCTTTCAAGCCTTCATCTTGGGAATCGTACAGGGCCTTACCGAATTCCTCCCTGTGTCCAGTTCCGCGCACCTCATTATCGTCCCATGGCTGCTGAATTGGCCTGAGCCCGGGTTAGCTTTTGATGTGGCTTTGCACCTGGGGACCTTAGTCGCACTTGTTGTCTATTACTGGCAGACGTGGCTTACGCTCATCTCATCGCCGTTTAACGGCGATCAGAAGTCGCGACGGCTACTATTTCTGCTCATCATCGCTTCAATCCCCGGCGCGATAATTGGTCTTCTGTTCGAGAAGCAGGCAGAAACCATCTTCCATTCTCCGCTCGTGGCCGCCGTGACGCTGCCAATTCTTGGAATCGTCCTCTGGCTCTCCGACCGGTTCGCTCAATCCTCACGAGATATGAACGACCTGGGGATCATCGATGCTCTGCTGATCGGGATCAGTCAGGCCTTCGCCATCATACCCGGCGTATCCAGGTCCGGCGCGACCATCACGATAGCTCGTGCGCTGGGAATTGAGCGCCAGGATGCCGCGAACTTTTCCTTCCTGATGGCCACCCCCATCATCGCGGGCGCCGGGCTTATCGAAGCGCGCAAGGTGCTCGCAGGCGGAATCCATGCTCCGGTCATCTGGGGCTTCCTTGCCGCGGCGGTATTCGGAATCGCGGCCATCGCGGGCCTCATAAGATACGTGCGCACGCGCACCTATCAGCCCTTCGCGTGGTATCGGGTCGCGGTCGGCATCGCGGTCTTCATAATTGCTTTCGTCTGATGTGAGTCCTCCAAAGGCGAAAGCCGCGGTCGGGAAAGCCGCCGCGCGCGCTCGCGCGTTCCGAATCGGCGTCGCCCTCGCGATAACCAACACGATTATCGGAGCGGGCCAGCCTGCGCTGACCCGATGGGGCGCGGTGAATCTCGATCCACTGCTGTTCTGCACCGGTGCGGCGTTTGTCGCATCGATTTGCTCCGTGTCGTTCATGTACCGGCACGGTGACTTGAAGCTACTCTTCGATCGGCGCTTTCGCCTGCGGATGGCGGCCATGTCGGCGGTCGGAACTGTGACTACGAGCCTGCTGCTCACCTTCGGCATGACTCGCGTCAGCGCGATCGCGGCAACCATCCTGCTCCAGACCGAGCCGGTTTATTCGCTGATGCTGGCCGTCGTGGTCGTGGGCGAGCGCCCCTCGCCTCGTCAGCTCTTCGCGACCGCGACCATCCTTGTGGGCATCGGCTCCGTCTTCGCGACCGCCGGAGCATTCTCTCCCGTTTGGGCGGCGGTCATGGTGCTGGTGACGCCACTTTGCTGGCAGATCTCGCACGTGCTGGGGCTGAGCATGATGCCGCCGCTGTCGCCATTGACTGTTACGGCAGGCCGGATGATTTATGCCGCGATCGGTCTTGGCGCGTTGCTGATCCTCACCCGGCCGACAACGCTGACTGAATTGTCGAATCCGGGTGCAATCGGAGTGATCGTTGTCACCGGCTTCTTCGTGTACTTCCTCAGCGCCCTGACCTGGTACGGGGCTATCAACCGCCTGTCCCTGGCCTGGACAACAGCGTTGGTGGTGCCTGCAATTCCTTTGCTCTCGATACTGTTCGCGATGGTCTTCCTCGGTGAGCGCGCTACCGCGCGAGAAATCACCGGGGTCGTCATCGCGATTGCCGGGGTGCTGGCGCTCGTTCTCGGAGCGGATGCGCATCGGCGGCATCCGGACGCGGAAGCGGCCGAGGCGATCCACCAGCCACTTGCCTGACTCGATACCCGGGGCGCGCCGGCGTTTGACTGTGTATCCGTGAAGAACTAAGTGAGCGGACTAGCACAAGGCCCGGCATCAGGATCGCCGGCCTCAACTATCGAGGAAATATCCATGGCACGATTGGTCAGGCACGATATGAATCATCCGTACGAAGTCCCCGAAGGGACCGAACTGCCGCTCTACATCTGTGGATGCGGTCTTTCGAAGAACAAGCCCTTCTGCGACGGCACTCACAAGAAAACCCGGGATGAGAATGCCGAAGACACCTACATCTACGATGACGCCGGGCGCGCGAAGGTGATCAAGCAGTACTAGAAGCGAAACGGGAGGTGGCGCGCAGTCGCACCACCTCTCGTTGTCACCGAATCTGACGCGGCAAGTCGCAGGTCAGTGCATCTCGACGCCGCCGCAAATATTGAGCGCCTGCCCTGTCATGTAGCCGCCGTCATCGGAGGCCAGGAAGGCAACGACGTTAGCAACATCGTCTCCCGTCTCCATCCTGCCCATCGGGACCTGGCTTACGAACGTCTTGATGACCTGCTCGCGATTGAGATTGCGAGTTACGCCAACCATGTTGATTAGCCCCTCGAGCAGCTGAGTCTCGACGAATCCGGGGCACACCGCGTTGACGGTGATCCCGAACTGCCCCAGCTCCATCGCCAGGCTGCGGGTCAGCCCGATAACCCCGTGCTTGGCGGCTGAATAGGCGGACATGCCTGGACCGCCGCGCTTCCCCGCGATCGAGGCGGTATTGACAATGCGCCCTCCCCGGCCGCCCTCGATGATCTTCGGGGCCACGTGCTTGGCGCACAGAAAAGCTCCCGTCAGGTTCATCGCAACGGTTTTGTTCCAGGCATCGAGCGACTGTTGAACGACGAGCCCGCCGCCCACTCCACCGCCGGCGTTGTTGCACAGGATGTCGACGCGGCCGAACTCCTTCATCGCCGCCTCGGCCATCTTCGACACTTCCTCCTCGTCGGTCACATCGACCTTTACCGCGATCGCGCGGCGGCCGAGGTCGCGAATCGTCGCCGCCACCCGCTCCAGTTCTTCCATCTGTCCGAACTTCGCGTCGGGGTATTCCGAGATGGATCGACAGAAATCCGCCGCTATGATGTTGGCGCCCTCGCGCGCCAGCCTCATCGCGATTGCCCTGCCGATTCCCCGGTCCCGGGC
>DATJWT010000265.1:0-2250 GCA_035500975.1 Binataceae bacterium (SeqCode)
CGCGCGCTCCGCGCGCATCATCCGCGGGAATGACAAATGAGACTTCCTGGTGGCGCAGGCTTAGGCTGCGTCTTTTTGCTCGCCAGGATTTTGTCGCGCGACAGGAATCGCCCTTCTTCGCGGGCGGGACGCCCGCGCTACTGAGATGGGGCTATGCTTCCGCGGGGGCGCCGTTGGTTGATTTGCGGGGGGCGTTGGCGCGCACGAGATCCTGGCTGATCTCGGGAGTCCAGTTGTCGGGTTGATCGGCCCACAGGTCGCGAAGATGCGGTGCGACTTCGAGTCCAAACAGGCGCGTGTTCTCCGCGCCGACATCTTCGGGCAGGTTGCCCATGTGCGGGGTCGCGATTAGCTGGCCGACGCGCAGGTCTTTGATCAACTCGCGCAGGCGCTGACGGACGCGCGCCGGCGTGCCGGCAATGATGTAACCCTTTTCGTCGTACTCCCAGAAGCTCATCTCGCCGCGGGCCGCGCGTACGCGATCTTCGGCGGTAAGCTTGCTTTGCCCGATCTTGAGCTGATCGCCCTGCGACTTCATCGAGCGCACGGTCGTGTAGCCGGGTGGATTCAGGAAGCCCTGCGCAGGGGCGGCATTGCGATGGAAATATCGCACGGCTTCGTAGTACTGCTTTTCCGCTTCCGCATCGGTGTTGGCGAGACACACCATCTGCGTGAAGGCCATCCGATGCGGGTTCATCGTGCCACCGCGCTTGTCGACGTATTCCCAGAACGCATCGACCAGCGGTTTCGACGAATACAGTCCCGAGAAGGAGAGGTGGCCGTAGCAATATTCATTATCGATAACGAGATCCCAGGTCTCGACGCTGCCGCCCCCGCCGGGCACCCAGATGGGTAGCCGCTTCTGAATCGGGCGCGGCCAGATATTCACATAGCGCAGTTGCGTGTACTTGCCGTTGAATGCGAACGGCTCGGGCTCGGACCACGCGCGCAGGATGAGGCGGCGCGCTTCATCGAAGCGCTCGCGCATTTCGACGGGAGTCATGCCGTACGCGAAGGTGGAGTCCATCGGGGTGCCGAGCACGAAGCCCGCGGCGAGCCGTCCGCCGGAAAGGCAATCGAGGTAGGCATACTCTTCCGCGACGCGAGTGGGAGGATTGTAGAGCGCGAGTGAATTGCCGACGACGGTGATGGCGGCGTTCTTGGTCGATGACGCGAGGCTGGCGGCGAGCAGATTGGGAGAGGGCGTGACGGCGAGCGGAGTCTGATGATGCTCGTTGACGGTGAGGCCGTCGAAGCCGACCTGGTCCGCGAGCTGCATCAGGCGGATGAACATCCGGTACATCTCGCCGGCCTTGCGGCCATCGATGAGATGCGCGGGTGGAGTGACCCACGCGGACTTGTAGCGCTCCCTGAAATCGGCGGGGAGGTGCGGGTAGGTGACTTCGGCGAACCAGTGGAATTTCATGGGATCTTCCTTTCAGCGCACATACCGATCGTTCAGGGTTGCGGGGAGTGTAGCACGCCTGCCGGAGTGGCTGTGAGAGGTTGATGAAGAACAGAATTCCTTAATCGCGCGGGCTTCGCCTCGCGCCGAATAAGGTCCCTCACCAGGCGCCGAAAGATGGCGCCGTTCTCTCCCCTCGGGGAGAGGTGTTAGGAGAGGGACTTCAGTTGCTGCGATAGGCGAGCAGGCGCGGGACGTCGAAGTTGAACATCTTTGCGGCATTGAGGCCCAGTATCTTTGCGCGTTCCGTCTCGCTGAGATGTCCCATCTGGCGTTCGATTGCTTCCGCCGAATGGGGCCAGGAGCCCTCGTGATGCGGGTAGTCGTTGGACCACAGGAAGTTGTCGACGAGATCGAATTGCTTTGCCAATCCCAGACCGGCACGATCTTCCTGGAATGCGACTGCGCCGTGCGCGCGGAAATATTCGCTGGGTAGCATCTTGAGCTTGGGGTACGCCCACATGTGATGCTTGATGTAGCCCTCGTCCATCGCATCCAGCGCCCACGGCACCCATCCGATGCCGCTTTCGATCGCCGCGAACTTGAGCTTCGGGAAACGCTCGAGCACTCCCGAGGAGCACAACGCCGAGACCGGTTCGATCGCCTGCACCAGCGCGTGCGCCACGTAGTTCATCACGGCGCCGCCTTCCTTGCTTGCGCCGCGTGGGTCGCGGCCGGTGCCGATGTGAAAGGTGACGGGAATGCCCGCTTCTTCGATCAACGCCCACATGGGGTCGTAAACAGTCATGTTGTAGTTCGGGTCGCGCGCATCCTGGGAGTTGAAC